>NZ_CP051144.1:2758343-3116687 GCF_012317385.1 Romboutsia sp. CE17
AATAAAATATTATTTCAAAGAAATAAGCTTTTAAAAAGTAATTTTGTAGATAGAAACTTACTAGACGTTTATGATGAAAGTCTGGCAAGATATGGAAGTTATATTTATATACTTAGAAGAGATTTTATAAAAAAAATAGCTAATATATCTATGGAAATGCATAAAAAGCTAACAGATGGAATTGAAGACTTAAATATAAATTATAAAAATCAAATTAATATATCTGATGAAGATACATTAGAAACAGTGTATAAAAAGTTTTTTGATAAACTTTCATCTAGTAGAGAACATGATATAGAAACGAGAACTACTAGATATGGAATACACAAAGATGATTTAAATATATTTATAAATGATTTAGATGTTAGACTTTATGGTTCACAAGGTCAGCAAAGAACGGCATCAATATCATTAAAATTATCAGAAATAGAGTTAATAAAAAATGAAGTAGGAGAATATCCTATTTTGATTTTAGATGACGTTTTTAGTGAATTAGATGAAACTAGACAAAAGCTTCTTATAGAAAACCTAAGTTTAGTTCAAATGTTTATTACTACAGCAGAGGTTTCACATAAAAAAATATTTAATGAAAGCAATACAACTATTTTTAATATAAATCAAGGAAATGTTGTTAGCATAGAGAATGGAGGGTACTAAATGAAACAAGAATACGGTGCAAGTCAGATACAAGTATTAGAAGGATTAGAAGCCGTTAGAAAAAGACCTGGTATGTACATTGGTTCAACTGGTCCAAGAGGTTTACACCATTTAGTTTATGAAATCGTAGATAACAGTATAGATGAAGCATTACAAGGTTATTGTTCACAAATATACGTAAGCATAAATGAAGATGGAAGTATAACTGTAAAAGATGATGGTAGAGGTATACCAGTAGAGATACATCCTAAAACTGGAAAATCTACATTAGAAACAGTATTAACGGTTCTTCATGCAGGAGGTAAATTCGGTGGAGGAGGATACAAGGTATCTGGTGGTCTTCACGGAGTTGGTGTTTCTGTAGTTAATGCTTTATCAGAATGGTTAGTTGCTGAAGTACACAGAGATGGAAAGATATATAAACAAACTTATGCTAAAGGTGTAACTACATCTGCATTAGAACCTGTAGGAGAGTCGACTAATACTGGAACTATAATTACATTTATGCCTGATGCAACAATATTTGATGAAATAGAATTCAAGTATGAAACATTAGAATATAGACTTAGAGAATTAGCATTCTTAAATAAAGGCATAAAAATAGTATTTGAAGATAAGAGAAGTGAAAGTCCTAAGAAAAAAGAATTTTACTATACAGGTGGATTAGTTGAGTATGTAAAATACTTAAATAAAAGTAGAACAGGTATACATGAGGACATAGTTTATATAGATAAAAAGGTAAAAGATTGTGTAGTTGAATTGGCTATGCAGTATACTGATGGTTATACAGAGAACATATATTCTTTTGCTAATAATATAAATACTCACGAGGGTGGTACTCACTTAAGTGGATTTAAAACAGCCCTTACAAAAACTATAAATGATTATGCGAGAAGAAATAAACTAATCAAAGATAGTGAACCTAACTTAGTAGGTGAAGATATAAGAGAAGGACTTACAGCTGTTATATCTGTTAAGCTTCCAGAACCACAATTCGAAGGACAAACTAAAACTAAACTTGGAAATACAGTAATGAGAAGTATAGTTGATGGTGTAACTGTAGAAGAGTTAGGTGCTTTCTTAGAAGAAAATCCAACTACAGCTAGAATAATAGTTGATAAAGGTCTTAGAGCTCAAAGAGCGAGAGAAGCTGCAAAAAGAGCTAGAGAATTAACTAGAAGAAAGAGTGTGCTTGAAAGTACTTCATTACCTGGGAAATTAGCTGACTGTGCTGAAAAAGACCCAGCGAAGAGTGAAATATTCTTAGTCGAAGGGGATTCTGCCGGTGGTTCTGCTAAACAAGGTAGAGATAGACATACTCAAGCAATATTACCATTAAGAGGTAAAATACTTAATGTTGAAAAATCTAGATTAGATAAAATATTATCTTCTGATGAAATAAAGAATATGATAACTGCGTATGGGTGTGGTGTAGGAAATGATTTTGATTTAGAAAAGTTAAGATACCATAAGATTGTAATCATGACCGATGCCGATGTCGATGGTGCTCACATAAGAACGTTATTATTGACATTCTTCTTCAGATATATGAGACCTCTTATAGAAGAAGGATATGTGTATATAGCACAACCACCTTTATATAAAGTTAAAAAGCAAAAGAAAGAATACTATGTTTATTCTGATGCACAATTAAATACTTTATTAGATGAAATTGGTAGACAAGGTGTAGAGCTTCAAAGATATAAAGGTCTTGGAGAGATGAACGCAGAGCAATTATGGGATACAACTATGAATCCAGAAACTAGAACTTTACTACAGGTATCTATAGAAGATGCAGTAATTGCGGATGAAGTATTCTCTATGCTTATGGGAGATAAGGTAGCTCCTAGAAAAGAATTTATAGAAACTAACGCTAAATACGTTAGAAACTTAGATATATAAGAAAGGGGAAAATTTTAAATGGAAGAACAAAATAACAGAATAATCCCTATAGAAATTTCAAAAGAAATGAAGGAGTCATATATAGACTATGCTATGAGTGTTATAGCAGGTCGTGCCCTTCCAGATGTAAGAGATGGTTTAAAGCCTGTTCATAGAAGAATACTTTATTCTATGAATGAATTAAACTTAACACCAGATAAGCCATACAGAAAATCTGCCCGTATAGTTGGGGATGTCCTAGGGAAGTACCATCCACATGGTGATAGTGCAGTTTATTTAGCTATGGTAAGGATGGCTCAAGATTTCTCTACAAGAGGACTTTTAGTAGATGGTCACGGTAACTTCGGTTCTGTAGATGGTGACTCACCAGCGGCAATGCGTTATACCGAAGCAAGAATGAGTAAATTATCTTTAGAATTACTTAGAGATATAGAAAAAGAAACTGTAGATTATGGACCAAACTTTGATGAATCTTTAAAAGAGCCATTAGTATTACCAGCAAGATTTCCAAATCTTTTAGTAAATGGATCTAATGGTATAGCAGTTGGTATGGCAACATCTATACCACCTCACAATTTAGGTGAAGTTATAGATGCAACAATACAATTAATAGATAATCCAGAATGTACGGTTGAGGACTTAATACAAAATATACAAGGACCGGATTTCCCAACTGCAGCAATTATAATGGGAAAAGAAAATATTGCAGATGCATATAGAACAGGTAGAGGTAAAGTTAAGGTTAGAGCTAGAGCTTACATAGAAGAATTAACAAAGGGTAGACAACAAATTGTTGTAACTGAAATACCATATCAAGTAAATAAAGCTAAATTAGTTGAAAGAATAGCTGAGTTAGTTAAAGACAAAAAGTTAGAAGGAATATCTGACTTAAGAGACGAGAGTAATAGAAATGGTATGAGAATTGTTATAGAACTAAAGAGAGATGCTAATGCCAATATAGTATTAAATAATCTTTATAAACATTCTCAAATGGAGGATACATTCAGTATAATAATGCTTGCTCTTGTTAATGGAGTACCTAGAGTATTAAACCTTAAACAAATATTATACTACTACTTAGAGCATCAAAAAGATGTTGTAACAAGAAGAACTAAATTCGATTTAAATAAAGCTGAAGCTAGAGCTCATGTATTAGAAGGTTTAAAAATAGCACTAGATAATATAGATGCAGTTATAAATTTAATAAGAGCATCTAAGACTGCAGCTGAAGCAAAAGCTGGATTAATAGAAAAGTTCAATCTAAGTGAAGTACAAGCACAAGCTATATTAGATATGAGACTTCAAAGACTTACAGGCTTAGAAAGAGATAAGATAGATGCCGAATATGAAGAGCTACTTAAGAAAATAGAAAAATTAAGAGCTATATTAGCAGACGAAAAATTACTTCTTAACGTAATTAAAAAAGAAATGTTAGAAATAAAAGAAAAGTATGCTGATGAAAGAAGAACTGAAATAAGACATGCTGAAGGTGAAATAGATATGAGAGACCTTATAAGTGATGAAGAAATAACTATAACACTTACTCACTTTGGTTATATAAAGAGATTACCATCAGATACTTATAAGAGTCAAAAAAGAGGAGGTAGGGGAGTTTCTGCTCTTACTACAAGAGAAGAAGACTTTGTAAAACATCTTATAACTACTACTACTCACAGTAGATTACTATTCTTCACAAATAAAGGTAGAGTATTTAGGTTAGATGCATTTGAAGTTCCAGAAGGAAAGAGACAATCTAAAGGAACTGCAATAGTTAACTTACTTCAACTAGCACCTGGTGAAAAAATAGCTACATTACTCGCTATAGATACAAAAGATACAGATAAAGACTTATTATTAGCAACTAAGAAGGGTATAGTAAAAAGAACTAAGAGAACTGAGTTTAAGAATATAAACAAATCAGGTCTAATAGCTATAGGATTAAGAGCTGATGATGAGTTAATAGGCGTTAAGCTTACAGATGGAAATAAAGAAGTTATATTAGTTACTAAAGATGGTATGTCAATAAGATTTAATGAAAATGATATAAGACCTATGGGTAGAACTGCTATGGGTGTCAAAGGTATAACATTATCAGGTGATGATGAAGTTGTATCTATGAGTCTTAGTGATGAAGGAACTGATTTACTTGTAGTAAGTGAAAACGGACTAGGAAAAAGAACAGATATAAACGAATATAGAAGCCAAATAAGAGCTGGTAAGGGAATTAAAACTTACAATAACAGCGAAAAGACAGGTAAGATTGTCGGAGCAGAAATGGTAAATGAAGATGATGAAATTATGATAATAAACTCTGATGGAGTTCTTATTAGATTAAGAGTAGCAGATATATCTATATTTGGAAGAGTAACAAGTGGTGTGAAACTAATGAAAACTGATGATGAAGTTAATGTAGTCTCAATTGCTAAAATAAATATGGAAGAAGAATAGGATTTTATCCTATTCTTTTTGTATAATTTAGGCAACTTAGGTATAATTTAGATATGTATATATAAAGAGAGAGGAGAAGTTATAATGAGTAGAAAAGGCGGCAAGTTTTTATTTATAGGAGCAATATTAGGATTTATAGCTGGATTATTCTTTGCACCTAAAAAAGGATCTGAGTTAAGAAAAGAAGCTAAGGAAAAATTTGATGAAGTAAGAGAAAATCCAAAAGATGTTCTACATGAAACAATTGAAGATGTTAGAGAAAAAATCGCATTACTTACAGAGGATTCTGATGAAGATAATATAAAAATATCAGAAGATGAAATAATAATAAGCAGAACTTTTGGTGATGAGGGAGAGAATAATTAATGAATGCGATGGGGTGGCAAGTTGGAGCTGTTTTATTTGGAGCCTCAGCTTTAATTATAGCTATATATGTGGCTAGACTTTTAAATAGTACGACTAAAGTTGTAGAAAGAGCAAATAGATTGATTGACTACAATGAAAGAAATATTCAAGATATAATAGACAATGCTGCATCTATAACAAAAAACATAGATGAGATTATAGAACTAGTTACAAAAATGAGTAACGTTCTTAAGATATTTAGAATTTTTAGAAAGTAAATATGGAGGAGGCTTTTCAATGTCAATAAATATAAATTCTGTATTAAACAATCAAGAAGAGTTTTGGAGTGTAAATTTAGAAGGAGAATTAGATGTATCTACAGCCGATAAACTAAAGGAGCATTTACATGGACTGGCAGATAAAGAAATATTAGATATGAAAATAAACCTAGAAAACTTAGAATATATAGACTCAACAGGATTAGGTGTTATGATTGGTGTTTTAAAGAAGCTTAAAGTGGGAAATAAAGAAATATACATAGTAAACCCTAGAAGCAATGTTAGAAAAATTTTTAATATAACAGGTCTAGATAAAATATTTAAGGTGGAGGGATAGGTTTTGACTTGTGAATGTATAAAAATGGAAATCACGGCGAATCCAGAATATGTTGGAATTATAAGATTAACAACTTCAGGAATAGCAAATAAAATTGGATTCTCAATAGATGATATAGAGGATATGAAAGTTGCAGTATCAGAAGCTTGTACAAATGCTATAAAACATAGTTCTGATGATAAATTTTATATAACTTTTAATATATTAAAAGATGGGCTTAATATAGAAATTAAAGATAATGGTAAGGGCTGTGATGTAGACTGTTTAGGTAATCCTGATTTAGAAAATCCAAAAGAAAATGGATTAGGTATATTTATAATACAAACTTTAATGGATGAAGTAAGTATTGAGTCAGAAGACAACAAAGGAACGACAATAAAAATGACTAAATATTTAGGAGTTGATAATTAATGAAGAATGTAGCTAATGCTACTGATTACCTAAATATGGATAACAAAGAGTTGTTCAAGATATATAGTAAAAATAAAGATAGAGAAATAAGAAATATTTTGGTTGAAAGACATCTATATTTAGTAAATTTGCTAGCAAGAAAGTATATTAATAAGGGTGTTGAGTTTGAAGATATATACCAAGTGGCATCCTTAGCTTTAATATATGCTATTGACAGATACGATGTTGAAAAAGGATTTGAATTTTCTAGTTTTGCAACTCCAACTATTGTAGGTGAAATAAAGAAGTATTTTAGAGATAAAGTATGGACTTTAAGGGTACCTAGAAGAGTTCAAGAACTGAGTAAAAAAATTAGTGAAGCTAAGCTAATTTTAGAACAAGAAAGCAAAAAACATCCAAAAGCAAAGGATATAGCTGAGTATTTAGGGTGTACAGAAGAAGATATTTTAGAAGCGATGGAAGCGTCTTATGGATACCAACCTATTTCATTAGATGCTTCAAGTAATGACGATTCTGAAGATAAGGATATAACTCTTATTGATAAAATTGGTCAAGAAGAAAGTAATTTTAATGATATAGAGAATAGTGATTTTATAAATAAATTTATGGAAACATTAAATGAATTAGAAATAAAAATATTTAAAGATAGATTCTTCTTAGATAAAACTCAATCGACAATAGCTAAGGAGTTGGATATATCTCAGATGACTGTATCGAGGTTAGAAAGAAAGATTGTTGATAAGCTTAGAAAAGAATATGAAAAAAATATATAAAAATATATAAAAAACATATTGACCTACTGTTTAATTGATGGTACATTATTACTTGTCCGATAGATACGGATAAAAAATCGAAAGAAAGTCTTGACTAAGAGTGAAAAACTTGGTAAGATGAATAAGTCGAGAAAATGAACTTTGAAAATTAAACAGTAGGTTAATTTATATAACTTAAATTCTTTTTTGAGCAACGGGATATTCTCATAGAGAATAGACGTTGGCGAATAATTTTAAGAATTAAACACAAACAACCAAGCCAGATATTCAGATAATGATTAGTCTGAGCGATGGACAACTTTTATTTGAGAGTTTGATCCTGGCTCAGGATGAACGCTGGCGGCGTGCCTAACACATGCAAGTCGAGCGAACCCTTCGGGGTGAGCGGCGGACGGGTGAGTAACGCGTGGGTAACCTGCCCTATACACACGGATAACGTACCGAAAGGTACGCTAATACGAGATGACATAAGAGATTCGCATGGATTTCTTATCAAAGCTCCGGCGGTATAGGATGGACCCGCGTCTGATTAGCTAGTTGGTAAGGTAACGGCTTACCAAGGCGACGATCAGTAGCCGACCTGAGAGGGTGATCGGCCACATTGGAACTGAGACACGGTCCAAACTCCTACGGGAGGCAGCAGTGGGGAATATTGCACAATGGGCGAAAGCCTGATGCAGCAACGCCGCGTGAGCGATGAAGGCCTTCGGGTCGTAAAGCTCTGTCCTCAAGGAAGATAATGACGGTACTTGAGGAGGAAGCCCCGGCTAACTACGTGCCAGCAGCCGCGGTAATACGTAGGGGGCTAGCGTTATCCGGAATTACTGGGCGTAAAGGGTGCGTAGGTGGTTTCTTAAGTCAGAGGTGAAAGGCTACGGCTCAACCGTAGTAAGCCTTTGAAACTGGGAAACTTGAGTGCAGGAGAGGAGAGTGGAATTCCTAGTGTAGCGGTGAAATGCGTAGATATTAGGAGGAACACCAGTTGCGAAGGCGGCTCTCTGGACTGTAACTGACACTGAGGCACGAAAGCGTGGGGAGCAAACAGGATTAGATACCCTGGTAGTCCACGCCGTAAACGATGAGTACTAGCTGTCGGAGGTTACCCCCTTCGGTGGCGCAGCTAACGCATTAAGTACTCCGCCTGGGAAGTACGCTCGCAAGAGTGAAACTCAAAGGAATTGACGGGGACCCGCACAAGTAGCGGAGCATGTGGTTTAATTCGAAGCAACGCGAAGAACCTTACCTAAGCTTGACATCCTTTTGACCTCTCCCTAATCGGAGATTTCCCTTCGGGGACAGAAGTGACAGGTGGTGCATGGTTGTCGTCAGCTCGTGTCGTGAGATGTTGGGTTAAGTCCCGCAACGAGCGCAACCCTTGCCTTTAGTTGCCAGCATTAAGTTGGGCACTCTAGAGGGACTGCCAGGGATAACCTGGAGGAAGGTGGGGATGACGTCAAATCATCATGCCCCTTATGCTTAGGGCTACACACGTGCTACAATGGGTGGTACAGAGGGCAGCCAAGTCGTGAGGCGGAGCTAATCCCTTAAAGCCATTCTCAGTTCGGATTGTAGGCTGAAACTCGCCTACATGAAGCTGGAGTTACTAGTAATCGCAGATCAGAATGCTGCGGTGAATGCGTTCCCGGGTCTTGTACACACCGCCCGTCACACCATGGGAGTTGGGGGCGCCCGAAGCCGGTTAGCTAACCTTTTGGAAGCGGCCGTCGAAGGTGAAACCAATAACTGGGGTGAAGTCGTAACAAGGTAGCCGTATCGGAAGGTGCGGCTGGATCACCTCCTTTCTAAGGAGAATTGCCTACTGTTTAATTTTGAGGGTTTATTCCTCAAACTAGTACTTTGAAAACTGCATAACATTTAGTGATATGACATCATTTAATTATAAATAGACAAGACAAGTCTTTAAAATTACAAACTTTAATAACTGGTCAAGTTATTAAGGGTGCAGGGCGGATGCCTTGGCACTAGGAGCCGATGAAGGACGTGATAAGCTGCGATAAGCTTCGGGGAGTTGCACGTAAACTTTGATCCGAAGATTTCCGAATGAGGAAACTCACTTAGAGTAATGTCTAAGTATCGTTAAGTGAATACATAGCTTAGCGAGGGGAACCCGGGGAACTGAAACATCTAAGTACCTGGAGGAAGAGAAAGAAAAATCGATTCCGTAAGTAGCGGCGAGCGAACGCGGAACAGGCCAAACCAATGAAGTTTACTTCGTTGGGGTTGCGGACATGTCATTAACGAAGAGGTATCGTAAGTGAAGAGAGTTGGAAAGCTCCGCTATAAAAGGTAATAGCCCTGTAGCTGAAACGAGAAGACTTTAGACATGATCCAGAGTACCACGGGACACGTGAAACCCTGTGGGAAGCAGGAGGGACCATCCTCCAAGCCTAAATACTACCTAGTGACCGATAGCGCATAGTACCGTGAGGGAAAGGTGAAAAGAACCCCGGGAGGGGAGTGAAATAGAACCTGAAACCCTGTACTTACAAGCTGTGGGAGCACATTTCTTGTGTGACCGCGTACTTTTTGTAGAACGGGCCAACGAGTTACGTTAAGTAGCAAGGTTAAGCACTTAAGGTGTGGAGCCGTAGCGAAAGCGAGTCTTAAATGGGCGATTTAAGTTACTTGGCGTAGACCCGAAACCGGGCGACCTATCCATGAGCAGGTTGAAGCGAAAGTAAAATTTCGTGGAGGACCGAACCCACGAGCGTTGAAAAGCTCGGGGATGACTTGTGGATAGCGGTGAAATTCCAATCGAGCCCGGAGATAGCTGGTTCTCCCCGAAATAGCTTTAGGGCTAGCCTCAAGGTTGAGAGAAGCGGAGGTAGAGCACTGAATGTCCTAGGGGGTATTGCACTTACCGAAGACTATCAAACTCCGAATGCCGTATTCTTATACTTGGGAGTCAGACTGTGGGTGATAAGATTCATAGTCAAGAGGGCAACAGCCCAGATCGTCAGCTAAGGTCCCTAAATGTACGTTAAGTGGTAAAGGATGTGGGATTGCACAGACAACCAGGATGTTGGCTTAGAAGCAGCCACTCATTTAAAGAGTGCGTAATAGCTCACTGGTCGAGTGATCCTGCGCCGAAAATTTCCGGGGCTAAAACGTACTACCGAAGCTACGGCATCATTATGATGGGTAGGGGAGCTTCGTATGCAGGTTGAAGCATGACCGTAAGGACATGTGGACAGTATACGAGTGAGAATGTTGGCATGAGTAGCGAGATGTGGGTGAGAATCCCACAGGCCGTAAACCCAAGGTTTCCAGGGGAAGGTTCGTCCGCCCTGGGTTAGTCAGGACCTAAGCCGAGGCCGAAAGGCGTAGGTGATGGACAACAGGTTGATATTCCTGTACCACCAATAACCGTTTGAGAGATGGGATGACACAGTAGGATAAGCTAACCGTACTGTTGGTTATGTACGGGCAAGCATTGAGGCAGTTCCTATAGGCAAATCCGTAGGAATAATGCTAGGATGTGATGCGGAGCGAAATTTAGTAGCGAAGTAGCTGATTTCACACTGTCGAGAAAAGTCTCTATCGAGGTTAAAGGTGCCTGTACCGCAAACCGACACAGGTGGGTGAGGAGAGTATCCTAAGGCCAGCCAGAGAACTGTTGTTAAGGAACTCGGCAAAATGACCCCGTAACTTCGGGAGAAGGGGTGCCTGCATTTGCAGGCCGCAGAGAATAGGCCCAAGCGACTGTTTACCAAAAACACAGGTTTCTGCTAAGTCGCAAGACGATGTATAGGAGCTGACGCCTGCCCGGTGCTGGAAGGTTAAGGGGATCTGTTAGAGCAATCGAAGCAGTGAACTTAAGCCCCAGTAAACGGCGGCCGTAACTATAACGGTCCTAAGGTAGCGAAATTCCTTGTCGGGTAAGTTCCGACCCGCACGAAAGGCGTAACGATTTGGGCACTGTCTCAACAACAGACTGGGTGAAATTGTAATACCGGTGAAGATGCCGGTTACCTGCGACAGGACGGAAAGACCCCATGGAGCTTTACTGTAGCTTGACATTGGGTCTTGGTACTACATGTACAGGATAGGTGGGAGACTATGAAGCGTGAACGCCAGTTTGCGTGGAGTCACCCTTGGGATACCACCCTTGTAGTACTGGGACTCTAACCATAGGCCATGAATCTGGTCTTGGGACACTGTCAGGTGGGCAGTTTGACTGGGGCGGTCGCCTCCCAAAAAGTAACGGAGGCGCTCAAAGGTTCTCTCAGTACGGTCGGAAATCGTACGTAGAGTGTAAAGGCACAAGAGAGCTTGATTGCAAGACATACAGGTCGAGCAAGGACGAAAGTCGGACTTAGTGATCCGGTGGTTCCGCATGGAAGGGCCATCGCTCAACGGATAAAAGCTACCCTGGGGATAACAGGCTTATCTCCCCCAAGAGTCCACATCGACGGGGAGGTTTGGCACCTCGATGTCGGCTCATCACATCCTGGGGCTGTAGTAGGTCCCAAGGGTTGGGCTGTTCGCCCATTAAAGTGGTACGCGAGCTGGGTTCAGAACGTCGTGAGACAGTTCGGTCCCTATCCGTCGCAGGCGTAGGAAATTTGAGGAGACCTGTCCTTAGTACGAGAGGACCGGGATGGACGCACCTCTGGTGTACCAGTTGTTCTGCCAAGGGCATAGCTGGGTAGCTAAGTGCGGAATGGATAAGCGCTGAAAGCATCTAAGCGCGAAGCCGACTTCAAGATAAGATTTCCCACCGTAAGGGTAAGACCCCAGGAAGACTACCTGGTTGATAGGTCGAAGGTGTAAGTGCAGTAATGTATTTAGCTTATCGATACTAATAGGTCGAGGACTTGACCACAATTTAAATGATAAATTCTAAATGATATGCAGTTTTCAGAGTATTAATCTTATTATTTTTTAGATAAAGAATTCTAAAAAATAATAAAAACTATTGACATAGCAAATAATAAATGTTAATATAATACTTGTCTTTGAAAAACAAAACACTTTAATGTGGTTACTATAGCAAAGAGGATACACCTGTTCCCATTCCGAACACAGAAGTTAAGCTCTTTAGCGCTGATGGTACTTGGGGGGCAACCTCCTGGGAGAGTAAGACGTAGCCACGTTAAGTGCCGAAGTGGCGGAACTGGCAGACGCACAGGACTTAAAATCCTGCGGGACTTACCTCTCGTACCGGTTCGATTCCGGTCTTCGGCACCAAATTAAAGTGGACCATTAGCTCAGTTGGTTAGAGCGCCCGGCTCATAACCGGTAGGTCTGGGGTTCGAGTCCCTGATGGTCCACCACTTTAAGAACTTTGAAAATTAAACAGTAGGTTAATTTATGTAACTTAAATTCTTTTTTTGAGCAACGGGATATTCTCATAGAGAATAGACGTTGGCGAATGATTTTAAGAATTAAACACAAACAACCAAGCCAGATATTCAGATAATGATTAGCTGAGCGATGGACAACTTTTATTTGAGAGTTTGATCCTGGCTCAGGATGAACGCTGGCGGCGTGCCTAACACATGCAAGTCGAGCGAACCCTTCGGGGTGAGCGGCGGACGGGTGAGTAACGCGTGGGTAACCTGCCCTATACACACGGATAACGTACCGAAAGGTACGCTAATACGAGATGACATAAGAGATTCGCATGGATTTCTTATCAAAGCTCCGGCGGTATAGGATGGACCCGCGTCTGATTAGCTAGTTGGTAAGGTAACGGCTTACCAAGGCGACGATCAGTAGCCGACCTGAGAGGGTGATCGGCCACATTGGAACTGAGACACGGTCCAAACTCCTACGGGAGGCAGCAGTGGGGAATATTGCACAATGGGCGAAAGCCTGATGCAGCAACGCCGCGTGAGCGATGAAGGCCTTCGGGTCGTAAAGCTCTGTCCTCAAGGAAGATAATGACGGTACTTGAGGAGGAAGCCCCGGCTAACTACGTGCCAGCAGCCGCGGTAATACGTAGGGGGCTAGCGTTATCCGGAATTACTGGGCGTAAAGGGTGCGTAGGTGGTTTCTTAAGTCAGAGGTGAAAGGCTACGGCTCAACCGTAGTAAGCCTTTGAAACTGGGAAACTTGAGTGCAGGAGAGGAGAGTGGAATTCCTAGTGTAGCGGTGAAATGCGTAGATATTAGGAGGAACACCAGTTGCGAAGGCGGCTCTCTGGACTGTAACTGACACTGAGGCACGAAAGCGTGGGGAGCAAACAGGATTAGATACCCTGGTAGTCCACGCCGTAAACGATGAGTACTAGCTGTCGGAGGTTACCCCCT
The DNA here is from genome assembly GCF_012317385.1 of Romboutsia sp. CE17. GTDB lineage: Bacteria > Bacillota > Clostridia > Peptostreptococcales > Peptostreptococcaceae > Romboutsia_E. The sequence goes on from NZ_CP051144.1 coordinate 2,771,770, forward strand.
TCGGTGGCGCAGCTAACGCATTAAGTACTCCGCCTGGGAAGTACGCTCGCAAGAGTGAAACTCAAAGGAATTGACGGGGACCCGCACAAGTAGCGGAGCATGTGGTTTAATTCGAAGCAACGCGAAGAACCTTACCTAAGCTTGACATCCTTTTGACCTCTCCCTAATCGGAGATTTCCCTTCGGGGACAGAAGTGACAGGTGGTGCATGGTTGTCGTCAGCTCGTGTCGTGAGATGTTGGGTTAAGTCCCGCAACGAGCGCAACCCTTGCCTTTAGTTGCCAGCATTAAGTTGGGCACTCTAGAGGGACTGCCAGGGATAACCTGGAGGAAGGTGGGGATGACGTCAAATCATCATGCCCCTTATGCTTAGGGCTACACACGTGCTACAATGGGTGGTACAGAGGGCAGCCAAGTCGTGAGGCGGAGCTAATCCCTTAAAGCCATTCTCAGTTCGGATTGTAGGCTGAAACTCGCCTACATGAAGCTGGAGTTACTAGTAATCGCAGATCAGAATGCTGCGGTGAATGCGTTCCCGGGTCTTGTACACACCGCCCGTCACACCATGGGAGTTGGGGGCGCCCGAAGCCGGTTAGCTAACCTTTTGGAAGCGGCCGTCGAAGGTGAAACCAATAACTGGGGTGAAGTCGTAACAAGGTAGCCGTATCGGAAGGTGCGGCTGGATCACCTCCTTTCTAAGGAGAATTGCCTACTGTTTAATTTTGAGGGTTCTTAAAAATCCTTAAAAAAATATTGACAAGAATCGACAAAGTTATTATAATATAACCTGTTGAAAAAATAATATGGGGGTGTAGCTCAGCTGGGAGAGCACTTGCCTTGCACGCAAGGGGTCAGGAGTTCGATCCTCCTCATCTCCACCATTAACATGCTTTTTAGCATGTATTAGTACTTTGAAAACTGCATAACATTTAGTGATATGACATCATTTAATTATAAATAGACAAGACAAGTCTTTAAAATTACAAACTTTAATAACTGGTCAAGTTATTAAGGGTGCAGGGCGGATGCCTTGGCACTAGGAGCCGATGAAGGACGTGATAAGCTGCGATAAGCTTCGGGGAGTTGCACGTAAACTTTGATCCGAAGATTTCCGAATGAGGAAACTCACTTAGAGTAATGTCTAAGTATCGTTAAGTGAATACATAGCTTAGCGAGGGGAACCCGGGGAACTGAAACATCTAAGTACCTGGAGGAAGAGAAAGAAAAATCGATTCCGTAAGTAGCGGCGAGCGAACGCGGAACAGGCCAAACCAATGAAGTTTACTTCGTTGGGGTTGCGGACATGTCATTAACGAAGAGGTATCGTAAGTGAAGAGAGTTGGAAAGCTCCGCTATAAAAGGTAATAGCCCTGTAGCTGAAACGAGAAGACTTTAGACATGATCCAGAGTACCACGGGACACGTGAAACCCTGTGGGAAGCAGGAGGGACCATCCTCCAAGCCTAAATACTACCTAGTGACCGATAGCGCATAGTACCGTGAGGGAAAGGTGAAAAGAACCCCGGGAGGGGAGTGAAATAGAACCTGAAACCCTGTACTTACAAGCTGTGGGAGCACATTTCTTGTGTGACCGCGTACTTTTTGTAGAACGGGCCAACGAGTTACGTTAAGTAGCAAGGTTAAGCACTTAAGGTGTGGAGCCGTAGCGAAAGCGAGTCTTAAATGGGCGATTTAAGTTACTTGGCGTAGACCCGAAACCGGGCGACCTATCCATGAGCAGGTTGAAGCGAAAGTAAAATTTCGTGGAGGACCGAACCCACGAGCGTTGAAAAGCTCGGGGATGACTTGTGGATAGCGGTGAAATTCCAATCGAGCCCGGAGATAGCTGGTTCTCCCCGAAATAGCTTTAGGGCTAGCCTCAAGGTTGAGAGAAGCGGAGGTAGAGCACTGAATGTCCTAGGGGGTATTGCACTTACCGAAGACTATCAAACTCCGAATGCCGTATTCTTATACTTGGGAGTCAGACTGTGGGTGATAAGATTCATAGTCAAGAGGGCAACAGCCCAGATCGTCAGCTAAGGTCCCTAAATGTACGTTAAGTGGTAAAGGATGTGGGATTGCACAGACAACCAGGATGTTGGCTTAGAAGCAGCCACTCATTTAAAGAGTGCGTAATAGCTCACTGGTCGAGTGATCCTGCGCCGAAAATTTCCGGGGCTAAAACGTACTACCGAAGCTACGGCATCATTATGATGGGTAGGGGAGCTTCGTATGCAGGTTGAAGCATGACCGTAAGGACATGTGGACAGTATACGAGTGAGAATGTTGGCATGAGTAGCGAGATGTGGGTGAGAATCCCACAGGCCGTAAACCCAAGGTTTCCAGGGGAAGGTTCGTCCGCCCTGGGTTAGTCAGGACCTAAGCCGAGGCCGAAAGGCGTAGGTGATGGACAACAGGTTGATATTCCTGTACCACCAATAACCGTTTGAGAGATGGGATGACACAGTAGGATAAGCTAACCGTACTGTTGGTTATGTACGGGCAAGCATTGAGGCAGTTCCTATAGGCAAATCCGTAGGAATAATGCTAGGATGTGATGCGGAGCGAAATTTAGTAGCGAAGTAGCTGATTTCACACTGTCGAGAAAAGTCTCTATCGAGGTTAAAGGTGCCTGTACCGCAAACCGACACAGGTGGGTGAGGAGAGTATCCTAAGGCCAGCCAGAGAACTGTTGTTAAGGAACTCGGCAAAATGACCCCGTAACTTCGGGAGAAGGGGTGCCTGCATTTGCAGGCCGCAGAGAATAGGCCCAAGCGACTGTTTACCAAAAACACAGGTTTCTGCTAAGTCGCAAGACGATGTATAGGAGCTGACGCCTGCCCGGTGCTGGAAGGTTAAGGGGATCTGTTAGAGCAATCGAAGCAGTGAACTTAAGCCCCAGTAAACGGCGGCCGTAACTATAACGGTCCTAAGGTAGCGAAATTCCTTGTCGGGTAAGTTCCGACCCGCACGAAAGGCGTAACGATTTGGGCACTGTCTCAACAACAGACTGGGTGAAATTGTAATACCGGTGAAGATGCCGGTTACCTGCGACAGGACGGAAAGACCCCATGGAGCTTTACTGTAGCTTGACATTGGGTCTTGGTACTACATGTACAGGATAGGTGGGAGACTATGAAGCGTGAACGCCAGTTTGCGTGGAGTCACCCTTGGGATACCACCCTTGTAGTACTGGGACTCTAACCATAGGCCATGAATCTGGTCTTGGGACACTGTCAGGTGGGCAGTTTGACTGGGGCGGTCGCCTCCCAAAAAGTAACGGAGGCGCTCAAAGGTTCTCTCAGTACGGTCGGAAATCGTACGTAGAGTGTAAAGGCACAAGAGAGCTTGATTGCAAGACATACAGGTCGAGCAAGGACGAAAGTCGGACTTAGTGATCCGGTGGTTCCGCATGGAAGGGCCATCGCTCAACGGATAAAAGCTACCCTGGGGATAACAGGCTTATCTCCCCCAAGAGTCCACATCGACGGGGAGGTTTGGCACCTCGATGTCGGCTCATCACATCCTGGGGCTGTAGTAGGTCCCAAGGGTTGGGCTGTTCGCCCATTAAAGTGGTACGCGAGCTGGGTTCAGAACGTCGTGAGACAGTTCGGTCCCTATCCGTCGCAGGCGTAGGAAATTTGAGGAGACCTGTCCTTAGTACGAGAGGACCGGGATGGACGCACCTCTGGTGTACCAGTTGTTCTGCCAAGGGCATAGCTGGGTAGCTAAGTGCGGAATGGATAAGCGCTGAAAGCATCTAAGCGCGAAGCCGACTTCAAGATAAGATTTCCCACCGTAAGGGTAAGACCCCAGGAAGACTACCTGGTTGATAGGTCGAAGGTGTAAGTGCAGTAATGTATTTAGCTTATCGATACTAATAGGTCGAGGACTTGACCACAATTTAAATGATAAATTCTAAATGATATGCAGTTTTCAGAGTATTAACTCTAAATAACTTAATAATATAAGTTAATCGAAAGATTATGTGGTTACTATAGCAAAGAGGATACACCTGTTCCCATTCCGAACACAGAAGTTAAGCTCTTTAGCGCTGATGGTACTTGGGGGGCAACCTCCTGGGAGAGTAAGACGTAGCCACGTAATCTTTTTTTATTATATAAAATATTAAATAAGTATCATTATTGATTTATTTATGAATAAATTATAGAATATTATATAAGATTAAAAATTAAATTTGACCTAATAAAACTTAGGAAAGATATAGTTTCATAAATAAGAGGTGAAATATGAATCTAAGTGAGAGAAGAGAGAAACTTTTAAATATAATAGAAGAATCTAATAAACCAATAAAAGGTAACGAATTAGCAAAATTACTAAATGTGAGTAGGCAAATAATTGTCCAAGATATAGCCCTTATAAGAGCTTCAGGTAAAGAAATTGTAGCAACTCCTCAAGGATATATAATATTTAATCAGAATAGTAAAATAGAAGAAAAAATAAAATGCAAAAATCATAAGAGTAATGAAGAACTATTTGATGAATTAAAAATAATAGTTGATATGGGTGGAACTATAAAAGATGTCATAGTAAATCATCCAATATATGGAGAAATAAAAGCAGAGTTAAATATTTCATCACTTAGAGACATAAATGAATTCATGAATAAAATAGAAAAAGATGAATTTAAGCAATTATCTTCTTTAACTGAATGTAACCATATTCATACAATTCAAGTTTCTAAAAAAGAAATATTAGATGATATACTTAGAAAATTAAGAGAAAAAGATATGATTTCTAACTAATTTCAAAAATATAAATTAAACAAAAATAAAATTGAATAATACTATTGAAACTTGTTAATATATATAATATAATGTTTATCAAATAAAACAATTAGTTAAAAGCTATGAAGGAAAATAGTAAAAAACATTTTTGTATTCAGAGAATGAGTGGTTGGTGTGAACTCATAACAATGGTTTTTGAATCCATTCCAGAGCTTCTAATCGGAAGTAATAGTAAGATTAGACGTATTACCTACGTTACAGGATTGAGAGAATTACGTATTCTATTATACGTAATTAATTAGGGTGGCAACGCGGATAAAAGACTTTCGTCCCTTTTATAGGGGGTAGAAGGTCTTTTTTTATTACCAAAATATATTTATTAAATTAGGCCAAACTATAAAATTTACATAGTATTTATCATAAAATTTCCGGAAAAATGTAAATAATGCTAGTAGTAAAGTAATTAAAAAAATAATAAAAATTTATTTATAAAACATATAACTAGGAGGGTAAAATGTTAGATATAAGAAGAATTAGAGAAAATTTAGATGATATAAAAAAAGCAATGGATAGAAGAGGAGAAAAAGAATTTAATCTTGATATAGTAGTAGAATTAGACGATAAGAGAAGAGAATTACTTAAAGAAGTTGAAGTAATGAAAAATGAAATGAATGTTGAGTCTAAGAAAATACCTCAATTAATAAAAGAAGGTAAAGATGTTACTGAAGATAAAGCAAGATTAAAAGAACTATCTGATAAAATAAAAGAGTTAGATGAAAAGGTAAGAACTGTATCTAATGAAATAGAATACAACTTAATGAGAATACCAAATGTTCCAAATCCAGAAGTTCCACAAGGAACAACTGATGAAGATAATGTTGAAATAAGAACTTGGGGAGAACCAACTAAATTCAACTTTGAAGAGAAAGCTCACTGGGATATAGGAACAAAATTAGGAATATTAGATTTCGAAACTGCAGGAAAAATAACTGGTTCAAGATTTACTTTATACAAGGGATTAGGAGCTAGACTTGAAAGAGCATTAATAAACTTCTTCTTAAATACTCATACAGAAGAACATGGATATACAGAAGTATTACCACCATTTATGGCTAATAGAGCTAGTTTCATAGGAACTGGTCAATTACCAAAATTTGAAGAAGATATGTTTAAACTTGAAGGTTTAGATTACTTCTTAATACCAACTGCAGAAGTGCCAGTAACTAATATTCATAGAGATGAAATATTAACAGTTGATCAATTACCAATAAAATACTGTGCATACACACCATGCTTTAGATCTGAAGCTGGTTCAGCTGGTAGAGATACAAGAGGTCTAGTAAGACAACACCAATTCAATAAAGTAGAGTTAGTTAAGTTTGTAGATCCTCAAAATTCATATGAAGAATTAGAGAAATTAACTAACGATGCAGAAAAAATATTACAATTATTAGGATTACCATATAGAGTGGTTAAGATATGTACAGGAGACTTAGGATTTACAGCAGCATTTAAATATGACTTAGAAGTTTGGATGCCAAGTTATAATAGATATGTTGAAATTTCTTCTTGTTCAAACTTTGAAGATTTCCAAGCAAGAAGAGCTGGTATAAGATTTAAGAGAGATAAAAAATCTAAGGCGGAATATGTACATACATTAAATGGTTCTGGATTAGCAGTAGGTAGATGTTTAGCTGCAATATTAGAAAACTACCAACAAGAAGATGGAACAGTTGTTATTCCTGAAGCATTAAGACCATATATGGGCGTAGATGTTATAAAATAAATATTAAATTTAATATAAAATAAAAAAGAGAGCTATTATTGCTCTCTTTTTATTTTTGAAGTATTGCAAACTAAATTGGAGTTGAATTATAAATGAATTTATGTTAAGATAAGATTGTTATAAGTTCTAGGAGGAAATATGGAAAAATTATTCTATATGAAAGAAGCATTAAAAGAAGCATATAAGGCATATAATAAAGGTGAGACTCCAATAGGTGCTGTAATAGTTAAAGATGGTGAGATAATAGCAAGAGCACATAATTTAACAGAAGAATTAAAAGATAGCACAGCACATGCTGAAATATTAGCTATAAGACAAGCCTCAGAAAAATTAGGAGGTTGGAGACTTATTGATTGTGACTTGTATGTTACTATGGAACCGTGTATAATGTGTAGTGGAGCTATAGTAAACTCTAGAATAAAAAAACTTATAATTGGAACTAGACATATTAAAAATTCATATATAGAAAAACAACATGAATTTAAAATAGATTATTTTAATTTTAATAATATAGATATTACATTTGGAGTAATGCAAGAGGATTGCTCGATCATTCTACAAGAATTCTTTAAAACTTTACGTAAAAAATAAAATGGAGAGATGGTCGAGATGGTCGAAGGCGCTCGCCTGGAAAGTGAGTATACGTGTTAAAAGCGTATCGTGGGTTCGAATCCCACTCTCTCCGCCAATAACTTAATAATAAATATGGTTGTAATTTTGCTGTACTAGATGGGGAGGTAGCGGTGCCCTGTAACCTGCAATCCGCTATAGCAGGGTTGAATTCCAGCTAGAGGTTTATACCTTGTAGAGCAGCCCTAAATAAGTGGTGTTGACACTTAGGTCCTGCGCAACGAAAGCTCATGAACTCCGTCAGATCAGGAATGAAGCAGCGGTAAGTGATCACTTTCGTGTGCCGTGGGGGTGCCTAAGTCGAGCTAACTGTTTAGGTAACGTCTATGAGTTTAAATCAATAGTTGGTGTACAGCATTTAATAATATATAAAAAGCAAATCCCTTTAATAGGGATTTTTTTATTTTGAAAAAATGATATAATAATTGAATATGATGGAAAAATTATAATTGAATGATTTTATATTAAGGAGAGATAAAAATGCATAAAGCATTGTATAGAGTGTATAGGCCACAGAAGTTTGAAGATGTAGTTGGTCAAGAACATATTACCAAGACCTTAAGAAATCAAATAGAGAACAACAATATAGGTCATGCATATTTATTTTCAGGAACAAGGGGAACAGGAAAGACATCTACTGCAAAAATATTTGCAAGAGCTGTCAACTGTTTAGAAAGTAAAGATCAAGAACCTTGTAACAATTGTGATGTATGTAAGGATATATTGAATGATAATATTATGGATGTTGTAGAGATAGATGCAGCTTCTAATAATAGTGTTGATGATATAAGAGAACTTAGAGAAAGTGTGAAATATTCACCTACTAAGGCTAAATACAAAGTATATATAATAGATGAAGTTCATATGCTGTCTCAAGGCGCATTTAATGCGCTATTAAAGACATTAGAAGAACCTCCATCATATGTAATATTTATATTAGCAACGACAGAACCACATAAAATACCTGCAACAATATTATCTAGATGTCAAAGATTTGATTTTAAAAGAGTAACAGTAAAAGATATTACATCGAGAATGAAAAAGATATGTTCAGAAGAAGATATTGAGGTTGAAGACAAAGCTCTGAATTTAATCGCAAGAAATTCACAAGGAGCACTTAGAGATGCTCTTAGCATACTGGACCAATGTATCTCTTTTGGAGATGAAAAAATAGAATATAATGATGTAGTTGAATTACTAGGAACAGTAAATATAGAACAGTTATTTGATTTAGCTCAATACATAATAAATCAAGACACAAAAGAGTCGCTTAAAGTTTTAAATGAATTTATAGTTTGGGGTAAAGATATAAGAAATTTAATAAATGATTTAATTGATCATTTTAGAAATTTAATGATATGTAAAGTATCTACAGATTTAGATGAAATAATATCTTTGCCAGATGAAATTATAGATCAATTAAGGTCACAAGCGGATACTGTAAATAATAATGATTTAATAAGAATATTAAATATACTATCAACTACTCAAGATAATATAAAGACAGCTTCTAATCCTAGAGTTGTAGCAGAGGTTACTATGATGAAGATAGCACAACCTATGTTTGATGAAAGTAAAGAAGCCTTAATAAAAAGAATAGAAAACTTAGAGAGAGTAATTGAGAGTGGAAATATAAAAGTTACTACTGTAAGTGATAGCCAAAAAGAAGAATCTATTAATATTGATAATAAAGAAGAAGTTGAGTATGAGCAAGTTAAGAGTGAAGATGTTAATTTAATAGAACATGCTTGGAAAAACATACTAAAAAGTATAAAGGCAGATAAAAATATGCCAGTATACGCTTTATTAGGAGATGTAAGGGATTTTAACGTATATAATAGTCAATTATACTTAATATTTGATGATAATTATGGATTTGCTAAAACTAGGCTTAGTTCTCCTGAAACAATAGATTATATACAAAATAAAATTAAAGAAATAGTTAATAGAAGCTTTAGTGTGAAAATATTCCTAAAATCAGAAGTTAAAAACATAGATTTAGACATAAAAGAAACTGCAAATGATAAAGGTGAAGAAATCTTAAAGAATATTGTTAGCAAAGATTTATTAGAAGTTAAAGAACATATAGAGGAAAATTAGAACAAATAATAAATATTTATTTATGATATAATATAAAAATAAAAGAATTCAAGGAGGAAGATTAATATGGCTAAGAGGAATTTTGGTGGAATGATGCCTGGAAATATGAATAATTTATTAAAGCAGGCTCAAAAAATGCAAGAAAATATGCAAAAAATGCAAGAAGAATTAGAAGCTAAAGAATTAGAAGCTTCAGTTGGTGGTGGAGCTGTTACAGTTAAAGTTAATGGTAAAAAAGAAGTATTAGATATAACTATAAAACCAGAAGTAGTAGATCCAGATGATATAGAAATGCTACAAGACTTAGTTTTAAGTGCAATAAATCAAGCTTTAAAGAGTGTTGATGATATGCAAGCTAGTCAAATGAGCAAAGTAACTGGAGGTATGAATATACCTGGTTTATTCTAGTAGGTGATATTTATGCAAGCATATACAGGGCCTATATCTAGGCTAATAGAAGAATTTTCAAAGCTTCCTGGAGTAGGAAGAAAAACAGCACAAAGATTAGCATTTCATGTTATAAACATGAATACTAATGATGTAGAAAGTTTAGCAAAAGCTATTATAGATGCTAAAAGAGAAATTAAATATTGCTCAATATGTTGTAATATAACTGACACAGATCCTTGTAGCATGTGTTCAAATAAAAATAGAGACTCGAGTATTATTTGTGTAGTAGAAGATCCTAGAGATGTTGCTGCTATGGAAAGAACAAGAGAGTTTAAAGGGAAATACCATGTTTTAAATGGGGTAATATCTCCAATGGATGGTATAGGACCAGATATGATAAAAATAAAAGAGCTTATCGTAAGACTTGGAAATGAAGATGTTAAGGAACTGATAATGGCAACAAATCCTACAATAGAAGGAGAAGCTACTGCTATGTACATAGCTAGACTAGTTAAACCTATGGGTATAAAGGTAACTAGAATAGCTCATGGATTACCTGTTGGTGGAGATTTAGAATATGCTGATGAAGTTACTATAACAAAAGCATTAGAGGGAAGACGAGAAATATAAAAATCGAGGGGAATCCTCGATTTTTTTGTCATTTTTTTAGGGAAATTTCTAAATAAACCTAACTGAGAGTTGTTGAAGAATAAATTTCACTATTGTATAATTCTAGTTAGATTTATCTAATATTTTTAATAGGGGTGTAATATGAAATCAACCATGAACTTAGAAGAACATAAGGCGATGAAAGAAAAGAGAATGAAGAAATTAAAGTCTAAGGATAAGTCTAAGTATAATTATGATGATGATTTAAGTTTATTAATTAGTAAGAAGAAAAATAAACAGGCAAAAAACAAAGATAGTGTATTTAGAAATAATTATAAAAACTATCAATATGACTATGAAGAGGATTTTTATGAGCCATTATAAGAATTGTTAAATATTAAAAAAGGGATTGCCTTAAATATACCATTATAAAAATGGATTAAGGTTATCCCTTTTATTTACGTATTTAATAATATTTCTTCTACTAAATTAGCAATATTTTGAGCAGAATCAAATTTTTTTATGGATTTTATATTATTTTTTAACATATTTAACCTAGAAGGATTATCTATAAGAACTTTTAATAAAACTGTTAGAGTAAACTTCTTAGTTGGCTTTAAAGCAGCACCACAGTTTGTAAGGAAATCTAAATTTTCTTCTTCTTGACCAGGAATATAATAAGGAATAATCATTGGTAAATCTTTTAATAAAGATTCTGTAGTAGTAAGACCACCTGGTTTGCTCACTAAAACATCAACTGAAGCTAATAAATCATTCATTTTATTAGTAAACCCTAGGACTAATATTTTTTTATCAATTGACTCTTTATGAGTTTCAAATTTTTTTTGTAGTTTTTCTTTTAAACTTTCGTTTCTACCAGTAATAACAATTACTTGGAAATCTCTATCAATATTTAGAAGTTCCTCCAATGTTTCTTTGATATTTCCAGCACCAAAGCTGCCACCCATTAATAAAACTGTAAACTTATTAGGGTCTAGATTAAACTCAGATAAAACAGTTTCTCTATCTCTATTAGATAAAAAGGATTTTTCTACAGGTATACCAAAGGTTTTTACTTTTTCTGAATCAACTCCCTCATAAATAAGCAATTCTTTAACGTACTCGTGCCCTGCTATATAATAGTCAATCTCATTCTGTATCCATGTAGAATGAGTTGTATAGTCTGTCAATACTGTTATTAATGGAGGTACAGACAGATTGGAATAATATTTATGTAGTGCATCATGTAAAAGTGAATTTTCATGATTTTTATATGTATTAGCATTTTTCTTTAATGTACTAAGCGCTATCATAGGAAATGGATGAGTTCCTATAATTAAATCTGGTTTAGATTTATCTAATAAATGTCTAAATTTTTTAGCCATAAATGATGTAATAGGATTATCTTTAAATTCATTTTTTGAAGCTAAAGATGTTTCAGAAAGCCTATAGACACTACCATACGCTTTTGGCGTATATATAGCTGACTTTTCATAACCTCTAGAAATTATTTTATCCATAGTACTATTAACTAATTTTAAGCTATCTATTATTTCACATTCTATTGGAGACCCATCTATAATTTTGTTACTAAGTTCTTCTTTAATCGCTCGAGCGGCTCTATTATGGCCACCTCCCGTGGAAGCAGACATTATCAATACTTTTTTGCTCATAACAAAAAACCTCCTAAAAAGATATACGGTCATATTGTATAATAACCTAAATTTATGTATTATAATTATATTTTAAATATACTCACTAAATTATTATGATTAAGTTAATAATAATCTAATACAAGATAAAAAAAAATACAAGCATAATAATAAAGTAGAAAGAGGAGGATTATATGAATAAGGTAGAAATATATTCAAGTGATACATGTATAAATTGTATAAAGGCAAAGGAATATTTTGAAGAAATAGGGATAGACTATATCGAATATAATATCTCTAGAAATATAGAAGCTAAAAGAGAATTAATAAGTATGGGGTATATGTCAGTTCCATTAATAGTGATAAATGGAGATCATGTTTTAGGGTTTGATAAAAATAGAATAGATGATTTATTAGAATGCTAATTTGAATAATTATAAATCTATAGAATGCGTTGATTGTTATACTTAATAAATTTAGGATAAAATAATCAATGCATTCAAAAATTAGAATTTAAATGTTGTAAAATTTTAAATGAAAATATAGAGTATAAATTTGCATGAAATGTATAGAATAATTGATGATAAAAAATATAAAAAAAGTGTTGACTATATTAAATTATAATGATATAGTATTAATTGTCCTTAAGAAAAGGACAAAACAAGTAAGAAAAAAGACAAAAAAAAGTCTTGACTGAGAAAGAAAAACTTGGTAAGATAAATAAGTCGAGAAAATGAACTTTGAAAATTAAACAGTAGGTTAATTTATATAACTTAAATTCTTTTATAAGAATTAAACACAAACAACCAAGCCAGATATTCAGATGATGATTAGCTGAGCAATGGACAACTTTTATTTGAGAGTTTGATCCTGGCTCAGGATGAACGCTGGCGGCGTGCCTAACACATGCAAGTCGAGCGAACCCTTCGGGGTGAGCGGCGGACGGGTGAGTAACGCGTGGGTAACCTGCCCTATACACACGGATAACGTACCGAAAGGTACGCTAATACGAGATGACATAAGAGATTCGCATGGATTTCTTATCAAAGCTCCGGCGGTATAGGATGGACCCGCGTCTGATTAGCTAGTTGGTAAGGTAACGGCTTACCAAGGCGACGATCAGTAGCCGACCTGAGAGGGTGATCGGCCACATTGGAACTGAGACACGGTCCAAACTCCTACGGGAGGCAGCAGTGGGGAATATTGCACAATGGGCGAAAGCCTGATGCAGCAACGCCGCGTGAGCGATGAAGGCCTTCGGGTCGTAAAGCTCTGTCCTCAAGGAAGATAATGACGGTACTTGAGGAGGAAGCCCCGGCTAACTACGTGCCAGCAGCCGCGGTAATACGTAGGGGGCTAGCGTTATCCGGAATTACTGGGCGTAAAGGGTGCGTAGGTGGTTTCTTAAGTCAGAGGTGAAAGGCTACGGCTCAACCGTAGTAAGCCTTTGAAACTGGGAAACTTGAGTGCAGGAGAGGAGAGTGGAATTCCTAGTGTAGCGGTGAAATGCGTAGATATTAGGAGGAACACCAGTTGCGAAGGCGGCTCTCTGGACTGTAACTGACACTGAGGCACGAAAGCGTGGGGAGCAAACAGGATTAGATACCCTGGTAGTCCACGCCGTAAACGATGAGTACTAGCTGTCGGAGGTTACCCCCTTCGGTGGCGCAGCTAACGCATTAAGTACTCCGCCTGGGAAGTACGCTCGCAAGAGTGAAACTCAAAGGAATTGACGGGGACCCGCACAAGTAGCGGAGCATGTGGTTTAATTCGAAGCAACGCGAAGAACCTTACCTAAGCTTGACATCCTTTTGACCTCTCCCTAATCGGAGATTTCCCTTCGGGGACAGAAGTGACAGGTGGTGCATGGTTGTCGTCAGCTCGTGTCGTGAGATGTTGGGTTAAGTCCCGCAACGAGCGCAACCCTTGCCTTTAGTTGCCAGCATTAAGTTGGGCACTCTAGAGGGACTGCCAGGGATAACCTGGAGGAAGGTGGGGATGACGTCAAATCATCATGCCCCTTATGCTTAGGGCTACACACGTGCTACAATGGGTGGTACAGAGGGCAGCCAAGTCGTGAGGCGGAGCTAATCCCTTAAAGCCATTCTCAGTTCGGATTGTAGGCTGAAACTCGCCTACATGAAGCTGGAGTTACTAGTAATCGCAGATCAGAATGCTGCGGTGAATGCGTTCCCGGGTCTTGTACACACCGCCCGTCACACCATGGGAGTTGGGGGCGCCCGAAGCCGGTTAGCTAACCTTTTGGAAGCGACCGTCGAAGGTGAAACCAATAACTGGGGTGAAGTCGTAACAAGGTAGCCGTATCGGAAGGTGCGGCTGGATCACCTCCTTTCTAAGGAGAATTGCCTACTGTTTAATTTTGAGGGTTCATTCCTCAAAATTGTTAGTACTTTGAGCAACGGGATATTCTCAGAGAGAATAGACGTTGGCGATGTACGTTAGTACTTTGAAAACTGCATAACATTTAGTGATATGACATCATTTAATTATAAATAGACAAGACAAGTCTTTAAAATTACAAACTTTGAGCAATGGGATTTACCTGAATGAATATGAAGGTAAAGACATTGGCGAAGCATTTTAATAACTGGTCAAGTTATTAAGGGTGCAGGGCGGATGCCTTGGCACTAGGAGCCGATGAAGGACGTGATAAGCTGCGATAAGCTTCGGGGAGTTGCACGTAAACTTTGATCCGAAGATTTCCGAATGAGGAAACTCACTTAGAGTAATGTCTAAGTATCGTTAAGTGAATACATAGCTTAGCGAGGGGAACCCGGGGAACTGAAACATCTAAGTACCTGGAGGAAGAGAAAGAAAAATCGATTCCGTAAGTAGCGGCGAGCGAACGCGGAACAGGCCAAACCAATGAAGTTTACTTCGTTGGGGTTGCGGACATGTCATTAACGAAGAGGTATCGTAAGTGAAGAGAGTTGGAAAGCTCCGCTATAAAAGGTAATAGCCCTGTAGCTGAAACGAGAAGACTTTAGACATGATCCAGAGTACCACGGGACACGTGAAACCCTGTGGGAAGCAGGAGGGACCATCCTCCAAGCCTAAATACTACCTAGTGACCGATAGCGCATAGTACCGTGAGGGAAAGGTGAAAAGAACCCCGGGAGGGGAGTGAAATAGAACCTGAAACCCTGTACTTACAAGCTGTGGGAGCACATTTCTTGTGTGACCGCGTACTTTTTGTAGAACGGGCCAACGAGTTACGTTAAGTAGCAAGGTTAAGCACTTAAGGTGTGGAGCCGTAGCGAAAGCGAGTCTTAAATGGGCGATTTAAGTTACTTGGCGTAGACCCGAAACCGGGCGACCTATCCATGAGCAGGTTGAAGCGAAAGTAAAATTTCGTGGAGGACCGAACCCACGAGCGTTGAAAAGCTCGGGGATGACTTGTGGATAGCGGTGAAATTCCAATCGAGCCCGGAGATAGCTGGTTCTCCCCGAAATAGCTTTAGGGCTAGCCTCAAGGTTGAGAGAAGCGGAGGTAGAGCACTGAATGTCCTAGGGGGTATTGCACTTACCGAAGACTATCAAACTCCGAATGCCGTATTCTTATACTTGGGAGTCAGACTGTGGGTGATAAGATTCATAGTCAAGAGGGCAACAGCCCAGATCGTCAGCTAAGGTCCCTAAATGTACGTTAAGTGGTAAAGGATGTGGGATTGCACAGACAACCAGGATGTTGGCTTAGAAGCAGCCACTCATTTAAAGAGTGCGTAATAGCTCACTGGTCGAGTGATCCTGCGCCGAAAATTTCCGGGGCTAAAACGTACTACCGAAGCTACGGCATCATTATGATGGGTAGGGGAGCTTCGTATGCAGGTTGAAGCATGACCGTAAGGACATGTGGACAGTATACGAGTGAGAATGTTGGCATGAGTAGCGAGATGTGGGTGAGAATCCCACAGGCCGTAAACCCAAGGTTTCCAGGGGAAGGTTCGTCCGCCCTGGGTTAGTCAGGACCTAAGCCGAGGCCGAAAGGCGTAGGTGATGGACAACAGGTTGATATTCCTGTACCACCAATAACCGTTTGAGAGATGGGATGACACAGTAGGATAAGCTAACCGTACTGTTGGTTATGTACGGGCAAGCATTGAGGCAGTTCCTATAGGCAAATCCGTAGGAATAATGCTAGGATGTGATGCGGAGCGAAATTTAGTAGCGAAGTAGCTGATTTCACACTGTCGAGAAAAGTCTCTATCGAGGTTAAAGGTGCCTGTACCGCAAACCGACACAGGTGGGTGAGGAGAGTATCCTAAGGCCAGCCAGAGAACTGTTGTTAAGGAACTCGGCAAAATGACCCCGTAACTTCGGGAGAAGGGGTGCCTGCATTTGCAGGCCGCAGAGAATAGGCCCAAGCGACTGTTTACCAAAAACACAGGTTTCTGCTAAGTCGCAAGACGATGTATAGGAGCTGACGCCTGCCCGGTGCTGGAAGGTTAAGGGGATCTGTTAGAGCAATCGAAGCAGTGAACTTAAGCCCCAGTAAACGGCGGCCGTAACTATAACGGTCCTAAGGTAGCGAAATTCCTTGTCGGGTAAGTTCCGACCCGCACGAAAGGCGTAACGATTTGGGCACTGTCTCAACAACAGACTGGGTGAAATTGTAATACCGGTGAAGATGCCGGTTACCTGCGACAGGACGGAAAGACCCCATGGAGCTTTACTGTAGCTTGACATTGGGTCTTGGTACTACATGTACAGGATAGGTGGGAGACTATGAAGCGTGAACGCCAGTTTGCGTGGAGTCACCCTTGGGATACCACCCTTGTAGTACTGGGACTCTAACCATAGGCCATGAATCTGGTCTTGGGACACTGTCAGGTGGGCAGTTTGACTGGGGCGGTCGCCTCCCAAAAAGTAACGGAGGCGCTCAAAGGTTCTCTCAGTACGGTCGGAAATCGTACGTAGAGTGTAAAGGCACAAGAGAGCTTGATTGCAAGACATACAGGTCGAGCAAGGACGAAAGTCGGACTTAGTGATCCGGTGGTTCCGCATGGAAGGGCCATCGCTCAACGGATAAAAGCTACCCTGGGGATAACAGGCTTATCTCCCCCAAGAGTCCACATCGACGGGGAGGTTTGGCACCTCGATGTCGGCTCATCACATCCTGGGGCTGTAGTAGGTCCCAAGGGTTGGGCTGTTCGCCCATTAAAGTGGTACGCGAGCTGGGTTCAGAACGTCGTGAGACAGTTCGGTCCCTATCCGTCGCAGGCGTAGGAAATTTGAGGAGACCTGTCCTTAGTACGAGAGGACCGGGATGGACGCACCTCTGGTGTACCAGTTGTTCTGCCAAGGGCATAGCTGGGTAGCTAAGTGCGGAATGGATAAGCGCTGAAAGCATCTAAGCGCGAAGCCGACTTCAAGATAAGATTTCCCACCGTAAGGGTAAGACCCCAGGAAGACTACCTGGTTGATAGGTCGAAGGTGTAAGTGCAGTAATGTATTTAGCTTATCGATACTAATAGGTCGAGGACTTGACCACAATTTAAATGATAAATTCTAAATGATATGCAGTTTTCAGAGTATTAATCTTATTATTTTTTAGATAAAGAATTCTAAAAAATAATAAAAACTATTGACATAGCAAATAATAAATGTTAATATAATACTTGTCTTTGAAAAACAAAACACTTTAATGTGGTTACTATAGCAAAGAGGATACACCTGTTCCCATTCCGAACACAGAAGTTAAGCTCTTTAGCGCTGATGGTACTTGGGGGGCAACATCCTGGGAGAGTAAGACGTAGCCACGTTAAGTGCCGAAGTGGCGGAACTGGCAGACGCACAGGACTTAAAATCCTGCGGGACTTACCTCTCGTACCGGTTCGATTCCGGTCTTCGGCACCACATATAATATCGCGGGGTGGAGCAGTTGGCAGCTCGTCGGGCTCATAACCCGAAGGTCGCAGGTTCGAGTCCTGCCTCCGCAACCATTAAAATGGCCCATTGGTCAAGCGGTCAAGACACCGCCCTTTCACGGCGGTAACAGGGGTTCGATTCCCCTATGGGTCACCAATTAAATACGCGGGTGTAGCTCAATGGTAGAGTTCCGGCCTTCCAAGCCGGCTGTGAGGGTTCGATCCCCTTCACCCGCTCCAGATAAACTTATGGGACTATAGCTCAGCTGGGAGAGCACCTGCCTTACAAGCAGGGGGTCACAGGTTCGAGCCCTGTTAGTCCCACCAATTGCGGCCTGGTAGTTCAGCTGGTTAGAATGCCAGCCTGTCACGCTGGAGGTCGAGGGTTCGAGTCCCTTCCAGGTCGCCAAAACAAATATGGGAATATGGCTCAGTTGGTAGAGCAAATGACTGTTAATCATTGGGTCACAGGTTCGAGTCCTGTTATTCCCGCCAATATGCTGGTGTGGCTCAACGGTAGAGCAGCTGACTTGTAATCAGCAGGTTGTAGGTTCGATTCCTATCACCAGCTCCATAAAAATACGGAGGATTTCCCGAGCGGCCAAAGGGGGCAGACTGTAAATCTGTTAGCATTGCTTTCGGTGGTTCGAATCCACCATCCTCCACCAACAAATAAAGTATTAAGCGCGGATGTGGCGGAATTGGCAGACGCACCAGACTTAGGATCTGGCGCCTACGGCGTGGGGGTTCGACTCCCTTCATCCGCACCAACTTTATTAAAACTATAATGTGGGTGCATAGCTCAGCTGGATAGAGCAACGCCCTTCTAAGGCGTGTGTCCGGGGTTCGAATCCCTGTGCGCTCACCACTTTATAGGGGATTCGCCAAGTCGGTAAGGCATAGCACTTTGACTGCTACATGCGTAGGTTCGAGTCCTGCATCCCCTGCCAAGTAAATATTACTTTAATGATCCATTAGCTCAGTCGGTAGAGCACCTGACTTTTAATCAGGGTGTCCCGCGTTCGAGTCGCGGATGGATCACCATTTATATAAGGCGACATAGCCAAGTGGTAAGGCAGTGGACTGCAACTCCTTGATCTCCAGTTCGAATCTGGATGTCGCCTCCAAAAGAAATTCTTTTTAGAATTATCATAAGTGCCGAAGTGGCGGAACTGGCAGACGCACAGGACTTAAAATCCTGCGGGACTTACCTCTCGTACCGGTTCGATTCCGGTCTTCGGCACCACATATAATATCGCGGGGTGGAGCAGTTGGTAGCTCGTCGGGCTCATAACCCGAAGGTCGCAGGTTCGAGTCCTGCCTCCGCAACCATTAAAATGGCCCATTGGTCAAGCGGTCAAGACACCGCCCTTTCACGGCGGTAACAGGGGTTCGATTCCCCTATGGGTCACCAATTAAATACGCGGGTGTAGCTCAATGGTAGAGTTCCGGCCTTCCAAGCCGGCTGTGAGGGTTCGATCCCCTTCACCCGCTCCAGATAAACTTATGGGACTATAGCTCAGCTGGGAGAGCACCTGCCTTACAAGCAGGGGGTCACAGGTTCGAGCCCTGTTAGTCCCACCAATTGCGGCCTGGTAGTTCAGCTGGTTAGAATGCCAGCCTGTCACGCTGGAGGTCGAGGGTTCGAGTCCCTTCCAGGTCGCCAAAACAAATATGGGAATATGGCTCAGTTGGTAGAGCAAATGACTGTTAATCATTGGGTCACAGGTTCGAGTCCTGTTATTCCCGCCAATATGCTGGTGTGGCTCAACGGTAGAGCAGCTGACTTGTAATCAGCAGGTTGTAGGTTCGATTCCTATCACCAGCTCCATAAAAAATACGGAGGATTTCCCGAGCGGCCAAAGGGGGCAGACTGTAAATCTGTTAGCATTGCTTTCGGTGGTTCGAATCCACCATCCTCCACCAACAAATAAAGTATCAAGCGCGGATGTGGCGGAATTGGCAGACGCACCAGACTTAGGATCTGGCGCCTACGGCGTGGGGGTTCGACTCCCTTCATCCGCACCAACTTTATTGCTTAAGCGGGAATAGTTCAGTGGTAGAGCGCAACCTTGCCAAGGTTGAAGTCGCGAGTTCGAATCTCGTTTCCCGCTCCATTAAATATATTAATTAACTATAATGTGGGTGCATAGCTCAGCTGGATAGAGCAACGCCCTTCTAAGGCGTGTGTCCGGGGTTCGAATCCCTGTGCGCTCACCACTTTATAGGGGATTCGCCAAGTCGGTAAGGCATAGCACTTTGACTGCTACATGCGTAGGTTCGAGTCCTGCATCCCCTGCCAAATAAATATGGAGAGGTGTCCGAGTGGTTTAAGGAGCTGGTCTTGAAAACCAGTGATGCTTAACGGCACCGTGGGTTCGAATCCCACCCTCTCCGCCAAATGCCCAGATAGCTCAGTCGGTAGAGCAGGGGACTGAAAATCCCCGTGTCGGTGGTTCGATTCCGCCTCTGGGCACCAATAATGTGGCGGTATAGCTTAGTTGGCTAGAGCGTTCGGTTCATACCCGAAAGGTCACAGGTTCGACTCCTGTTACCGCTACCAATTTTTATGATGGACCATTAGCTCAGTTGGTTAGAGCGCCCGGCTCATAACCGGTAGGTCTGGGGTTCGAGTCCCTGATGGTCCACCACTTAAAAATCGAGGTGTAGCGCAGTTTGGTAGCGCACTTGGTTTGGGACCATGGGGCCGGGGGTTCGAGTCCCTTCACCTCGACCATTAAAACATGGTGGGTATAGCTCAGTTGGTTAGAGCGCCAGATTGTGGCTCTGGAGGTCGTGAGTTCGACTCTCATTATCCACCCCATATATTGTGATCCATTAGCTCAGTCGGTAGAGCACCTGACTTTTAATCAGGGTGTCCCGCGTTCGAGTCGCGGATGGATCACCATTTTATATATATAAATAAGGCGACATAGCCAAGTGGTAAGGCAGTGGACTGCAACTCCTTGATCTCCAGTTCGAATCTGGATGTCGCCTCCAAAAATGCGCCTATAGCTCAACTGGATAGAGTGTCTGACTACGAATCAGAAGGTTAGGGGTTCGAGTCCCTTTGGGCGCACCATATTTCTTCTGGGATTATAGCTCAGCTGGGAGAGCACCTGCCTTACAAGCAGGGGGTCACAGGTTCGAGCCCTGTTAATCCCACCAGTAACCTCTAGTGATTTCACTAGAGGTTTTTTGTATATCTTATTAAATCTATGTTTATATTAATTATACTAAGTTAAAAATTTTAGCTTATCAAGACTATGTCTAATAATATATAAATCTCCCAAAATGTATATGAATCCTTTAAAATGTCAAAATTCATAATACAAGTTAATAAGGAGGTTATATTATGGCTAGAAAAGATAAATTAAAAAATAATAATTTAGAGAAGGAAAAAATAATTAATGAAATTAAACAGGCACAAAAAGATATAAAAAATGCAGAAAATTTTTTTCAAAATGTAACAGACATAGAACTAATAGATGTAGCAATTTATGAATTAGAAGCAAAAAGGTCTAAATATCAATATTTAATAAGAATAGCCAAAGAAAAAGGAATTAAGAGATCAGTAAAAGAAACCTTAATAGAGTCTATGGCTAAATAATATTAAGGAGATGAGGATTTGTACGTAATATTTGGAACAGAAATAGTAGATAGTGAAGAATTAAAAGATATTATAACAAGCAATAGTGATTTTATAGTAGAAAAAGATATGTCTAAGGCTACAAAAAGAGAAGACGTTGTAGCATATCAACTAAGTATATCAATAGATACTTTAAAACAATATATAAAAGAAGATTATGAAATAGAATCAATAGAAGATGAAGAATTATTTGATGAACTAATGACAATGGCTGATGAAGTAGCGATGGAACTAGAAGAAGTTATGCCGCCAGAAAGTATAGTAAATGCAAGAGCTTATAAATGGGATAACTCTGATGATGCAATAAAAGTTATAATAGCTATATGTAATGAAGAGTTAGGAGAATTAAAACTATCTGATGTTATAAAGAGATTATTATCTCAAATAGATTAATAAATCTTATAATAATAAGTAAATACATAAAATATAAAGACTTATATTGTTGATTTTAATTAAAATTGATATATAAGTCTTTTGTAAGAATTTGATATGAATATTTTTTAGAGTATTTATATAACTTAATATAAAAATACACACAAAGTATGAATAAAGTTCTTAATATTAGATAAAATAAGGAAGAATTGAGTTGTAATACAAATTTAGAAATATTTTGATAAAAATTTTAAAAAAATATGTAAAATATATTGACGACTTATAATAAAGATGATATATTATTACTTGTCCGAGAGATACGGATTAAAAATAAGACGAAAGAATGTCTTGACTAAGAGTGAAAAACTTGGTAAGATAAATAAGTCGAGAAAATGAACTTTGAAAATTAAACAGTAGGTTAATTTATATAACTTAAATTCTTTTTTTGAACAACGGGATATTCTCATAGAGAATAGACGTTGGCGAATAATTTTAAGAATTAAACACAAACAACCAAGCCAGATATTCAGATAATGATTAGCTGAGCGATGGACAACTTTTATTTGAGAGTTTGATCCTGGCTCAGGATGAACGCTGGCGGCGTGCCTAACACATGCAAGTCGAGCGAACCCTTCGGGGTGAGCGGCGGACGGGTGAGTAACGCGTGGGTAACCTGCCCTATACACACGGATAACGTACCGAAAGGTACGCTAATACGAGATGATATAAGAGATTCGCATGGATTTCTTATCAAAGCTCCGGCGGTATAGGATGGACCCGCGTCTGATTAGCTAGTTGGTAAGGTAATGGCTTACCAAGGCGACGATCAGTAGCCGACCTGAGAGGGTGATCGGCCACATTGGAACTGAGACACGGTCCAAACTCCTACGGGAGGCAGCAGTGGGGAATATTGCACAATGGGCGAAAGCCTGATGCAGCAACGCCGCGTGAGCGATGAAGGCCTTCGGGTCGTAAAGCTCTGTCCTCAAGGAAGATAATGACGGTACTTGAGGAGGAAGCCCCGGCTAACTACGTGCCAGCAGCCGCGGTAATACGTAGGGGGCTAGCGTTATCCGGAATTACTGGGCGTAAAGGGTGCGTAGGTGGTTTCTTAAGTCAGAGGTGAAAGGCTACGGCTCAACCGTAGTAAGCCTTTGAAACTGGGAAACTTGAGTGCAGGAGAGGAGAGTGGAATTCCTAGTGTAGCGGTGAAATGCGTAGATATTAGGAGGAACACCAGTTGCGAAGGCGGCTCTCTGGACTGTAACTGACACTGAGGCACGAAAGCGTGGGGAGCAAACAGGATTAGATACCCTGGTAGTCCACGCCGTAAACGATGAGTACTAGCTGTCGGAGGTTACCCCCTTCGGTGGCGCAGCTAACGCATTAAGTACTCCGCCTGGGAAGTACGCTCGCAAGAGTGAAACTCAAAGGAATTGACGGGGACCCGCACAAGTAGCGGAGCATGTGGTTTAATTCGAAGCAACGCGAAGAACCTTACCTAAGCTTGACATCCTTTTGACCTCTCCCTAATCGGAGATTTCCCTTCGGGGACAGAAGTGACAGGTGGTGCATGGTTGTCGTCAGCTCGTGTCGTGAGATGTTGGGTTAAGTCCCGCAACGAGCGCAACCCTTGCCTTTAGTTGCCAGCATTAAGTTGGGCACTCTAGAGGGACTGCCAGGGATAACCTGGAGGAAGGTGGGGATGACGTCAAATCATCATGCCCCTTATGCTTAGGGCTACACACGTGCTACAATGGGTGGTACAGAGGGCAGCCAAGTCGTGAGGCGGAGCTAATCCCTTAAAGCCATTCTCAGTTCGGATTGTAGGCTGAAACTCGCCTACATGAAGCTGGAGTTACTAGTAATCGCAGATCAGAATGCTGCGGTGAATGCGTTCCCGGGTCTTGTACACACCGCCCGTCACACCATGGGAGTTGGGGGCGCCCGAAGCCGGTTAGCTAACCTTTTGGAAGCGGCCGTCGAAGGTGAAACCAATAACTGGGGTGAAGTCGTAACAAGGTAGCCGTATCGGAAGGTGCGGCTGGATCACCTCCTTTCTAAGGAGAATTGCCTACTGTTTAATTTTGAGGGTTCATTCCTCAAACTAGTACTTTGAAAACTGCATAACATTTAGTGATATGACATCATTTAATTATAAATAGACAAGACAAGTCTTTAAAATTACAAACTTTGAGCAATGGGATTTACCTGAATGAATATGAAGGTAAAGACATTGGCGAAGCATTTTAATAACTGGTCAAGTTATTAAGGGTGCAGGGCGGATGCCTTGGCACTAGGAGCCGATGAAGGACGTGATAAGCTGCGATAAGCTTCGGGGAGTTGCACGTAAACTTTGATCCGAAGATTTCCGAATGAGGAAACTCACTTAGAGTAATGTCTAAGTATCGTTAAGTGAATACATAGCTTAGCGAGGGGAACCCGGGGAACTGAAACATCTAAGTACCTGGAGGAAGAGAAAGAAAAATCGATTCCGTAAGTAGCGGCGAGCGAACGCGGAACAGGCCAAACCAATGAAGTTTACTTCGTTGGGGTTGCGGACATGTCATTAACGAAGAGGTATCGTAAGTGAAGAGAGTTGGAAAGCTCCGCTATAAAAGGTAATAGCCCTGTAGCTGAAACGAGAAGACTTTAGACATGATCCAGAGTACCACGGGACACGTGAAACCCTGTGGGAAGCAGGAGGGACCATCCTCCAAGCCTAAATACTACCTAGTGACCGATAGCGCATAGTACCGTGAGGGAAAGGTGAAAAGAACCCCGGGAGGGGAGTGAAATAGAACCTGAAACCCTGTACTTACAAGCTGTGGGAGCACATTTCTTGTGTGACCGCGTACTTTTTGTAGAACGGGCCAACGAGTTACGTTAAGTAGCAAGGTTAAGCACTTAAGGTGTGGAGCCGTAGCGAAAGCGAGTCTTAAATGGGCGATTTAAGTTACTTGGCGTAGACCCGAAACCGGGCGACCTATCCATGAGCAGGTTGAAGCGAAAGTAAAATTTCGTGGAGGACCGAACCCACGAGCGTTGAAAAGCTCGGGGATGACTTGTGGATAGCGGTGAAATTCCAATCGAGCCCGGAGATAGCTGGTTCTCCCCGAAATAGCTTTAGGGCTAGCCTCAAGGTTGAGAGAAGCGGAGGTAGAGCACTGAATGTCCTAGGGGGTATTGCACTTACCGAAGACTATCAAACTCCGAATGCCGTATTCTTATACTTGGGAGTCAGACTGTGGGTGATAAGATTCATAGTCAAGAGGGCAACAGCCCAGATCGTCAGCTAAGGTCCCTAAATGTACGTTAAGTGGTAAAGGATGTGGGATTGCACAGACAACCAGGATGTTGGCTTAGAAGCAGCCACTCATTTAAAGAGTGCGTAATAGCTCACTGGTCGAGTGATCCTGCGCCGAAAATTTCCGGGGCTAAAACGTACTACCGAAGCTACGGCATCATTATGATGGGTAGGGGAGCTTCGTATGCAGGTTGAAGCATGACCGTAAGGACATGTGGACAGTATACGAGTGAGAATGTTGGCATGAGTAGCGAGATGTGGGTGAGAATCCCACAGGCCGTAAACCCAAGGTTTCCAGGGGAAGGTTCGTCCGCCCTGGGTTAGTCAGGACCTAAGCCGAGGCCGAAAGGCGTAGGTGATGGACAACAGGTTGATATTCCTGTACCACCAATAACCGTTTGAGAGATGGGATGACACAGTAGGATAAGCTAACCGTACTGTTGGTTATGTACGGGCAAGCATTGAGGCAGTTCCTATAGGCAAATCCGTAGGAATAATGCTAGGATGTGATGCGGAGCGAAATTTAGTAGCGAAGTAGCTGATTTCACACTGTCGAGAAAAGTCTCTATCGAGGTTAAAGGTGCCTGTACCGCAAACCGACACAGGTGGGTGAGGAGAGTATCCTAAGGCCAGCCAGAGAACTGTTGTTAAGGAACTCGGCAAAATGACCCCGTAACTTCGGGAGAAGGGGTGCCTGCATTTGCAGGCCGCAGAGAATAGGCCCAAGCGACTGTTTACCAAAAACACAGGTTTCTGCTAAGTCGCAAGACGATGTATAGGAGCTGACGCCTGCCCGGTGCTGGAAGGTTAAGGGGATCTGTTAGAGCAATCGAAGCAGTGAACTTAAGCCCCAGTAAACGGCGGCCGTAACTATAACGGTCCTAAGGTAGCGAAATTCCTTGTCGGGTAAGTTCCGACCCGCACGAAAGGCGTAACGATTTGGGCACTGTCTCAACAACAGACTGGGTGAAATTGTAATACCGGTGAAGATGCCGGTTACCTGCGACAGGACGGAAAGACCCCATGGAGCTTTACTGTAGCTTGACATTGGGTCTTGGTACTACATGTACAGGATAGGTGGGAGACTATGAAGCGTGAACGCCAGTTTGCGTGGAGTCACCCTTGGGATACCACCCTTGTAGTACTGGGACTCTAACCATAGGCCATGAATCTGGTCTTGGGACACTGTCAGGTGGGCAGTTTGACTGGGGCGGTCGCCTCCCAAAAAGTAACGGAGGCGCTCAAAGGTTCTCTCAGTACGGTCGGAAATCGTACGTAGAGTGTAAAGGCACAAGAGAGCTTGATTGCAAGACATACAGGTCGAGCAAGGACGAAAGTCGGACTTAGTGATCCGGTGGTTCCGCATGGAAGGGCCATCGCTCAACGGATAAAAGCTACCCTGGGGATAACAGGCTTATCTCCCCCAAGAGTCCACATCGACGGGGAGGTTTGGCACCTCGATGTCGGCTCATCACATCCTGGGGCTGTAGTAGGTCCCAAGGGTTGGGCTGTTCGCCCATTAAAGTGGTACGCGAGCTGGGTTCAGAACGTCGTGAGACAGTTCGGTCCCTATCCGTCGCAGGCGTAGGAAATTTGAGGAGACCTGTCCTTAGTACGAGAGGACCGGGATGGACGCACCTCTGGTGTACCAGTTGTTCTGCCAAGGGCATAGCTGGGTAGCTAAGTGCGGAATGGATAAGCGCTGAAAGCATCTAAGCGCGAAGCCGACTTCAAGATAAGATTTCCCACCGTAAGGGTAAGACCCCAGGAAGACTACCTGGTTGATAGGTCGAAGGTGTAAGTGCAGTAATGTATTTAGCTTATCGATACTAATAGGTCGAGGACTTGACCACAATTTAAATGATAAATCTAAATGATATGCAGTTTTCAGAGTATTAACTCTAAATAACTTAATAATAAGTTAATCGAAAGATTATGTGGTTACTATAGCAAAGAGGATACACCTGTTCCCATTCCGAACACAGAAGTTAAGCTCTTTAGCGCTGATGGTACTTGGGGGGCAACCTCCTGGGAGAGTAAGACGTAGCCACGTAATCTTTTTTTATTTTGTCTAAAATTAAAAGATAGAGAGAAAATTTATAACTCTATTCTTTTAATTTTTTTTTTATTTTATCATATAGATATACATATACGTTACTTTTTCTCAAAATTAATATAAGAATATTAATTTTGAGTGATTATAATATTAAAGAAAATAAAAATTATAATAGAATAGATGCACCTAATTATATAGGGGTGATTTAGAGATTAACAAACTTAAAGTTATTTACTTTTACAAATTTATATTATTAATTAAGGAAGTTGCATAAATCTATTCAAAATTCAGTTAATTTAGATTATAATCTTTAATATTATTAAGAGAAAGTAATTAGGGGGTAGATTATGCTAAAAGGATTTAAAAAGATATTAGTTGCTAATAGAGGCGAAATAGCAATAAGAGTATTTAGGGCATGTTCTGAATTAGGAATAAAAAGTGTAGGTATATATAGTAAAGAAGATAAATATAGCTTATTTAGAACTAAAGCTGATGAATCTTATTTAATAGGTGAAGATAAAGGTCCTATAGATGCATACTTAGATATTGATGGAATAATAGACTTAGCTAAAAGAAAAAATGTAGATGCAATACATCCTGGCTATGGTTTCTTATCTGAAAATCCGGAATTCGTGCGCAAATGTGAAGAAAATGGGATAACATTCATCGGTCCGACTGCTGAAATTATGAATATGATGGGAGATAAAATAAACTCTAAGAAAATAGCTCAAGAGGTAAATGTTCCAACTATACCTGGAATTGATAGACCTATAAAAACAGCTCAAGAGGCAAAAGAAATAGCTGCTAAAATTGGATATCCGATAATGTTAAAAGCTTCTAACGGCGGTGGCGGTAGAGGTATGAGAGTTGTTTATGAGGAAAGTAAATTAGAGCTAGAGTATAATACAGTATGTAGTGAATCTAGAAAGGCATTTGGAGAAGATGTTATATTTATAGAGAAGTATATAGTGGATCCAAAGCATATAGAGGTACAGATTTTAGGAGATAAGTATGGTAATATAGTACATTTACATGAAAGAGACTGTTCTGTTCAAAGAAGACATCAAAAAATTATAGAATACGCTCCAGCGTTTTCTCTTCCTGAAGAATTAAGAGCGAATATATGTAATGATGCTTTAAAAATAGCTAGACATGTAGGGTATATAAATGCAGGAACACTAGAATTTTTGGTAGATTCAAGCGGCGAATATTATTTTATAGAAATGAATCCAAGGATCCAAGTTGAGCATACTGTAACAGAGATGATTACAGGTATAGATATAGTACAAAGTCAAATATTAATAGCTCAAGGATATAAGTTAGATAGCGAAAGAATAAATATAAAATCTCAGGATGATATTAAAGTAGTTGGATATTCTATACAAGCAAGAATAACAACTGAAGATCCTGAAAATAATTTTATGCCAGACACAGGAAAAATCCAAGTATATAGAACCGGATCAGGGTTCGGTATAAGACTAGATGGAGGAAATGGATTTACTGGAGCTGAAATAAGTCCTCACTATGATAGTTTATTGGTTAAAACAATATCATTTGATAGAACTTTTCAAGGGGCTATAAATAAAACAATAAGATCAATAGAGGAAATAAGAATAAGAGGTGTTAAAACCAATATAGGTTTCCTAATAAATGTTTTAAAAAACCCTTTATTTAAAGAAGGTAAGTGTAGTACAAAGTTTATAGATGAACATCCAGAATTATTTGAAATAAAGAAAAGTAAAGATAGGGGAACAAAATTACTTCAATTTATAGGAAATATAGTAGTTAATGACAATCAATGTCAAGATAAACCTAAATTTAATAAACCTCATATACCAAATATTAAAGAAAATATACCTAATATAGAAGGTAGCAAAATTTTATTTGATAAATTAGGTAAAAAAGAATATATAGAGAAAATAAAGAATGAAAAGAAACTTCTATTAACAGATACTACTATGAGAGATGCTCATCAATCTCTGCTAGCTACAAGATTTAGAACATATGATTTTATGCAAGTAGCTAAACCTACAAATGAATATATGAAAGATTTATTCTCATTAGAAATGTGGGGTGGAGCAACTTTTGACGTAGCATATAGATTTTTAAATGAATCTCCATGGATTAGACTTCAGAGACTAAGAAAAGAAATACCAGATATAATGTTCCAAATGTTATTTAGAGCATCAAATGGTGTAGGATATACAAATTATCCAGACAATGTAATAAAAGAGTTCTTAAAAGAGTCTGCAAGACAAGGTATAGATGTATTTAGAATATTTGACTCATTAAACTGGGTCGAAAATATGAAGCTATCTATAGATACAGCATTAAATACAGGGAAGATAGTAGAAGCAAGTATATGCTATACAGGAGATATACTAAATCCAGAAAAAACTAAATATGATTTAGATTATTATATAAAAATGGCGCAAGAACTAGAGTCATTAGGATCAGACATTATATGTATAAAAGATATGGCTGGATTACTTAAGCCACAAGCTGCATATACATTAATAAAAGCATTAAAAGAAAATGTTAAAGCACCAATACATCTACACACACATGATACTAGTGGTAATGGAGTAGCAACTTGTTTGATGGCTAGCCAAGCAGGAGTAGATATAGTAGATGGAGCATTAGAATCTATGTCAGGTCTTACAAGCCAGCCATCTTTAAATGCTATAGTAGAAGCTCTTAAATTTACAGAGAGAGATACTAATATAGACTTATACGGATATAGAGAGATTGGAAACTATTATGCTGACTTGAGAAAAATATACCAAAAATTTGAGAGTGGATTAGTTAATTCATGCTCAGAAATATATGAGTATGAAATACCAGGTGGACAGTATTCGAATTTAAAGGCACAAGCTGATAGTTTAGGGCTAGTAGGAAATTTTGAAAAAGTAAAAGAAAAATATAAAGAAGCGAATGAAGTTGTTGGAGATATAATTAAAGTTACTCCTTCTTCAAAAGTTGTTGGAGACTTAGCTATATTTATGACTAAGAATGAATTAACAAAAGATAATATTATTAGTGAAGGTGAAAAGCTGTCATTCCCAGATTCTGTAGTAGATTATTGCAAAGGTATGATAGGTCAACCTGAAGGTGGCATACCTAAAGATTTACAACGTGTTGTATTAAAAGGAGAAAAACCTATTGATGTTAGACCAGGATTATTAATACCAAAATTTGATTTTGCTAATGAAAAAAGATATTTAGATGAAAAGTTTAATATAAAATCTAATATAAGAAATGCGTTAAGTTATGCCTTATATCCTAGAGTATATGAAGATTACTTAAGACATTTCCAAGAGTATAGCGATATATCTAAGCTGGATAGTGAAGTATTTTTCCATGGATTAAATAAAGGTGAAGAATGTGATGTAGAGATTGAGGAAGGTAAAGTACTATCTATTAAGTTAATTGGAATTGGAAAAGTAAAAGAAAATGGACATAGAACAGTTGTATTTGAACTAAATGGTATGTCTAGACGAATAGAAGTAAAAGATAATAACTTTTCTGGTAAAATAAATCAAGTAGTAAAAGCTGATATGAATAACCCACTTCAAATAGGAGCAAGTATTCCAGGTAAGGTTATAAAGGTGTTAGTTGAAGAAGGGGAGGAAGTACAGGAAAATGAAGCATTAATAGTAATAGAAGCTATGAAGATGGAAACTAATATAGTATCAAAAGTAAGTGGTAAAATAAAATCTATTGAGGTAAAAGAAAATGATATAGTAGGTGATTCACAACTACTAATCGTAATGGAGTAATAGTTAAAAGCACTCAAAGCTCTATATATAAATGATAATAAAAGTATATATAGAGTTTTGAGTAATAAAAAAGGAAAATCATAAGTAGACGTAGAAATATAACTCAGATAAAATAGTAACAAAAATTCTAGATATTTCTCAGGAAATAATAGAATAAATACCAAGCTTTACGTTAAATAACTCATTAAAATAAGATAAATATACACTATAAAGTAAATAATAGTGTATAAATAGACTAACATCAAAATAAGTATTTACAAAACTAAATATTAAGATAGTCGACTTACTTAAATATAGTTAAAACGTATAGCGGGAATGTTATATCATTTTAATTAAATTCACCACCTGCAATTATAAATAATTTTAAATTTTTAGAAACAAAAATTTTGTATAAAAATTAAAAGGTAGGTGCTTGTATGAAAGTCTATGATAGTAACATGTTAAGAAACATTGCAATACTAGGTCACAGTGGTTGTGGCAAAACAAATCTAATTGAAGCAATATCATATACATCAAACCTAACTAAAAAAATACCTAATCTAAATGACAAAGTAAATATGACTTACAGCATGAATCTGATACCAGTAGAGTACGGTAATTACAAGTTTAATTTATTAGATACTCCAGGTTATTTTGATTTTACTGGCGAAGTTATATCATCTCTAAGAGCTAGTGATGCTGCAGTAATAGTAATAGATGCAACAGCTCCTATTCAAGTTGGAACAGAAAAATCATTAGAACTAACAGAAAATATTCCTAAAATAATGTTTATAAATAAAATTGATAATGAAAAAGCACGATATAAAGATGCTATAGCAATGCTAAGAGAAAAATATGGAAACAAAATCGTACCTATGATAATTCCTATATATAAAGATAAGAAATTTGTTAAGTTACATAATATATTTGAAAATATAGATGATTTAGATGGAGATTTTCAAGTGGAATCATTAGCAGTAAAAGAAGCATTAATGGAGCTTATTGCAGAAACTGATGATGAGATTCTAGATAAATATTTCAGTGGAGAAGAGTTAAGTGCATTAGAAATAAAAAAAGGCATAATAATAGGTATGCAAAGAGGAGATATTATACCTGTAATATGTGGATCTACTATAAATAATATAGGAACAAAAGAAATATTAGAAACCGTATCATCTTACTTAGAACCTAAATTCCAAGAAAATGAAAAACAATTTAAAGGATTAATATTTAAAACAATGGTAGACCCATTCAAAGGAAAAATATCATATTTAAAGATAACTCAAGGTGAGATATCTAAGGATATGGAAATATATAACTTGAAGAAATCAACAAAAGAAAAAATTGATAACCTATATACCATGAAAAAAGGTGAATTAGAAGAAGTAGAAAAAGCTGCATGTGGAGATATAGTTGTTCTTACTAAAGTTAATTCATTACAAACAGGAGATACTGTATCAATAAATAAAGAAGAGTCTTTATTAGAAGATATTATATTACCGAAACCACAAATCTATTATGCTATAGTTCCTAAGAATAAAGGTGATGAAGAAAAAATAGGTTCAGCATTAAATAAAATTGTTGAAGAAGATCCAACTATAAAATGGTATAGAAATTCGGAAACAAAACAAGCTCTTATAGGTGGTCAAGGAGAGTTGCATATAAATTCGGTTAAAAATAAAATAAAAAGTAAATTTGGAGTGGATGTAGAGTTAGATGATCTTAAAGTTGCTTATAGAGAAACAATTAAAGGTGTAGCAGATGTACAAGGTAAGCATAAAAAGCAATCAGGAGGACATGGACAGTATGGTGATGTAAGAATAAAATTTGAAAGAGGATCTTGTGATTTCGAATTCGGAGAAGAAGTTTTTGGAGGTTCAGTTCCTAAGCAATATATACCAGCTGTAGAGAAAGGTTTAAGAGATTCTATGGCAAAAGGAGTTTTAGCTGGATTCCCTGTTACTAATATAAAAGCTACTCTTTATGATGGGTCTTATCATGATGTTGATTCATCTGAAATGGCATTTAAGATGGCGGCTAGTATAGCCTTTAAAAAAGGTATGCAAGAAGCTCAGCCAGTACTATTAGAACCAATAATGAAATTGAAGATAACTATTCCAGAAGAATATATGGGAGATGTTATGGGGGATATTAGTAAAAAAAGAGGTAGAATATTAGGAATGGAACCAGACGAAAGAGGTAAGCAAGTTATATATGCAGAAGCACCTCAAGCTGAAACTTTCAAATATGCTATAGATTTAAGATCAATGACTCAAGGTAGAGGATACTTTGAAATGGAATTAGAAAAGTATGAAGAAGTTCCAAATATTATAGCAGAGAAAATAATAGAGGATGCTAATAATTAAAATGCAAATTAAAGCTCTAGAAATTTAATCTAGAGCTTTAATTATTTTTTAGTACAGACAGATATATGTATATATATGCATATAGTATAAATATATTTAAATTCAAGTAGAAGGGGGAAAGATATATGTACTTCAATCGATTTACTCAACGGGCAAAAGCTGCAATAGATTTAGGTGTAGATTCAGCAAAGAGGTTAGGGCATAAAGTAGTAGGAAGTGAACATATACTTTTAGGCCTTCTTAAAGAACAGGAAGGTATTGCGGCAAAAGTACTTACAAAATTAGGTGTTACTGAAGAATATCTAGAATCAAAGATTATTGAATTAGAAGGTAAAAATGAAGTTATTACTGAAGATGTTACATTAAGTCCAAGAACTAAGCAAATATTAGAACTTTCTGGAATGTTTGCTAATAAATTAAAAACAAATTATATAGGAACAGAACATGTATTATTAGCAATAGCTCAAGAAGGAGAAGGGATTGGAATAAAAATATTAAATTATTCTGGTATAGTTCAAAGAGATATAGTTCAATTAATAATAGAGATGATGGGAATAGAATCATATTCAGTTCAAGTAAGTAAAGAAAGTAGTTACACGAGCAACGAAGAGGTACCTACATCTAAGCTTTTAGATAAATATGGAAAAAACTTAACTCTATATGCAAAACAAAATAAACTAGATCCTGTCATAGGAAGAGAAAAAGAGATACAAAGAATAATTCAAATTTTAAGTAGAAGAACTAAAAATAACCCTGTTCTTATAGGAGATCCTGGTGTAGGAAAAACTGCAGTTGTTGAAGGTTTAGCTATAGATATAGCTGATGGAAATATTCCTGATAGTTTAAGAAATAAATTACTATATACTTTAGATATGGGCAGCTTACTAGCTGGTGCAAAATATAGAGGTGAATTTGAAGAAAGAGTAAAACAAGTAGTTGATGAAGTAATTAAGCATGGAAATATAATACTGTTTATAGATGAAATGCATACTATGATAGGAGCTGGAGCCACAGGAGAAGGATCAATAGATGCCTCAAATATATTAAAGCCAACTTTATCAAGAGGGGATATACAGATAATCGGTGCAACTACTATCGATGAATATAGAAAGCATGTAGAAAAAGATGCAGCACTAGAAAGAAGATTCCAACCAATATTGATAAATGAGCCTAGCAAAGAAGACTCAATAGAAATTTTAAAAGGTCTAAGAGATAAGTATGAAGCGCATCATAAGGTTAAGATAAGTGATGAAGCTATAGAGTCGGCTGTAGACTTATCAATAAGATATATCACAGATAGATATCTACCAGATAAAGCCATAGATATAATTGACGAAGCAGCATCTAAAGTTAGGTTAAAAGAAAATACACCTCCAATTAGTATAAAGGAATTAGAAGAAAAAATTGAAAGTATAGACAAAGAAAAAGAGGAGGCTATAAGAGGCCAAGATTTTGAAAAAGCAGCTAAGATTCGTGATGAAGAAGAAAAGCTTAAGCGAAAATTAGATAGTGTAAAAAAAGAGTGGAAGACATCATCCGCTAAAAATTATGAATTAGTAGATGCAGAGGTAGTTGCAGAAGTAGTTGCTTTGTGGACTGGAATACCAGTAAATAAAATAGTAGAAGAAGAAGCTAAAAAATTATTAAAGTTAGAAGAAATACTTCATGAAAGAGTTGTAGGTCAAAATGAAGCTGTAAATTCTATTTCTAAGGCGATAAGAAGATCAAGAGCAGGTCTTAAAGACCCTAATAGACCAATTGGATCATTTTTATTCTTAGGACCAACTGGAGTAGGTAAAACAGAACTAAGTAAGGCATTAGCAGAAGCTCATTTTGGAGATGAAAATCAAATAATTAGAATAGATATGTCAGAATATATGGAAAAACACTCAGTATCAAGAATGATAGGTTCGCCTCCGGGATATATAGGACATGATGACGGAGGGCAATTAACTGAAAAGGTTAGAAAACAACCATATTCAGTAGTTCTATTTGATGAAATTGAAAAAGCACATCCAGATGTGTTCAATATACTACTACAAATATTAGACGAAGGTAGGTTAACTGACTCAAAGGGAAGAACTGTAGACTTTAAAAATACTATAATAATAATGACTTCAAATGTAGGTGCTACAAAAATAAAACATCAGAGAACTTTAGGTTTTAGTACAGTAATTAATGAAGAAAAAGATAAAGATGAGTATGAGCAAATGAAAGAATGTATAATGTTAGAATTGAAAAAGCAATTTAGACCAGAATTCTTGAATAGAATAGATGACATAATTGTATTTCATGCATTAAATGAAGGTCATATATCAAAAATTGTAATTCTAATGACAAAACAAGTAATCAAAAGATTAAAAGAAATGGATATAGATTTAGAAATGAATGAAGATGCAATAAAGTTAATAGCTAAAGCTGGAATAGACTTAGAATACGGAGCGAGACCGTTAAAGAGAGCTATACAAAAAGAATTAGAAGATGAATTATCAGAAGCTATATTAAAAGGAGATATAAAATCAGGAGATTTTATAATAGCAAAAACTAAGAACAATAAAGTAGTTTTTGTAACAAAATAATAGTAATATAATAAGAGGAGGAAAAACTCCTCTTTTTTATATAACTAAAATTTTTATTTAATATTTATATATTATTCCATGCAAATGTTAAAGTTATATAGTACAATAATATATTAAGGGTGATTTAAATAATGGCAAAAATTAGAACAAAATATGTATGTCAGGGATGTGGATATGAAACTAGTAAATGGCTAGGGAAATGTCCAGAATGTACAAAATGGAATACATTCGTAGAAGAGATAGAGCAGAAAAATTCAAAAAAGGAAGTTTTTATAATAGATAAGTCTTCTTCAAGACCAATAAATATAAATGCTATAGAAACAAAGGAAGAAGAAAGGTTTTCTACTGAAATAGCAGAGCTAGATAGAGTTCTTGGAGGTGGGATAGTAAAAGGGTCATTGGTTCTTGTAGGAGGAGACCCTGGAATAGGAAAATCCACACTTTTAATACAAGTATCAAGCAATGTAGCTAATGCAGGAAAAAAAGTTTTATATATATCGGGAGAAGAATCTGAATCTCAAATAAAAATGAGAGCTAAAAGATTAGGTATTAATTCCGATAATTTATATATATTCGCAGAAAATAATTTAAGTATAATAGAAGCAAATTTAGATAGTATAAATCCAGAGCTTATAATACTTGACTCTATACAAACCGTATATAGCCCAGAAATAGCTTCAGCACCAGGTACTGTAAGCCAAATTAAAGAGGGAACTTCTAAATTTATGAAAATTTCCAAAAAAATGGGTATATCTACTTTTGTAGTTGGACATGTAACAAAAGAGGGATCTTTAGCAGGGCCAAAGTTGTTAGAGCATATGGTGGATACTGTTATATACTTTGAAGGAGAAAGATATAACACATATAGATTAGTTAGAGCCGTTAAAAATAGATTTGGATCTACTAATGAGTTAGGTGTGTTTGAAATGAGAGATTTAGGTTTAGTAGAACTTGATAATCCATCAAAAGTGCTTATATCAGAAAAACCAAAAGATGTAGCAGGGTCAGTCATAATTTCTACTGTTGAAGGAACTAGACCAATGCTACTTGAGCTTCAAGCTTTGGTTTCACCTACTAGCTTTGGAATAGCAAAGAGAACTGCTACAGGTGTTGATTTTAACAGAGTAGCTTTACTTTTAGCAGTACTAGAAAAGCGTGTAGGGCTTCAAATACAAAATCAAGATGTATATATTAATGTAGTTGGAGGAATTAAAATAAATGAACCTTCTATAGACATGGGGATAATAATTGCAGTAGCATCAAGCTTTAGAAATATTCCGGTATCAGAGGATGTTGTTGTTACAGGTGAGGTTGGATTAACAGGAGAAGTAAGAGCTGTTAGTTTTATAGAGAAAAGGATAGCTGAATGTAAAAAACTTGGATTTAAGAAAATGGTTATTCCTAGAAATAACTATGATGCAGTAAAAGAAATAAAAGGGATAGATATTATTCCAGTAGATAATTTAAGGCAAGCAATCAATATAGTGCTAGGGGGGAATAAATAGTAATGGATAATTTCCTAAGCAATAAAGAGTTATTACAAGCATTAAAAATGATATCTCCAGGAACTCAACTAAGACAAGGATTAGATAATGTACTAAAAGCTAAGACTGGTGGACTTATTGTAATAGCTAGCAATGAAGAGATAATGAATGTAGTGGATGGTGGTTTTGCAATAAATGCAGAGTATTCACCTGCATATGTTTATGAGTTAGCCAAAATGGATGGAGCTATAGTTATTAGTGGAGATACAAAAAAAATATTATATGCTAATGCACAATTAATACCAGACTACTCTATTCCTACTTCTGAAACAGGAACTAGACATAGGACTGCTGAAAGAGTAGCTAAGCAAACAGGTGCTATTGTTATAGCGATTTCTCAAAGGAGAAACATAATAACAGTTTATCAAGGAGATTATAAATATGTAGTAGAAGAAATATCTAAAATATTTACTAAAGCTAACCAAGCAATACAAACTCTAGAAAAATATAAGGCAGTTCTAGACCAAGCTGTAATGAGTTTAAATGCATTGGAGTTTAAAGATATGGTTACTATTTATGATGTTGCTTTAGTTATACAAAAGATGGAAATGGTAATGAGAATAACTAACATAATAGAAAATTATGTGGTAGAATTAGGTGTAGAAGGTAATTTAGTTAGTATGCAGTTAGAGGAGTTAATGGGTACTACAAGAATAGACCAAAAACTAATATTTAAAGATTACAAAAGAGACGAATTAGGAATAAAAGATTTTAATAAGAAAATGAGAAGTTTAAGTGATGAAGAATTAATTGACTTGGCTAATATGGCAAGAATATTAGGGTATAGTGGATTCTCTGAAAGTATGGATATGGCCATAAGACCAAGGGGATATAGAATATTAAATAAAATACACAGGTTACCAGCAACAATAATAGAAAATTTAGTTAATTATTTTGATAATTTCCAAGAGATAGTAAGAGCTTCTATAGAAGAGTTAGATGAAGTTGAAGGCATAGGAGAAATAAGAGCAACTTATATAAAAAATGGTCTTATAAAAATGCAACAGTTAGTATTATTAGATAGACATATATAAAATATATTACAAATTTGTTGTTGAAAATAAGTAAGAATCTGGAATATAATAAAAAAAATTAAAGGAATAATTAGGGGGTGAAATTTTGATACGAAAAATAATAAGAGCATTAATAGGAATTGCTGGTTTTGTATTAGGATTTACTACGTACTTAGCATTAATGAAGGACTTTGAAGTATTAGCATTTGGTAGTGATATACGTGGTTTTATAATATCAATAGGATTAGGTATAGTACTAGCATTTGTATTTTATAAATTAGAGCCATGGGTTGTAAATAAAACAAAAGAATTAGTTAAAGCAGTGGATACAGAGATGGCAAAATATCCACAAACAGATATATTATTAGGTGCAATCGGACTTATAGTAGGATTAGTAATAGCATACTTAATAAGTGGACTTATAAGCATGATAGTTAGAATACCGCTAATAAGTGGAATACTGTCATTAATTACATATATATTTATGGGATATTTCGGAATAAGATTTTCTCTTAAAAGTAGAGATGACCTATTTAATATAAATAAATTAAGTAGACTATCAACAAGCATAAAAGAAAAAGGTAGTAAAAAAGATGTTAATAAAGGGATACCTGTAAAAGTCTTAGATACAAGTGTTATAATAGATGGAAGAATTTCTGATATTTGTAAAACTGGATTTATAGAAGGAAAACTTATAATACCTAAATTTGTATTAAATGAGCTTCAACATATAGCGGATTCTTCAGATGATTTAAAAAGAGTTAGAGGAAGAAGGGGTCTTGATATATTAAATATAATCCAAAAAGAGTTAGACATAGAGGTTGAAATTAGTGAAACAGACTTTGAAGATATTCCAGAAGTTGATAGTAAATTATTAAAATTAGCGCAAGTTCTAAATGGTAAAGTGGTTACTAATGATTATAATTTAAATAAGGTTGCACAGTTCCAAGGTGTAGAAGTATTAAATATAAATGAATTAGCTAATGCTATAAAACCAGTCGCAATACCAGGGGAAGAAATGATTGCGCAGGTTGTAAAAGAAGGAAAAGAAGCTAATCAAGGTATAGCATACTTAGATGATGGAACTATGATAGTTGTTGATGGTGGTAGAAAGCATATTGGTGAAACTATAAGAGTACTAGTTACATCTGTACTTCAGACACCAGCAGGTAGAATGATATTTGGAAAACCTAAAAATTAAATTAAAACTTATAAGAGTTATCTTAAGATAATCATAGTATTCTTAATATAACTCTTTTTTTAATATTATATTTCAAAAATATAGATAATTAATATATAATGAATCAAGTGATATGGCTTAGAGTAAAATTTTAAGAGGTGGAATAATGAATAGTGTTATAATTGTAGCTGCTGGTAGTGGAAAAAGAATGAATATGGGCATAAATAAACAGTTTATAAAGTTAAATAAAAAAGAAATAATAGCTCATACAATAGAGGCTTTCTATAAAAATAAAAATATAGATGAGATAATCGTTTGTATAAAAAAAGAAGAGGAAGAATTATTCAAAAAAGAAATTATAGACAAAAATAAATTTAAAAATATAAAGATAGCCTATGGTGGAAAAGAAAGGCAAGATTCTATATATAATGGATTAAGAAAATTAAGTAATGAGTGTAATATAGTGTTAATACATGATGGTGCAAGGCCATTTGTAGATGATAGAATTATAAATGAGTCAATATCCACTGCAATGGAAAAAAAAGCTGTTGTTGTAGGGACTCCAGTAAAAGATACTATTAAGATTGTAAATGATGGTAATATAGAAGGAACACCTAGTAGAGCGACTTTATGGTCAGCTCAAACACCTCAAACATTTGAATATAATTTGATAATTAGGGCATATGATGAAGCATATAAAAATAATTACTATGGAACAGATGATTCTATGTTAGTTGAAAATATAGGCCAAAAGGTGACTATGATAATGGGCTCTTATGACAATATAAAGATTACAAGTCCAGAAGATATTGGAATTGGGGAACAAATATTAAATTCAAAAAAGAATAGATAGTATATATTTATAATTAGGAGTGATAATATGAGAATAGGTATAGGATACGATGTTCATAAATTAGTAGAAGGAAGAGATCTAATAATAGGCGGAGTTAATGTTCCACATGAAAAAGGGTTATTAGGACATTCAGATGCAGATGTATTAACTCATGCAGTAATGGATTCTATATTAGGAGCACTAGCATTAGGTGATATTGGTAAGCATTTCCCTGATACAGCCCCAGAATATAAAGGTGCAGATAGCATAAAATTATTAGAATATGTAAATAATCTAATAAAAGAAAAGGGTTATAAAGTAAATAATATAGATTGTACAATAATAGCCCAAAGTCCTAAAATGGCACCTTATATAAAAAACATGAGAGAAAATTTTGCTTTAGCTTTAGATACAGATATAGAAAATATAAATGTAAAAGCAACAACAGAAGAAGGGTTAGGATTCACAGGTTCTAAAGAAGGTATATCAGCTCAAAGTGTATGTACAATTGTTAAAGTTGACAAGTAATATTAAATAATATATTATTATGAATAGATTAAATTCAGGAATATAAACAATATAGTTAATAACATAAATTGCGATAATGAAGAAATAGTAAAAAGTGGAACCTTTACAGAGAGGAAACATAGCTGAGAGTTTCTAAGGAGAAGTTTTTGAACCTGTCTTCTAGCTTTAAGAACAGTAAAAAGTTCTTACGTTTGGGAGCGTTACATCCTAGAAAGAGAGCCTTAGGGCTAATTAGAGTGGTACCGCGGAAAGTTAACCTTCCGTCTCTATATTTATTATAGAGATGGAAGGTTTTTTTGTTTAGAAACAATATATATCAAGGAGGAAATTAAAAATGAGAATGTCAAAAATGTTAATGCCAACATTAAAAGAAGTTCCATCTGATGCAGAAATAACAAGTCATCAATTAATGCTAAGAGCAGGGATGATAAGAAAGATGGCTTCAGGAGTATACAACCAATTACCTATGGGTATAAGAGTTTTCAATAAAATACAAAATATAATAAGAGAAGAAATGAATAAAAAAGGTGCTCAAGAAATACTATGTTCAGGGCTTATTCCATCTGAGTTATGGAAAGAGTCTGGAAGATGGGATGTAATGGGACCTGAAATGTTTAGATTAAAGGATAGAAATGAAAGAAGTTACTGCATGGGGCCAACTCATGAAGAAGTTTTCACTGATATAATAAGACAAGAAGTTACTTCTTATAAGCAACTTCCATTAAACTTATATCAAATACAAGTAAAATACAGAGATGAAAGAAGACCAAGATTTGGTGTAATGAGAACGAAGACTTTCACAATGAAGGATGCTTACAGCTTCGATGTTGATCAAGAAGGATTAGATAAATCATACCAAGATATGTTTGAAGCATATACAAATATATTTGCTAGATGCGAATTAGAAAACAGCCCAGTTCAAGCTGATTCAGGAGCTATGGGTGGTTCAGCTTCTGCAGAATTTATGGTTAAATCAGAAGTTGGAGAAGATGAAATAGTATTCTGTAGTGGTTGCGATTATGCAGCTAATATAGAAAAAGCTACTTCAGTAAATCATGAGCCGGTAGCAGAAGAAATGAAAGAAATGAAGGAAGTACACACTCCAGGGGTACACACTATAGAAGAATTAGTAGAGTTCTTTAAAGAAGATGCAGGAAAGTTTGCAAAAACTTTAATATACTACGCTGATGGAAAAACTGTAGCAGTAGTAGTAAGAGGAGATAGAGATGTTAACGAAACTAAGGTTGCTAATGCTATAGGTGGAGCTGTAGAATTTGAACTAGCTAGTGAATCAACTATAAAGGAAGTAACAGGTGCTGAAGTTGGATTTGCTGGACCAATAGGAATAAAAACTGATTATGTACTAATAGACCAAGAAGTAGTAGATCAAAGAAATGTAGTAATTGGTGCTAATAAAACTGAATATCACATAGAAAATGCTAACTACGGCAGAGATTTTGATGGTACAGTTGGAGACTTCAGAAATGTTAATGAAGGAGATAAATGTACTAAGTGTGGAAGTGCTTTAGAAGTAGCTAGAGGTGTAGAGGTTGGACATATATTCAAGCTAGGAACTAAGTATTCAGAATCTATGGGAGCTACTTTCTTAGATAAGAATGGAAAATCTCAACCAATAGTAATGGGATGTTATGGAATAGGTGTAGAAAGAACTGCAGCTGCAGTTATAGAACAACATCACGATGAAAATGGTATAATATGGCCTTTAGCAATAGCTCC
This sequence comes from Romboutsia sp. CE17, assembly GCF_012317385.1. GTDB lineage: Bacteria > Bacillota > Clostridia > Peptostreptococcales > Peptostreptococcaceae > Romboutsia_E. Next base: position 2,814,492 of record NZ_CP051144.1, read on the forward strand.
ATATCATGTAGTGGTAGTACCTGTAAATATCAAGAAAGATGAGCACAGAGAAAATGCTGAAAAAATATATGAAGAACTAAAAGCTATGGGTGTAGAAGTACTATTAGATGATAGAGATGAAAGAGCTGGAGTTAAATTTAAGGATTCTGAACTAATAGGTATACCAATAAGAATTACTGTTGGTAAAGATATAGTAGATGGAAAAGTTGAATTTAAATTAAGAAATAGCCAAGATAAAGAAGTTATAGGCTTAGATGAAATAAAATCTAAAGTAGAAGCTGAATTTATAAAAAACAATGTTAAATTAGGATAATAACAATAAAATAGTATATATAATCCACGAAATATGTTAATAATTCTATGTATATGTGGATATATATACTATTTTAAATTAGTTCAAAATTGAATTATCCACATATTTAAATATGATAAAAGGATGTCTTTTTATGTATTTGGATAAAATAAAATTACAATATATAGACGTTTTTTGATATTATAAAAGATGTATGAAAATAATCAGGAGGTAAAGTAATGAGCGTAAGAGTAAGATTTGCTCCAAGTCCAACTGGATTTGTACACATAGGTAGTTTAAGAACTGCTTTATACAACTACTTATTTGCAAAAAAAATGGGCGGAGAATACATATTAAGAGTAGAAGATACAGACCAAACTAGATTAGTTGAAGGTGCTATAGAAAACATGCTTAATGCTATGAGCTGGGGTGGAGTTAACCACAGTGAAGGTGTTATGTTAGATGAAAATGGAAACATAGTTCAAAAAGGTGAATATGGACCATATATACAATCAGAAAGACTAGATATATACAAAGAGTATATACAACAATTATTAGACAGTGGTAAAGCGTATTACTGCTTCTGTACTAAAGAAAGATTAGATGAAGTAAGAGAAAAGCAAAAAGAAGCTGGAGAAACTCCAAGATATGATGGTCATTGTAGAGACTTATCTAAAGAAGAAGTTGAAGCTAAAATAGCTGCTGGTGAACCTTATGTAATAAGATTAAGATTACCAGAAGATCATGTAATAAAATTCACTGATTTAGTTAGAGGTGAAACTGAGTTCAATACTAATGATTTAGATGATCAAGTATTAATAAAAACTGATGGATTCCCAACATATCACTTTGCAGTTGTAGTTGATGACCATTTAATGAAAATAACTCATGTAATAAGAGGTGAAGAGTGGGTTTCTTCAACTCCAAAGCATGTTTATCTATACGAAGCATTTGGATGGGAAGCTCCAACATTTGTACATTTACCAAATATACTTAACAAAGAAAAGAAAAAGTTAAGTAAGAGACATGGTGATGTTGCTGTTGAAGATTTCAAGAAGAAGGGATACTTACCAGAAGGTTTAATCAACTACGTTGCATTAGTTGGATGGTCTCCAGAAGATAACCAAGAGTTATTTACAATGGAAGAATTAGAAAAAGCATTCTCTGTGGAAAGAGTATCTAAGAGTGGTGGAGTATTTGACACTGAAAAATTAAACTGGGTTAACCAACATTATATAAAAGATGCAGATGATTCTTACTTAACAGACTTAGCTATACCTTTCTTAGTAGAAGCTGGATTTGTGACAGAAGAAGAATCAAAAGAAAAATATGATTTCTTAAAAGGAATGGTATCAGTTCTTAAAGAAAAATTACAATATGTAAAAGAAATAACTGAGCATGCATCTATATTCTTTGGAGATAAAGTTAACCTAGAAACTGAAGAATGTGCTGAATTCTTAAAATTAGACCATATACCAACGCTAGTAAATGCTTTAGAAGAAAAGATAAATAAAGCAGAAGTTTTAGATGAGGCATTTGTAAAATCAATGTTTAAAGAAATACAAAAAGAACATGGAATAAAAGGTAAAAACTTATTTATGGGATCAAGAGTAAGTTTAACTGGTCAAATGCATGGACCAGATTTACCAAAAACTATGGAAGTTTTAGGAAAAGAAACTTGTTTAAATAGATTATCTTATGTAAAAAATAATATATTATAGTTATAAAAAGTCCGCTATATAATAGCGGATTTTTTTTTATTTTAAACGAATTTTATATTAAAAAATCAGAGTTTTATTAGTTAGAATTTAGTAATTGCAATGGGTTGGTATTTATATTGAATTAATGAGCTTATGAAAAAATAAATCAAAGAGTATATATAAAGTGATTTTTTTAGTGTAACTATTTGGAGGAAATAATCCTAGGTATATTCAGAGGAATTTTAATATTTAAATTTAATATATAACTTTGAGTAATTAATAATTAAGTAGTTTTTAATATAAAAAATTATTAAATTTAATGGTTTGTTTAATAATGAGGGGGTAACTATGTATAATGAGATAGATGATGTAAAAAAAGAATTAGAACAACTTTGTGAAGAATATATAAAAGTTTTAGAAAATCTAAAAAGTAAAAATATGATAAGTAGTGATACTTTTGAACAATGTGCAGGAAGTAAAATTATGTTCTTAAATAAATAGCAAACTAAATTAAAATATTTTTTATAGCATATAAGGATATAATAGTAATACTATTAATTACAGAGTTTTTCAATTATAATATATTATATAATTATTATGTTATGGGAATTTATAACAATACAGTGAGGTGATAAGTGTGAAATTATATAATACAATGACTAGACAAAAAGAAGAGTTTATTCCATTAGAGGAAGGAAAGGTAAGAATGTATGTATGTGGTCCTACGGTTTATAACTACATACATATAGGAAATGCTAGACCTTTTATTATATTTGATGCATTAAGAAGATACTTAGAATATAGGGGATATGATGTAACTTATGTTCAAAACTTTACTGATGTAGATGATAAAATCATAAAAAGAGGGCATGAAGAGGGAATATCACCAGAAGAAGTTGCATCTAAATATATAAACGAATACTTTGTAGATTCTGATGGATTAGGTATAAAGAGAGCAAGTGTTCATCCTCGTGTTACAGATAATATAGAGCAAATAATAAAGTTTGTAAAAGAATTAGAGGATAAAGGATATGCATACGAAGTAAACGGAGATGTTTATTTTGACACTAAAAAGTTTGAAGACTACGGAAAGCTTTCTGGACAAAAACAAGATGAACTAGAAGCGGGTGCAAGAATAGAAGTAAATGATCAAAAGAAACATCCAATGGACTTTGTTCTTTGGAAAGCAAAGAAAGAAGGAGAACCTGGATGGTCAAGTCCATGGGGTGAAGGTAGACCAGGTTGGCATATAGAATGTTCAGTTATGTCTAACAGATACTTAGGAGAAACTATAGATATACATGCTGGAGGACAAGATTTAACTTTCCCACATCATGAAAATGAAATAGCACAAAGTGAAGCTAGAAATGGAAAAACTTTTGCTAATTACTGGATGCACAATGGATATATAAATATAAACAATGAAAAAATGAGCAAATCAAAAGGTAATTTCTTTACAGTTAGAGATATTTCTAAATTATATGACTTAGAAATAGTTAGATTCTTTATGTTATCAGCTCATTATAGAAATCCAGTTAATTTTAGTGATGAAATGCTAAATCAAGCTAAAGCTGGATTAGAAAGGTTATACAACACTAAAGAAAAATTAGAATTCGTTATAAGTAATTTAAAAGAATCTAGTATTACAGAAGAAGAATTTAAATTAGTAGCTGAATTAGATGGATATAGAAATAAGTTTATAGTATCTATGGATGATGATATTAATACAGCTGACGCTATAAGTGCTATATTTGAATTAGCTAAATTTATAAATTCTAACGTTAATGAAAATTCTTCATTAGATTTTGCAAAGAAATGTTTAGATGAATTTAATGAATTAACTTCAGTATTAAATATAGTAAATAAGCAAAAAGATGATATACTAGATGAAGAAATAGAAAGCTTAATACAAAAAAGAACAGAAGCTAAAAAGAACAAACAATATCAGTTAGCAGATGAAATAAGACAAGAATTATTGGATAAAGGAATTGTCTTAGAAGATACAAGACAAGGTGTTAAGTGGAAAAGGGTATAATCATGGATAAATCAGAATTACTTACAATATCACCTCTAGTATTAGCTTACTTAGGTGATACAGTTTATGAGTCTTATGTAAGAGAGTATTTAATCAGAAAAAATATTAATAAAAAGGTTAATGATCTTCATAAGTCTGCTATAAAATATGTTAATGCAAAAGCTCAAGCAACTATAATACATGAGATTGAAAATGAGCTGACAGAAGATGAAGAAAGAATCTACAAGAGAGGTAGGAATCAAAAATCTCATACATCTCCTAAAAATGCAGATATTATAGATTATAAACATGCAACAGGATTCGAAGCATTAATAGGATATTTATATTTAAATGAAGAAAGTGATAGATTAAAGTATATAATATCTAAAGGCTTAGAGATTATAGAACTAAGTATGAAACAATAATAGTTTAAAAAAAGTATTGTCTGAATCAAATGGCAATGCTTTTTTTTATAAATCATGTATAATAGTACTTATAAATAAAACATTATAATATATAAAAGCGATTACAAAAGATTATAGGCGGTGAAAGAATTGGCAAACATAGAAGGAAGAAATCCTGTAATAGAAGCAATAAAAAGTGAGAGAGAAATAGATAAAATAATGATATCTAACTCAGCTAAAGAAGGATCTATAAAAAAGATTATCGGTATGGCTAAGGAAAAGAATATAGTAATACAATATGTAGACAAAAACAAATTAGATGAAATAAGCACTAGTCATGCACATCAAGGTGTTATAGCTCAGGTTAGTGAGTACAAGTACTATGAATTAGATGAACTAATAGAATCTGCAAAAGAAAAATCAGAACATCCATTTTTTATAATACTAGATGAAATAACAGATCCACACAATCTTGGAACGATAATAAGAACTGCTGATGCAGTTGGAGCACATGGTGTAATAATACCAAAAAGAAGAAGTGTACATATAACACCAACTGTTGCTAAAGCATCAGCTGGAGCAGTGGAGTATGTACCAGTGTGTAAAGTAACCAATATAGTAAACACAATTAAAAAGCTAAAAGAAGAAGGTCTTTGGATAGCGGCAGCAGATATGGATGGACAACCATTTTATGAGCAAAACCTTACAGGTCCAATAGGTTTAGTTATAGGTAGTGAAGGCTTTGGAATATCAAGACTAGTAAAACAAAATTGCGATTTTACAGTTAAGATGCCAATGGTAGGTAATGTTACATCTTTAAATGCGTCTGTTGCAGGAGGGATACTTCTATACGAAATATTTAGACAAAGAACAGGCAAAAAATAAAGTAATGAGAAGGAAGATGAATTCTTATCTAATTGTAGATGGTTACAATATTATAAATGCATGGGATGATTTAAAAGAGATTGCAAAGTATAGCTTAGAAGACTCAAGAGAAAAATTAATACATTGCATAATAGATTATGCTGAATTTACAGGGAAAAAAGCGATCATAGTGTTTGATGCTTATAATATAAAAAACTCTAAAGAAAAAATAGAAGAAAGAAAACATATAACTATAGTCTATACTAAGGAGCTTCAGACAGCAGATAGTTATATAGAAAAATTTATAAGCTCATTATCAAAGTATGATGAAGTAAAAGTAGTTACAAATGACTACGCAGAACAACAAATAGTTTTGGGAAAAGGTGCTAGCAGAGTATCTGCTAGAGAACTAAAACTAGATATAGAAACTGCTAAAGAGAGAATTAGAGAAAAGACTAATATACAACACAAAAAGATACAGCGAAATTTCTTAGAAGATAGGTTAGATGAAGAAACATTGTCGAAACTTGAGAACATTCGTAGAAAGCGTTGAAATATCAAACTTTTTTAGACTATAATATACCTATGAAATTGTTTGCGATGGGGGAGATTTTAATGTCGGTAGCTAATGATAAGGGGTATGAATTTTTAGATAATACTCAACAAGATGAGTATAACATAGTATTAAAAGCTAGCAATGGGGATAAAATAGCTTTAGAGTATATTATTACAAAGTATAGGAATTTTGTAAAAGCGAAAGCTAAATCATATTTTTTAGTAGGCGCAGATAAAGAAGATATAATACAAGAAGGTATGATAGGTCTTTACAAAGCAGTTAGGGATTTTGATGGAAGCAAAACGAATTCATTTAAGTGTTTTGCAGAGATATGTATAACAAGACAAATAATAACTGCTATAAAAACAGCTACAAGACAAAAACATATACCATTAAACTCTTATGTATCTTTAAATAAACCTATATATGATGAAGAATCAGACAGGACTCTTTTGGATATTATAACTACTAGTATAATTACAGATCCAGAAGAGCTTATAATAAGCAAAGAAGAGTTAAAAAGAATTCAATCAAAGATGGATGAGCTACTAAGTGATTTGGAATTGGAAGTATTAGAACTATATCTAAATGGCAAGTCATATCAGTACATAGCTAATAGACTAAATAGGGATGTTAAATCAATAGATAACGCTCTTCAAAGGGTTAAGAGAAAATTGGAAAAACATCTTGAAAACAGAAATGATTAATAGTAAAATACTTACCATAAGCTTATTACAAGCAAAATTTATATAACATAACAATAGGAGGTATTTCAAAATGGCTAAAGCTAAATTTGAAAGAAGTAAACCACATGTTAATATAGGAACAATAGGTCACGTTGACCACGGTAAAACTACATTAACAGCTGCTATAACAAAAACTTTACATGAAAGATATCAATTAGGAGAAGCTGTAGACTTTGCTAACATAGATAAAGCTCCAGAAGAAAGAGAAAGAGGTATCACAATATCAACTGCTCACGTTGAGTATGAAACTCCAAACAGACACTACGCTCACGTTGACTGTCCAGGACATGCTGACTACGTTAAGAACATGATAACAGGTGCTGCTCAAATGGACGGTGCTATATTAGTTTGTTCAGCAACTGATGGACCAATGCCTCAAACAAGAGAGCATATACTATTATCAAGACAAGTTGGTGTACCATACATAGTAGTATTCTTAAACAAGTGTGATATGGTAGACGATGAAGAATTATTAGAGTTAGTTGAAATGGAAATAAGAGACTTATTAAATGAGTACGAATTCCCAGGAGATGACACTCCAATAATGAGAGGATCAGCTTTAATGGCTTTAGAAGATCCAACTTCAGTTTGGGGAGATAAGATAGTAGAATTATTCGAAATAATAGACGAATATATACCAGCTCCAGAAAGAGATGTAGACAAAGACTTCTTAATGCCAGTAGAAGACGTATTCTCTATAACAGGTAGAGGAACAGTTGCTACAGGTAGAGTTGAAAGAGGTATATTAAAAGTTCAAGACGAAGTTGAAGTTGTAGGACTTTCAGAAGAACCAAGAAAGGTAGTAGTTACTGGAGTAGAAATGTTCAGAAAATTACTAGATCAAGCAGAAGCTGGAGATAACATAGGAGCATTATTAAGAGGTGTTCAAAGAACTGAAATAGAAAGAGGACAAGTATTAGCTAAGCCAGGAACAGTTAAAGCTCACACTAAATTCAAGGCTGAGATATACGTTCTTAAAAAAGAAGAAGGTGGAAGACATACTCCATTCTTCGATGGATACAGACCACAATTCTACTTCAGAACAACTGACGTAACAGGAGCTTGTAAATTACCAGAAGGAATAGAAATGGTAATGCCAGGAGATAACGTAACTATAGAGGTTGAATTAATAAACTCTATATGTGTTGAAGAAGGATTAAGATTCGCAATAAGAGAAGGTGGAAGAACAGTAGCATCAGGTGTTGTTGCTTCTATAATAGAATAATCTCTTATATAGAATTATTTATAGATAAAAGAGGGGGGCAACCTCCTCTTTTTTTAAAGATAGGAAGTACAAAAACATTGACAGTCATATTAATTTGTGATAACTTATACAAGGTAATGATTTGGAAGGTAATAATACTTCAATTAAATAAATTAAAGTATTATATTATTTAATATATGTACTTAAAAATGTTGGAGGTGTAGCAGATGAGAGTAAAAGTAACTTTAGCATGTACTGAATGTAAGCAAAGAAACTATAACACTACAAAAAATAAGAAAAACAATCCAGACAGAATAGAATTACAAAAATATTGTAGATTCTGTAAGAAACACACTACTCATAAAGAAACAAAATAGTTTTTAATTTAAGGATGTGAGTGTAGTATGGCTACTCAAGTGAATAATGGTTCAATACCTAAGAAGAAAAAATTTAGTTTAGTATCTTATATAAAAGAAACTAAGCAAGAGTTAAAGAGAGTTACGTGGCCGACAAAAAAGGAATTACTGAAAAATACAGGAATAGTTTTAACTGTAGTTATTTCGTTCACTATATTAGTATGGCTATTAGACACTGCTTTGTCTGGTGCGTTAGCATATATACTAAGTAGATAAAAAGGAGAAAAGAAATGTCAGAATTACAAGAGGCAAAATGGTATGTAGTTCATACCTATTCAGGACATGAAAACAAGGTTAAAGCTACTATAGAAAAAGCTGTAAAGACAAGAGGTATGGAAGAATGCATAACTCAAGTCGTTGTTCCTACTGAAGATGTAGTAGAAACTACAAAAACAGGTAAGGAAAAAACAAGACAAAGAAAAGTATACCCAAGTTATGTGTTAATCAAGATGGTTATAACAGACGAATCTTGGTATATTGTTAGAAATACTAAGGGCGTTACAGGGTTCGTTGGACCTGGTTCAAAACCAGTACCATTAAGTGATGATGAAGTTATTGCTATGGGTATTGATTTAGAGTCTACAAAAGTTGTTAATGGAGAAACTGATTTAGAGGTTGGAGACAATGTTCAAATCAAAAAAGGTCCATTTAGCGGCAAAATAGGGACTATAGAAAAAATCAATATGGAAAACAGAACTGCTACTGTTAGCTTGGATGCTTTTAATAAAAAGACTCCATTTGAGATGGATATTGAAAGTATTGAAAGAATATAATTTTTATATGTAAATAATCTGAGGAGGTGCGATTAAAATGGCTAAAAAAGTTATAGGTCAAATAAAATTACAAATACCTGCAGGAAAGGCTACTCCAGCACCACCAGTTGGTCCAGCATTAGGACAACACGGTGTTAACATAATGGGATTCACAAAAGAATTCAATGCTAAGACTGCAGATCAAGCTGGGATGATAATACCAGTTGTTATAACTGTATATCAAGATAGATCATTCAGTTTCATAACAAAAACTCCACCAGCTGCAGTATTATTAAAGAAAGCTGCTGGTTTAGATTCAGCATCAGGAGAACCAAACAAGAAGAAGGTTGCTACTTTATCATCTGATGAAATAAGAAAAATAGCTGAATTAAAAATGCCTGACTTAAACGCTGCATCAGTAGAAGCTGCTATGAGCATGATAGCTGGTACTGCTAGAAGTATGGGTATCGTTGTAGAAGACTAATTTTAAATTAGACACTTCATATAGAAGTGGGAGGTTTTAAAACCGAAAATAACCACGAGGAGGAAAATAAAATGGCTAAAAAAAGCAAGAAGTATGTAGAAGCATTAAGCAAAGTTGATAGAACTAGAATGTACGATGCTAAAGAAGCATTAACTTTAGTTTCTGAAATAGCTAATGCTAAATTCGATGAGACTGTTGAAGCTCATATAAAATTAGGTGTTGACTCTAGACACGCTGATCAACAAGTTAGAGGTGCGGTTGTATTACCACACGGAACTGGTAAAACTAAAAAAGTTTTAGTTTTTGCTAAAGGACCAAAAGCTGAAGAAGCTAAAGCTGCAGGAGCAGACTTTGTAGGAGCTGAAGAATTAGTTCAAAAAATACAAGGTGAAAACTGGTTCGATTTCGATATAGTTGTTGCTACTCCAGACATGATGGGTGTAGTTGGTAGATTAGGTAGAGTATTAGGACCAAAAGGTTTAATGCCAAACCCTAAATCAGGAACAGTTACATTTGATGTAGCTAAAGCTATAGAAGAAATAAAAGCAGGTAAAGTTGAGTACAGATTAGACAAGACTAACATAATACACGTTACTGTAGGTAAAGTATCTTTCGGTGGAGAAAAATTAGCTGAAAACTTTGCTGCATTAATGGATGCTGTTGTTAAAGCTAAGCCAGCTGCTGCTAAAGGACAATACTTAAGAAGTATATCAGTTGCTTCTACTATGGGACCTGGAGTAAAAATAAATCCAGCTAAAATAGCAGAATAATTATCCTGTTGACACAGATAAACAAAAATGTTAATATAACATTTGTTGATATAAAAAAATAATAGTTTTGCCGTAGACAGTAGGGGCGAATGCTTAAATATCCTACCGAGGTTTTAGATGGATTGAATTACTAAAGCTTTGTGTGTCTACTAATGATACGAAAGCTTTTTTTAATGAGATATACGGCGTAAACAAACCTATCAGATGAAGGAGGTGCACGTTTAGATGAGACAAGCTATAGAACTTAAATCACAAGTTGTAAGTGAAATAGTTGAGAAGTTACAAAAATCTTCTTCTGCAGTTGTAGTTGACTACAAAGGATTAACAGTTGAAGAAGTAACTGAATTAAGAAAGAAAATGAGAGAAGCTGGTGTTGAATATAAGGTATACAAAAACACTTTAGTAAGAAGAGCTGCTAAAGAAGTTGGTATAGAACAATTCAATGACGAGTTATTAGTTGGAACTAACGCAATAGCATTCGGATACGAAGATCCTGTTGCTCCAGCTAGAATATTAAAAGAATTTATGGATTCTCATCCAAAAATGCAATTAAAAATGGGTGTAGTAGAAGGAGAATTCTACAACGAATCTCAAATAGTTGAGTTCGCTAACATACCATCAAGAGAAGTTCTTCTTGCTAAGTTACTTGGAAGCTTAAAGGCTCCAATGTCAAACTTCGCATACTTAATAGATGCAATGATAAAGAAAGCAGAAGGACAAGAAGCTTAATTGTCAATTTTGAAAAAATAGATAAAGTTATTTAATAACATTATCATAATAAAATAGTTAAAGAGAAAAATTCGGAGGTGCTAAAAATGACAATAGAACAAATATTAGAAGCTATAGAAAACATGAAAGTTTTAGAATTAAATGAATTAGTTAAAGCTGCTGAAGAAAAATTCGGTGTATCTGCTTCAGCTCCAGTTATGATGGCTGGTGCAGTTGCTGGTGGAGCTGCTGAAGAAAAAACTGAATTCGATGTAGTATTAACAGGAGCTGGATCTTCAAAAGTTGGAGTTATAAAAGCTGTTAGAGAAATAACTGGATTAGGATTAAAAGAAGCTAAAGAAGTAGTTGACAACGCTCCTAAGACTGTTAAAGAAGGAGTTTCTAAAGAAGAAGCTGAAGAAATGAAAGCTAAGTTAGAAGCTGCTGGAGCTACTGTAGAAGTTAAGTAGTTTTTATAAATAAAACGAAGAAAGATGCCTTTTGGCATCTTTTTTTTTAATAAAATATAAATGTGTGTATAAGTGATTTTAAGTTAATTAAAAAAATATAAAAATATACGAAGAAATTAGAATTATAGATTGGCATTTTGTGCATAATAAATAATGCATATTTTATGACGTTAAATAATAATACACAGATTGTGTAATAGTTGTTAATATACATATTGAAAAATAACAATTCTTATGGTAAAATTATTAGATGCGTTAGAATGACTATGGTTTTATTTTTAATTATTGAGAGGTGAAAAGTGAATGCCACATCCTGTCACGATAGGTAAAAGAACTAGAATGAGCTTTTCTAAGATAAAAGAAATAGCTGATTTACCAAATCTTATAGAATTACAAGTGGATTCTTATAAGTGGTTTTTAGAAGAAGGGTTAAAGGAAGTATTTGAAGATATTTCCCCAATAGAAGATTATACAGGTAATCTTATATTAGAATTTGTTGACTACTCTTTAGATGATAAGCCGAAATACGATATAGAAGAGTGTAAAGAAAGAGATGCTACATACTGTGCGCCTCTAAAAGTTAAAGTAAGACTTATAAATAAAGAAACTGGGGAAATAAAAGAACAAGAAGTATTTATGGGCGACTTCCCACTTATGACTGAAAGAGGAACTTTCGTAATAAACGGTGCGGAAAGAGTTATAGTAAGTCAGTTAGTTAGATCTCCAGGGGTTTATTATGCTGAAGAAAGAGATAAAACTGGTAAGAGATTAATATCTTCTACTGTTATCCCAAATAGAGGAGCATGGTTAGAATATGAAACAGACTCTAATGATGTTATATCTGTAAGAGTAGATAGAACTAGAAAACAACCAGTTACTGTTTTATTAAGAGCATTAGGTATAGGTACTGATGCAGAAATAATAGATCTTTTAGGTGAAGATGAAAGATTAAGTGCTACTTTAGAAAAAGACAATACTAAAACTGTTGAAGAGGGATTAGTAGAAATATACAAAAAGTTAAGACCAGGCGAACCGCCTACTGTTGAAAGTGCTTCATCATTATTAAATGCTTTATTCTTTGATCCAAAGAGATATGATTTAGCTAAAGTAGGTAGATACAAGTTTAATAAGAAACTTGCATTATGCTACAGAATAATGAATAAGATTTCAGCTGATGATATAATAAATCCTGAAACTGGAGAAGTATTTGTTAAGGCTGGAGATAGAATATCTTATGATACAGCTAAAGCTATACAAAACTCAGGTATAAACGTTGTGAATATACTTTCAGATGAAGATACTACAGTTAAAGTTATAGGGAATAACTTTGTAGATATTAAAGCTCACATTGATTTTAATATAGATGAATTAAATATAAAAGAAAAAGTTCACTATCCAACATTAAAAGAAATACTAGATGAATATAGTGACGAAGAAGAAATAAAAGAAGCATTAAGAATAAGAATGAAAGAACTTATACCAAAGCATATATTACTAGATGATATAATAGCTTCTATAAGTTATGAATTCAACTTATTCTATGAAATAGGTAACATAGATGATATAGATCATCTAGGTAACAGAAGAATAAGATCAGTTGGAGAATTACTTCAAAACCAAGTTAGAATAGGTCTTTCTAGAATGGAAAGAGTTATAAAAGAAAGAATGACTGTTCAAGATATGGAATCAATAACTCCACAAGCATTAGTAAACATAAGACCTGTTTCTGCTGCTATAAAAGAGTTCTTTGGTAGTTCTCAGTTATCTCAGTTCATGGATCAAACTAACCCATTATCTGAGTTAACACACAAAAGAAGATTATCTGCGTTAGGACCAGGAGGTCTTTCGAGAGAAAGAGCTGGATTCGAAGTGCGTGACGTTCATCACTCACACTACGGAAGAATGTGTCCGATAGAGACTCCAGAAGGACCAAACATCGGTCTTATAAACTCATTAGGTACTTATGCAAAGATAAATGAATATGGATTTATCGAGTCTCCTTATAGAAAGTATGATAAGGAAACAGGTAAAATAACAAATGAAATACACTATTTAACTGCAGATGAAGAAGATTTATTCGTAAGAGCTCAAGCGAATGAACCATTAACTGAAAATGGTGAGTTCGTAAATAGCAGAGTAGTTTGTAGAACTGTAAATGGTGCAGTTGAGCTAGTTCCTGCAAATAGAGTTGATTACATGGATATATCTCCTAAGCAAGTTGTTTCTATAGCTACAGCTATGATACCATTCTTAGAAAATGACGATGCCAACCGTGCTCTAATGGGATCAAACATGCAACGTCAAGCTGTGCCTCTAGTAAGAAGAGAAGCACCGATCATTGGTACAGGAGTAGAATATAGAGCTGCTAAAGACTCTGGAGCTGTTGTAGTTGCTAAAAACTCAGGTATAGCAGAAAGAGTTACTGCAGATGAAATAATAATAAGAAAAGAAGATGGAAGTAAGGATAGATATAAATTACTTAAATTCAAACGTTCAAACTCAGGTACTTGTATAAATCAAACTCCTATAATTAATAAGAATGATGTAATACAAGCAGGAGATGTTATAGCGGATGGACCAGCTACAGACTTAGGAGAAGTAGCATTAGGTAGAAACTGTTTTATAGCATTCATGACTTGGGAAGGTTACAACTACGAGGATGCCATCTTAATAAATGAAAGACTAGTTAAAGAAGATAGATTATCTACAATTCATATAGAAGAATATGAATGTGAAGCGAGAGATACTAAGCTAGGACCAGAAGAAATAACTAGAGATATACCAAACGTATCTGAAAGTGCAATAAAGAACTTAGATGATAGAGGTATAATAAGAATAGGTGCAGAAGTAGATTCAGGAGATATATTAGTTGGTAAGGTAACTCCAAAAGGAGAAACTGAACTTACTGCTGAAGAAAGATTACTTCGTGCAATCTTCGGAGAAAAAGCAAGAGAAGTTAGAGATACTTCGCTTAAAGTTCCTCACGGAGAATCTGGTATAATCGTTGACGTAAAAGTATTCACTAGAGAAAATGGAGACGATTTATCTCCAGGTGTTAATGAATTAGTTAGATGTTATATAGCTAAGAAGAGAAAAATAAAAGTTGGAGATAAGATGGCTGGACGTCATGGTAACAAAGGGGTTATATCTAGAGTATTACCTGAAGAAGACATGCCGTTTATGGCTGACGGAACTCCACTTGATATAGTTCTTAACCCTCAAGGGGTACCATCACGTATGAACATCGGTCAGGTACTTGAAGTTCATTTAGGTCTTGCTGCTAAAGCTTTAGGATGGCATGTAGCAACATCTGTATTTGATGGTGCTAACGAATATGATATAATGGATGCTCTTGAAGAGGCTGGATATCCTAGGGATGGAAAGTTAACATTATATGATGGAAGAACAGGTGAAACATTTGATAATAGAATAACTGTAGGATACATGTACATGTTAAAACTACATCACTTAGTTGATGATAAGTTACATGCAAGAAGTACAGGACCATACTCACTAGTAACTCAACAACCACTAGGTGGTAAAGCACAATTCGGTGGACAAAGATTTGGTGAGATGGAGGTTTGGGCATTAGAAGCATATGGTGCAGCTCACATACTTCAAGAAATACTTACAGTTAAGTCTGATGACGTTGTAGGACGTGTTAGAACTTATGAAGCAATAGTTAAGGGTGAAAATATCCCAGAACCAGGAATTCCTGAATCATTCAAAGTTCTTATAAAAGAACTTCAAAGTTTATGTTTAGATGTTAAGGTATTAACTGATGAAGATAAAGAAATAGAAGTAAGAGAATCTATTGATGTAGATGATACGGATGGAAACTTTGAGACAAGTCTTATAGACGATATGCAAGAAGTAGAAGATACTCACATAATAGAAGAAATAGATGATGAATTAGTTGATGAAACAGATGCAGATATAGATGATCTAGATCTTGAGGAAGATATGGATTATGTTGATTTAGATTATGAAAATGAAGATTTTGATATATAGTTTTTAATTAGTGCAAATATCAAATAGAAGGGAGAGAACTCCTTGTTTGAATTAAACAATTTTGAGTCGATAAAAATAGCTTTAGCTTCTCCAGAAAAAATTAGAGAATGGTCAAGAGGAGAAGTAAAAAAACCTGAAACTATAAATTACCGTACTTTAAAACCTGAAAAAGACGGTTTATTCTGTGAAAGAATATTTGGACCACAAAAAGACTGGGAATGTCACTGTGGTAAATATAGAAGAGTTAGATACAAAGGTGTAGTTTGTGATAGATGTGGAGTAGAAGTTACTAAATCAAAGGTAAGAAGAGAAAGAATGGGACATATAGAGCTAGCAGCTCCTATGTCTCATATCTGGTACTTCAAAGGTATACCAAGTAGAATGGGTCTTTTACTTGATATGTCTCCAAGATCTTTAGAGAAAATATTATATTTTGCTTCATATGTTGTAATTAATCCAGGAGAAACTGGACTAAATGCAAAACAACTATTAACTGAAAAAGAATATAGAAGTGCAGTTGAAAAATACGGATATAACTCTTTCGAAGTAGGGATGGGTGCAGAAGCAGTTAAAGAACTACTTAAAAATATAGATTTAGAAAGAGAAAGTAAAGAATTAAGAGCTGACTTAAAAGACAGTACTGGTCAAAAAAGAGTTAGAACTATAAGAAGATTAGAAGTGGTAGAAGCTTTCAAAAAATCTGGAAATAAGCCAGAATGGATGATACTAGATGCTATACCAGTAATACCACCAGATTTAAGACCAATGGTTCAATTAGATGGTGGAAGATTTGCAACTTCAGACTTAAATGATTTATATAGAAGAGTTATAAATAGAAATAACAGATTAAAGAGATTATTAGAACTTGGAGCTCCAGACATTATCGTAAGAAATGAAAAGAGAATGCTTCAAGAAGCAGTAGATGCTTTAATAGATAATGGTAGAAGAGGTAGACCTGTAACAGGACCTGGTAATAGACCTCTTAAGTCTTTATCAGATATGTTAAAAGGAAAGCAAGGACGTTTCCGTCAAAACTTACTTGGTAAACGTGTTGACTATTCAGGGCGTTCTGTTATAGTTGTTGGACCAGAGCTTAAATTCTATCAATGTGGTCTTCCAAAGAAAATGGCTCTTGAATTATTCAAGCCATTTGTCATGGATAAGTTAGTTAAAGAAGGGTATGCTCATAATATAAAGAGTGCGAAATCTATAGTAGAAAAAGTTAAACCAGAAGTATGGGACGTTTTAGAAGATGTTATAAAGAGCCATCCGGTTCTATTAAACCGTGCTCCTACTCTTCATAGATTAGGTATCCAAGCATTTGAACCTGTTTTAGTTGAAGGTAAAGCTATAAAGCTTCATCCACTTGTATGTACTGCATACAATGCCGACTTCGACGGTGACCAAATGGCGGTACACGTACCTTTATCAGTTGAAGCACAAGCAGAAGCAAGATTCTTAATGCTTTCTGTAAATAATATACTTGCTCCTAAAGATGGTACTCCAATAACTACTCCTTCTCAGGATATGGTTCTAGGATGTTACTACTTAACAATCGAAGCTCAAGGCGGAGAAAAAGGAACAGGAACTATATTTAAAGATTACAACGAAATGCTACTTGCTTACCAAACAGGTGCAGTACAACTACATGCATTAGTAAAAATGAGAGTTGTTTTACCAGACGGTAGAAAATCTCTTGTTGAAAGTACAGTAGGTAGATTCATATTTAATGAAAATATACCTCAAAACTTAGGTTTTGTAGATAGAGAAGTAGATCCATTTGGATTAGAAGTTGACTTCTTAGTTGACAAGAAGTCTCTAGGTAAAATAATAGATAAGTGCTTCAGAAAACATGGAAACACAGAAACTGCAATATTACTAGACCATATAAAATCTCTAGGATTCAAATTCTCAACTAGAGGTGGTATAACAGTTGCAGTTGCTGATATGAAGGTTCCTGAAGCTAAAAAAGCATACTTAGCAGAAGCAGAAGAAAAAGTTGATAAGTATGAAAGAGCATATAGAAGAGGTTTAATATCTAACGAGGAAAGATATGAAAGAGTTATAGAAACTTGGTCAGAAACTACTGATAAAGTAACAGATGCTCTTATGGAAGGACTTGAAAGATTAAATAACATCTATATAATGGCTCACTCTGGTGCCAGAGGTTCTAAGAACCAGATAAGACAGTTAGCTGGTATGCGTGGTCTGATGGCCAATGCATCTGGTAAAACAGTTGAGGTTCCAGTTAAATCTAACTTCCGTGAAGGGTTATCAGTAATGGAATACTTCACATCATCACACGGTGCTAGAAAGGGTCTTGCCGATACAGCACTACGTACTGCCGATTCAGGTTACTTAACAAGAAGACTTGTTGATGTCAGTCAAGATGTTATAGTTAGAGAAATAGATTGTGGTACAACAGATACTACAGAAATAGTTGCAATAAAAGATGGAAATGAAGTAATCGAAGAACTATACGATAGAATAGTTGGTAGATATACTATAGATTCTATAGTAGATCCACAAACTGGAGAAGTTTTAGTTGAAGCTGATTCTATGATAAAAGAAGATGATGCTGAAAAAATAATAGCAGTAGGAATAGAAAAAGTTCGAATAAGAACTGTTCTTAACTGTAAGACTACTCATGGAGTATGTTCTAAGTGTTACGGAAGAAACTTAGCTACAGGTAAAGAAGTTAATATAGGTGAAGCTGTTGGTATAATAGCAGCTCAATCTATCGGTGAACCAGGTACACAGCTTACAATGCGTACATTCCATACAGGTGGGGTTGCCGGAGGAGATATAACTCAAGGTCTTCCAAGGGTTGAAGAATTATTTGAGGCAAGAAAACCAAAAGGTTTAGCTATAATAACTGAAATAACTGGTAGAGTTGAAATAGATGAAACTGGTAAGAGAAAAGAAGTTGTTATAATACCAGAATCAGGTGAAAACCAAGTTTATGCAATACCATATGGTTCAAGAATAAGAGTTAAACAAGGTCAAATGGTAGAAGCGGGAGATCCATTAACTCAAGGATCTATAAATCCACATGATATCGTAAGAGTTAAAGGTATAGGTGGAGTTCAAGAGTATATAGTTAAAGAGGTTCAAAGAGTTTATAGAATGCAAGGGGTTGACGTTAACGATAAGCATATAGAAGTTATAGTAAGACAAATGCTATCTAAAGTTAAAGTTGAAGATCCGGGAGATACAGATTTATTACCAGGTGGATATGAAGATGTATTAACATTCAATAAGTGTAATGAAGAAGCTATAGCTAATGGATTAAGACCAGCAACTGCTAAGAGAACTTTATTAGGTATAACTAAAGCATCTCTTGCTACAGAATCATTCTTATCTGCTGCATCATTCCAAGAAACTACTAGAGTTTTAACTGAAGCAGCAATAAAAGGAAAAGAAGATAGACTTATAGGTTTAAAAGAAAATGTAATATTAGGTAAGTTAATACCAGCAGGAACAGGTATGAAGAGATATAAAAACATAGCTGTTGAAAAAATACAAGACTAAAAACTGATAAAGATAAAGAAATCTTGACAGTGATTAAGTCTGGTGATAAAATGTAAAAGTATGAAATTCAAAAGAATACTAAGGATTTTGTGTCCTTAGTAGCTTTTGAATTGACTTTTAAATATACAAAGAACTAGCAGCACCAAGCTAAAAAGTGCTAAAACCACATTTTATGTGTGTTAATAGACATTTAATTGTGTATTAATAAGTAATATAATTATATATTGCTTGCAAGTTGGCGGTCATTAAGATCGAAAATTATTAAAAGAGGAGGTGCAGATGAATGCCAACAATTAACCAATTAGTTCGTAAAAGTAGAAAAGCAATAGAGAAAAAATCTACTGCTCCAGCATTACAAAAAGGATACAATTCTTTAAACAAAAAAGCTACTGATGCAAGTGCTCCACAAAAAAGAGGAGTTTGTACTTCAGTAAAGACAGTTACTCCTAAGAAACCTAACTCAGCTTTAAGAAAAGTTGCCAGAGTTAGATTAACAAATGGTATAGAAGTTTCTGCTTATATACCAGGAGAAGGACACAACTTACAAGAGCACAGTGTTGTTCTTATAAGAGGAGGAAGAGTTAAAGACCTTCCAGGGGTTAGATACCACATATTAAGAGGTACTTTAGATACTGTAGGTGTTGATAAGAGAATGCAAGCTAGATCTAAGTACGGTGCTAAGAGACCTAAAGCTGCAAAGAAATAATAAAACTAACAATTGATTATAGTGCGGTGCTTTAAATATATAGACATATTTATGGCATCACGGCATTATATAATGTCGAGTACCTATGATTTAAGATTAAATAATTAAGGAGGGAAGCAAAATGCCAAGAAAAGGTAATGTTCCAAAAAGAGAAGTTTTACCAGATCCAATGTATGGAAGTAAGGTAGTAACTAAGTTAATAAATAACTTAATGATAGATGGGAAAAAAGGGAAAGCTCAAACTATAGTTTATGATGCTTTCGCTATGATAGCTGAAAAAACAGGAGAAGATGCTTTAGAAGTATTCAATACTGCTATGGAAAACATAATGCCTGTTTTAGAAGTTAAAGCAAGAAGAGTTGGTGGAGCTAACTACCAAGTACCAGTTGAAGTTAGACCTGAAAGAAGACAAACTTTAGGTTTAAGATGGTTAGTAAACTATACTAGAGCTCGTGGAGAAAAAGGTATGGTTGAAAAGCTTGCTAAAGAAATAATGGACGCTGCTAACAATACAGGAGCTTCTGTTAAGAAGAAAGAAGATACTCATAAGATGGCAGAAGCTAATAAAGCATTTGCTCATTACAGATTCTAATAAATAGAATAGACCGATAACCTTAAGAGAATAGGATATCATAAGGAGGATAACCATGGCTAGAAAGTTTCCTTTAGAGAAAACTAGAAATATAGGAATCATGGCTCATATAGATGCAGGGAAAACTACTACTACAGAAAGAATCCTGTTCTACACTGGGCAAACTCATAAAATAGGAGAAACTCACGAAGGAGCTTCTCAAATGGACTGGATGGAGCAAGAGAAAGAAAGAGGTATAACAATAACTTCTGCTGCTACTACTGCTCAATGGAAAGGCCATAGAATAAACATAATAGATACTCCAGGTCACGTCGACTTCACAGTTGAGGTTGAAAGATCTCTAAGAGTTCTTGATGGATCAGTTGCAGTATTCTGTGCTAAAGGTGGGGTTGAACCTCAATCTGAGAATGTATGGAGACAAGCTGACAACTACGGAGTACCAAGAATGGCATTCGTAAATAAAATGGACATCATGGGTGCAGACTTCTATAATGTTGTACAAATGATGAAAGATAGATTAAATGCAAATGCTGTACCAGTTCAATTACCAATAGGTAAAGAAGATTGGTTACAAGGTGAAGTTGACTTAGTAGAAATGTGTGCTCACATATACAAAGATGACTTAGGAAAAGAAATAGAAAAAACTGAAATACCTGAAGATATGAAGGAATTAGCTGCTGAGTGGAGAGAAAAATTAATCGAAGCTGTAGCTGAAACTGATGAAGAGTTAATGATGAAATATCTTGAAGGTGAAGAGTTCTCTGTAGAAGAAATAAAAGCTGCTATAAGAAAAGCTACTATAGCATGTGAAATGAACCCAGTATTCTGTGGTTCTGCATACAGAAACAAAGGTGTTCAGTTATTATTAGATGGTGTTGTTGATTACTTACCAGCTCCAACTGATATACCGGCTATAAAAGGTGTATTAGACAATGGAGAAGAGTCTGAAAGAAAATCATCTGATGAAGAACCATTCTCAGCTTTAGCATTCAAAATAATGACTGACCCATTCGTTGGGAAGTTAGCATTCTTCAGAGTTTACTCTGGTATAATGCAAGGAGGATCTTATGTTCTTAACTCTACTAAAGGTAAGAGAGAAAGAATAGGACGTATTCTACAAATGCATGCTAACACAAGAGAAGAAATAACTGAAGTATATGCTGGAGATATAGCTGCAGCAGTAGGATTAAAAGATACTACTACTGGAGATACTTTATGTGATCCAGCTCATCCAATAATACTTGAATCAATGGAATTCCCTGAGCCAGTTATATCTGTTGCTATAGAGCCTAAGTCTAAGGCTGCTCAAGAAAAAATGGGTATAGCTCTTCAAAAATTAGCTGAGGAAGATCCAACTTTCGTGGTTAAGACTGATGAAGAAACAGGACAAACTATAATATCAGGTATGGGTGAATTACACTTAGAAATAATCGTTGATAGATTATTAAGAGAATTCAAAGTTGAAGCTAACGTAGGTGCTCCACAAGTTGCTTATAGAGAAACTATAACTCAACCAGTTGATGTTGAATACAAGTACTCTAAGCAATCAGGTGGTAGAGGACAATATGGTCACGTTAAGATCAGAGTTACTCCTCAAGAAGCAGGTGCTGGATACAAATTCGAAAACAAAACTGTTGGTGGATCTGTACCAAAAGAATACGTTGGACCAACTGATGCAGGTATACAAGGTGCTATGCAAGCTGGTATAGTTGCAGGATACCCAGTTGTTGACGTTGCTGTTGAATTATACGATGGTTCTTACCATGAAGTCGATTCATCAGAAATGGCATTCAAAATGGCAGGATCTATGGCTATGAAGGACGCTCTTAAGAAAGGTAACGCTGTGTTACTTGAGCCATTCTTCAAAGTTGAAGTCGTTACTCCAGAAGAATACATGGGAGACGTTATGGGTGGATTAAACTCTAAGAGAGGATTAATCCAAGGTATGGAAGCTAGAAATGGTGCACAAGTTATAAATGCATTCGTTCCACTTTCAGAAATGTTTGGATACTCTACAGAGTTAAGATCAACTACTCAAGGTCGTGCAACATACACTATGATATTCGACCACTACGAGCAAGTTCCAGCTTCAGTTGCTAAGAAAATAGCTGAAGGTAAATAATAATAATAACTTTTTATAAAGTTAATTATATATAATATAAATCTAAAAAAAGTAAGGTGAGAATTATCTCACCTTACATAAAAATATATTCAGGGAGGTATTTCAAAATGGCTAAAGCTAAATTTGAAAGAAGTAAACCACATGTTAATATAGGAACAATAGGTCACGTTGACCACGGTAAAACTACATTAACAGCTGCTATAACAAAAACTTTACATGAAAGATATCAATTAGGAGAAGCTGTAGACTTTGCTAACATAGATAAAGCTCCAGAAGAAAGAGAAAGAGGTATCACAATATCAACTGCTCACGTTGAGTATGAAACTCCAAACAGACACTACGCTCACGTTGACTGTCCAGGACATGCTGACTACGTTAAGAACATGATAACAGGTGCTGCTCAAATGGACGGTGCTATATTAGTTTGTTCAGCAACTGATGGACCAATGCCTCAAACAAGAGAGCATATACTATTATCAAGACAAGTTGGTGTACCATACATAGTGGTATTCTTAAACAAGTGTGATATGGTAGACGACGAAGAATTATTAGAGTTAGTTGAAATGGAAATAAGAGACTTATTAAATGAGTACGAATTCCCAGGAGATGACACTCCAATAATGAGAGGATCAGCTTTAATGGCTTTAGAAGATCCAACTTCAGTTTGGGGAGATAAGATAGTAGAATTATTCGAAATAATAGACGAATATATACCAGCTCCAGAAAGAGATGTAGACAAAGACTTCTTAATGCCAGTAGAAGACGTATTCTCTATAACAGGTAGAGGAACAGTTGCTACAGGTAGAGTTGAAAGAGGTATATTAAAAGTTCAAGACGAAGTTGAAGTTGTAGGACTTTCAGAAGAACCAAGAAAGATAGTAGTTACTGGAGTAGAAATGTTCAGAAAATTACTAGATCAAGCAGAAGCTGGAGATAACATAGGAGCATTATTAAGAGGTGTTCAAAGAACTGAAATAGAAAGAGGACAAGTATTAGCTAAGCCAGGAACAGTTAAAGCTCACACTAAATTCAAGGCTGAGATATACGTTCTTAAAAAAGAAGAAGGTGGAAGACACACTCCATTCTTCGATGGATACAGACCACAATTCTACTTCAGAACAACTGACGTAACAGGAGCTTGTAAATTACCAGAAGGAATAGAAATGGTAATGCCAGGAGATAACGTAACTATAGAGGTTGAATTAATAAACTCTATATGTGTTGAAGAAGGATTAAGATTCGCAATAAGAGAAGGTGGAAGAACAGTAGCATCAGGTGTTGTTGCTTCTATAATAGAATAATCTCTTATATAGAATTATTTATAGATAAAAGAGGGGGGGCAACCTCCTCTTTTTTTGATTTAAAATGCAGTATATGGTATACATATTTTATTGACAATAATGATCAAAAGATATATACTAAATAAGTGCTTTGTTAGAAGAATTAAATCAAGTTTGTAAAAAAATTTTACATAGTAAAATAAAAATTGTAAAATCATAAAAAAAACTTGAAAAAATGTAAATTATAATATAAAATATAATAGTGTGCTTGAGAGATACGAAAACTTATAATAAATCTTAGTGTTAATTTAGTTAATATTGGTTTTTAAAAACACAACACACCCGGAGGTGTGTATCGGTATTAACGGGTTTAAAACACGTAAGATTAAAAAGTTCGATAAAAGGAGGGAAATAAAATGGCTAAAGAAAAGATAAGAATAAGATTAAAGTCATATGATCACAAATTATTAGATTTTTCAGCTGGAAAAATAGTAGAAACTGCTAAAAAAGCTGGATCACAAGTTTCAGGACCTGTGCCACTACCAACTGAAAAGCAAATAGTGACAATATTAAGAGCTGTGCATAAATACAAAGACTCTAGAGAGCAATTCGAAATAAGAACTCATAAGAGATTAATAGACATAGCTAACCCAACACCTAAGACTGTTGATTCATTAATGAGATTAGATTTACCAGCTGGTGTTGATATAGAAATAAAATTATAAGATAAACACCTAAGATACTTATCCTATAAGGTAACTATCTTAGAATGATTACCTAAAAGGTAATCCGCTGTAAGATTATAGGAGGTGCTAATATGAAAGGAATATTAGGTAAAAAAATAGGTATGACTCAAATATTCACTGAAGTTGGTGCAGTAGTACCAGTTACAGTTGTTGAAGCAGGACCTGTTGTTGTAACTCAAATAAAAACTGTTGAAAAAGACGGATATAACGCAGTTCAAGTTGGTTTTGGAGATGTTAAAGAAAAATCTTTAAACAAACCTCAAAAAGGACATTTAGCTGCTGCAAATACTTTAAAGAAACACTTAAAAGAATTCAGAGTTGACTCTGTAGAAGGATACACAGTTGGACAAGAAATAAAAGCTGATTTATTCGCTGCAGGAGAAATGGTAGATGTAAGTGGAATATCTAAAGGTAAAGGATTCCAAGGTCCAATAAAGAGACATGGACAATCTAGAGGACCAGAATCTCACGGTTCTAGATACCACAGAAGACCAGGTTCAATGGGTGCTTGTTCATTCCCTGGTAGAGTATTCAAAAACAAAAAATTAGCTGGACACATGGGTAGCGTTAAAGTTACTGTTCAAAACTTAGAAGTAGTTAGAATAGATGCTGAAAAGAACCTTATATTAGTTAAAGGTGCTATACCAGGAGCTAAAGGTTCAGTAGTAACTATAAAAGAAGCAGTTAAAGCTTCTAAATAATAACTAACCTAAGAAAGGAGGAAGCATAATGCCAAAATTAAATGTATTAAATATTAATGGACAAAATGTTGGAGAAATAGAATTAGCTGATTCTATATTCAACGTAGAAGTTAATGAGCACGTTTTATACGAAGTTGTTAAAAATCAATTAGCAAACAAGAGACAAGGTACTCAATCTGCTAAAACTAGAGCAGAAGTTAGAGGTGGCGGAAGAAAGCCTTGGAAACAAAAAGGAACTGGTAGAGCTAGACAAGGTTCTATAAGAGCTGTACAATGGGTTGGTGGTGGAGTTGCATTCGCACCAAAGCCAAGAAACTATAGCTACACTTTACCAAGAAAAGTTAGAAGATTAGCTATAAAGAGTGCTTTAACTTCTAAAGTACAAAACAACGAAATAATAGTATTAGATTCTTTCAATATGGAAGCTCCTAAGACTAAAGAATTCGTTCAAATATTAAAGAATATAAATGCTGCTAAGAAAGCTTTAGTAGTAACTGCTGAAAATAACACTAACGTTATAAAATCAGCTGCTAACGTAGAAGGTGTTGCAACTGCTACAGTTAACACTATAAACGTTTACGATATATTAAAATATGATTCATTCATAATAACAACAGACGCTGTTAAAAAAGTGGAGGAGGTGTACGCATAATGACTAATCCACATGATATAATAATAAAGCCAGTTGTAACTGAACAAAGTATGGCTGACATGGTTGAGAAAAAATATACTTTTGTAGTGGCAAAGTCTGCTAACAAAACTGAAATAAAGAAAGCTATAGAAAAAGTTTTCGGAGTTAACGTTGAAAAAGTAAACACAATGAACTACGATGGAAAAGTTAAAAGAATGGGTAGATCTGAAGGAAGAACTGCAAGCTTCAAAAAAGCAGTAGTTAAATTAGCTGCTGATAGCAAAGAAATAGAATTCTTCCAAGGTATGTAATACCCCTAATTAACAAAGGAGGGAAAACAGATGGCTATAAAAAAGTTTAAACCAACTTCTCCTGCCTTAAGACAAATGACAGTTTTAGTTTCTGATGAAATAACTTGCAATGAACCAGAAAAATCTCTTTTAGTTTCATTAAAGAAAAACTCTGGTAGAAATGCACACGGGAAAATAACTGTTCGTCACAGAGGTGGAGGAAACAGAAGAAAATATAGAATAATAGATTTCAAGAGAAATAAAGACGGTATACCTGCTAAGGTTGCTACAATAGAATACGATCCAAACAGAACTGCTAACATAGCTTTATTAAACTATGCAGATGGTGAAAAAAGATATATATTAGCTCCTGTTGGATTAAAAGTTGGGGATACTGTATTATCAGGACCAACTGCTGATATAAAACCAGGAAATGCTATGGCATTAAAAGATATGCCAGTTGGTACAGTTGTACACAACATAGAATTAAAGCCAGGAAAAGGAGCTCAGTTAGTTAGATCTGCTGGTGTTTCTGCTCAATTAATGGCTAAAGAAGGAAAATATGCTTTACTTAGATTACCATCAGGTGAAATGAGATACGTAAGCATAAACTGCAAAGCTACTATAGGACAAGTTGGTAATATAGAGCACGGTAACGTAGTTATCGGTAAAGCAGGTAGAAAAAGACATATGGGTATAAGACCTACTGTAAGAGGTTCTGTAATGAACCCTAATGACCATCCACACGGTGGTGGTGAAGGTAGATCTCCAATAGGTAGACCATCACCAGTTACTCCATGGGGTAAACCAGCTCTTGGATACAAAACTAGAAAGAAAAACAAAGCTTCTGATAAGTTAATAGTATCAAGAAGAACTAAATAATAAATTTTAATTTATTTGCCCGGGAAAGGAGGATATTAAATGTCAAGATCAACTAAAAAAGGACCTTTTATACATGCTAGACTTTTAAAGAAAGTTGAAGCTATGAATGAAAGTGGAAATAAAGAAGTAATAAAAACTTGGTCAAGAAGTTCAACAATATTCCCTCAAATGGTAGAGCATACTATAGCTGTACATGATGGAAGAAGACACGTTCCTGTTTATATAACAGAAGATATGGTTGGACATAAATTAGGTGAGTTCGTTGCTACAAGAACTTTCAAAGGACACAAAGACGACGAAAAATCTAACAAAAGAAAATAATTATATATTTTGACTAGGGAAGGAGGAAGAACACAATGGAAGCAAAAGCTACTGCAAAATTTGTACGTGTATCTCCAAGAAAAGCAGGTCAAGTATGTGACCTTGTAAGAGGAAAAAATGTTGATGAAGCATTAGCAATATTAAAGTACACTCCAAGAGGAGCAGCTTCAATAATAGCTAAGGTTGTTAAATCTGCTAAAGCTAACGCTGAAAATAACCACGAGATGGACGTTGAAAAATTATATATAGATTCAATAGTTGCTAACCAAGGACCTACAATAAAGAGATTTATGCCTAGAGCTATGGGTAGAGCTACTATGATAAGAAAAAGAACTTCTCATATAGAAGTTGTTGTTAAAGAAAAAAAATAATGAATAGATAGGAGGGAAAACAATGGGACAAAAGGTTAACCCACACGGACTGAGAGTCGGTGTTATAAAAGATTGGGATTCAAGATGGTTTACAACTGATAAAAAAGAGTTCGGAAACTTAATATTAGAAGACCACAATGTACGTAAATTCTTAAAGAATAAATTATACTCTGCTGGAGTTGCTAAGATAGAAATAGAAAGATCAGCAAACAAGTTAAAGTTAGACTTACACGTTGCTAAGCCAGGTGTTGTTATAGGAAGAGCTGGTGCTGGTATAGAAGCTTTAAAAGCAGAATTAGAAAAAATGACAAAGAAAAATGTTATAGTTAATATCGTTGAAGTAAGAAGCATCGATAAAAACGCTCAATTAGTAGCTGAAAACATAGCATTAGCTATCGAAAGAAGGGTAGCTTTCAGAAGAGCTATGAAGCAAGCTATACAAAGAGCTTTAAAATCAGGAGCTAAAGGTATAAAAGTTTCTGCATCTGGTAGATTAGGTGGAGCTGAAATGGCTAGAACTGAAGGATACAGCGAAGGAAACGTGCCTTTACAAACATTAAGATCTGATATCGATTACGGATTTGCTGAAGCTGATACTACTTACGGAAAAATAGGTATCAAAGTTTGGGTATGCAACGGAGAAGTTTTACCAACTAAAAACGGAGTAAACCCAAGAGAAGACAGAAGAAACGATAGAAGAAACAACAAGAGAAACGACAGAAGAAACGATAATAGAAGAAACAATTCTAGAGGAAATGACAGAGGAAACAACAGAGGACAAAGACCTCAAGGACAAAGACCTCAAGGACAAAGACCTCAAAGAACTGAAAATAAAGAAAACTAAAATTAATAAGGTTCAAGGAAGGAGGAAATTCTCATGTTAATGCCAAAGAGAGTAAAACGTCGTAGAGTTCACAGAGGAAGCATGGCTGGTAAAGCTCAAAAAGGTAACAAAGTTACTTATGGTGAATTCGGATTAATGGCTATGGAAGCTTCATGGATAACTTCTAACCAAATAGAAGCTGCCAGAATCGCGATGACAAGATATATAAAAAGAGGCGGTAAGGTTTGGATAAAAATATTCCCTCACAAGCCTGTAACAAGAAAACCTGCTGAAACTCGTATGGGTGCTGGTAAAGGTTCACCAGAATACTGGGTAGCAGTAGTTAAGCCAGGAAGAGTTATGTTCGAACTAGCTGGTGTAGATGAAGCTAAAGCAAGAGAAGCTATGAGACTTGCAATGCACAAACTTCCTGTAAAATGTAAGTTTGTAAAGAAAGAAGATTTAGAAGTAAAGGGTGGTGAATAGGATGAAAGCTAAAGAATTAAGAGATTTAACAAGCGAAGAGCTAATGAATAAATTAAATGACTTCAAAAGTGAATTATTTAGCTTAAGATTCCAATTAGCTACTGGTCAATTAGAAAACACAGCAAGAATTAAGTTTGTGAAAAAGGATATAGCTAGAGTAAAAACTATCCTTGCTGAAAGAAAGTTAAACGAAACTAGAGCTTAATTGGAAAGGAGGCTTTTTAACATGGAAAGAGGAAGAAGAAAAGTAAGAATAGGCCGTGTTGTAAGTGACAAAATGGACAAAACTATAGTAGTTGCTGTTGAAGATTTCGTACGTCATCCATTATACAATAAGCCAGTTAAGAGAACTAAAAAGTTCAAGGCTCATGATGAAAACAACGTATGTAGAATCGGAGATAGAGTTAAGATAATGGAAACTAGACCTTTATCTAAAGATAAGAGATTCAGATTAGTTGAAGTTGTTGAAAAAGTTAAGTAGTTTTTTGGAAAAGGAGGGATTACGATATGGTACAACAAGAGACACGTTTAAAAGTTGCGGATAACTCTGGTGCAAAAGAATTACTTTGTATTCGTGTACTAGGTGGAAGTAAAAGAAGATATGGTAATATAGGCGACGTAATAGTTGCTAGTGTTAAAAGTGCAACACCAGGTGGAGTTGTAAAAAAAGGTAAAGTTGTTAAAGCTGTTATAGTAAGAAGCAAAAAAGGCATAAGACGTAATGACGGAAGTTATATAGCTTTCGACGAGAATGCTGCTGTAATAATCAAAGATGATAAAACTCCAGTAGGAACTCGTATATTCGGGCCTGTTGCTAGAGAGTTAAGAGATAATGATTTCATGAAGATAGTTTCTCTTGCTCCAGAAGTACTATAATAAGGAGGTGCAATAGGACATGATGCGTGTTAAAAAAGGCGACACTGTTGTAGTAATAGCAGGAAAAGATAAAGGTAAAAAAGGTACAGTTACTAAGGTAATGCCAAAGGCTAATAGAGTATTAGTTGAAGGTGTTAACGTAATAACTAAGCACCAAAAACCAAGTGCTATGAATCCACAAGGTGGAATAATAAATAAAGAAGCCCCAATTCATATATCTAACGTTATGCCATTAGATCCTGAAACAGGAAAAGGAACAAGAGTTAGATTTGAAGTTAAAGATGGGAAAAAAGTAAGAGTATCAGTAAAGAGCGGAAAAGAAATATAATATAGCTTGAAAGGAGGGACCTTAAATGGCTTCTAGATTACAAGAAAAATATATGAAAGAAGTTGCTCCTGCTTTAATGGAGAAATTTGGATATAAGAACGTTATGGAAATACCTAAGTTAGACAAAATAGTTATAAACATGGGTATAGGTGACGCTAGAGAGAATCCAAAAGGCTTAGAAAAAGCTGTTGAAGAAATGGAAATAATATCTGGTCAAAAGCCAGTTGTTACTAGAGCAAGAAAGTCTGTTGCGAACTTCAAATTAAGAGAAGGTATGCCAATAGGTGCTAAAGTAACTTTAAGAGCAGATAAAATGTACTACTTCATGGATAAGTTAGTATCTGTATCTTTACCAAGAGTTAGAGACTTCAGAGGAGTTAATGCTAATGCATTCGACGGAAGAGGAAACTACGCTTTAGGTGTTAAAGAACAGTTAATATTCCCTGAAATAGAATACGATAAAGTTGATAAAGTAAGAGGAATGGATATAATATTCGTTACAACTGCTAAAACAGACGAAGAAGCTCGTGAATTATTAAAATTATTAGGAATGCCGTTTTCTAAGTAAGCTTAGAAAATGTCATTTTCTAAGCGAAATTAAAGGAGGGAATTCCAGTGGCAAGAAAAGCAATGGTTGTTAAACAACAAAGAAAGCAAAAGTACGCTACTAGAGAGTACACTAGATGTAGCATATGTGGAAGACCACATTCAGTATTAAGAAAATTCGGTATATGCCGTATATGCTTTAGAGAATTAGCTTATAAAGGTCAAATACCTGGTGTTAGAAAAGCAAGCTGGTAAGAACCAGTTAACGAATGGAAGGAGGGTTTCAATATGACAATGACAGATCCAATTGCAGATATGCTTACACGTATAAGAAATGCTAACGTTGTTAAGCATGAAACTGTTGACGTTCCTGCTTCTAATATGAAGAAAGAAATAGCTAGAATCTTATTAGAAGAAGGTTTCGTTAGAGGTTATGATGTTATAGAAGATGGAAAGCAAGGAATAATAAGAATACAATTAAAGTACGGACAATCAGGCGAAAGAGTTATATCAGGACTTAAGAGAATATCTAAGCCAGGTATGAGAGTTTACGCTTCTAACCATGAAGTACCAAAAGTATTAAATGGATTAGGTATATCAGTTATATCTACTTCAAAAGGTATATTAACTGACAAGCAAGCAAGAAAAGAAAATGTTGGTGGAGAAGTAATCTGCTACGTTTGGTAATATAAACGAACAATGTAAGGAGGTGCGACTATGTCAAGAATAGGTGTTAAGCCAATAACTGTGCCAGCTGGTGTTGAAGTAACTATAACAGAAGGAAACTTAGTTACAGTTAAAGGACCTAAAGGAACTTTATCTAAGCAATTTGATGCGGCATTAACTATAAAGCAAGAAGAAAATACTATAACTGTTGAAAGACCTACTAACAACAAGCAACATAGATCATTACACGGATTAACTAGAACGTTAATAGATAATATGGTAGTTGGTGTTACTAATGGATTCGAAAAGAAATTAGAATTAGTTGGTGTTGGATACAGAGCTCAAAAGCAAGGGAAGAAATTAGTTATGAACTTAGGATTCTCTCATCCAGTAGAAATGGAAGATCCAGAAGGAATAACTGTTGAAGCTCCTAACCAAACTGAGTTAATAGTTAAAGGTATAGATAAGCAATTAGTAGGAAACTACGCTGCTAAAATAAGAGACTGGAGAAAGCCAGAGCCATACAAAGGTAAAGGTATAAGATACGCTGGTGAAGTTGTAAGACGTAAAGAAGGTAAAACTGGTAAGAAATAATACCAAACCTAAACGTTAAGAAAGGAGTGATCTCATGTTAAAGAAAGCTGATAAAAACGCAAAAAGACTTCAAAGACATAAGAGAGTTCGTAAAAAAGTAAACGGAACTACTCAAAGACCAAGATTATGTGTATTTAGAAGTTCAAACAATATATATGCTCAAATAATAGATGATACAAACAGAGTTACTCTTGTTTCTGCATCTTCTTTAGAAGCAGAAGTAAAGGGAGCTGTAAGTCATACAGGAAACAAAGCTGCAGCTAAAATGGTTGGTCAATTAGTGGCTAAAAAAGCTGTAGAAAAAGGAATCACTGAAGTTGTATTTGACAGAGGTGGATACCTATATCACGGAAGAATACAAGAGTTAGCTGAAGGTGCTAGAGAAGCTGGTCTTAAGTTCTAATTACATTAGAAATAAAGGAGGGAAATCACATGCTACGTCGTAAGCCGATAGATGCAAGACAACTTGATTTACAAGAAAGAGTTGTTGAAGTTAGACGTGTTACTAAAGTTGTTAAAGGTGGTAGAAACTTTAGATTCGCAGCTTTAGTTGTTGTAGGAGACGAAAACGGACACGTTGGTGTAGGTACTGGAAAAGCTATGGAAGTTCCAGATGCTATAAAAAAAGCAGTAGAAGATGCTAAGAAGAATCTTATAGAAGTACCAATGGTTGGTACAACTATTCCTCATCAAGTAAACGGACACTTTGGTGCTGGAAAAATATTAATAATGCCTGCTCAAGAAGGTACAGGAGTTATAGCTGGGGGACCTGCTAGAGCTGTACTTGAATTAGCTGGATTAAAAGACGTTAGAGCTAAATCTTTAGGATCTAACAACCCAAGAAATATGGTAAATGCTACAATAGAAGGACTTAACTCTCTTAAGACAGCTGAAGAAATAGCTAAATTAAGAGGTAAAAAAGTTGAAGATCTTCTAGGGTAAGGAGGTAGTGTAAGATGGCTAAATTACAAATAAAATTAGTTAGAAGTACAATAGGAACTACTCCTAACCAAAGAAAAAACGTAGAAGCGTTAGGATTAAGAAAAAGAGAACAAGTAGTTGTTAAAGAAGATAATGCCCAAACAAGAGGTATGATAAACAAAGTTAAGCATTTAGTTGAAGTAACTGAAATAGCTGAATAATTATTGACTAGTAATAAAAGGAGGTGCTGACAATGAAACTACATGAATTAAGACCTGCTGAAGGTGCAGTAAGATCTAAGAAAAGATTAGGTAGAGGTACTGCTACTGGACAAGGTAAAACTGCAGGACGTGGACAAAAAGGACAAAAGTCTCGTTCAGGTGGTGGAGTAAGAGTTGGATTCGAAGGTGGACAAATGCCACTTGCTAGAAGACTTCCTAAGAGAGGTTTCAAAAATCCATTCAGAAAAGAATACACTGAAGTTAATGTTGAATTATTAAACAGATTTGAAAACGGAACAGAAATAACTGCTGAAGTTTTAAAATCAACTGGAGCTATAAGCAAAATAGCTAAAGACGGTATAAAAGTTTTAGGAAACGGAAACTTAGAAAAAGCTGTAACTGTTAAAGCTGCTAAATTTACTGCTTCAGCTCAAGAAAAAATAGAAAAAGCTGGTGGAAAAGCAGAGTTAGTTTAATCTACACTGTATTTTCAGGCCACTACAGGCGGGGTGAATTAACGTGCTATCACAGTTAAAACAAGCTTGGAGAATTAAAGACGTAAGAAAAAAAATATTATATACTTTAATGATGATTGCTGTATTTAGGATAGGTGCGACTATACCTGTTCCTGGAGTGGACACAAGTATTATAAAGGAGATGGTAGGTAAAAATAGCCTACTTTCCCTGTATAATATGTTCACAGGGGGTGCATTTAGTAGTTTTACTCTATTTGCATTGGGGATAGGACCATATATCACTGCATCGATTATCTTACAACTTTTAACTATTGGTTTTGAGAGCCTGGATGAACTCCAAAAATCAGGTGAAGAGGGTAAGAAAAAGATAAATAAGTATACAAAATATACAGCATTAGCACTAGCTTTTGTACAAGCAATAGGTATCACTCTAGGTGTTATTAAAAGCTTTGGAGCACTTAAATCTGATAATGTGTTCTTTATATCAACTATAATATTAACATTAGTTTCATCTAGTATGTTATTAATGTGGATAGGTGATAAGATAACAGAAAAAGGTTTAGGAAATGGTAGTTCAGTAATAATATTTGTTGGAATTGTTTCGAGAGTACCATCAGATGTTATAAGTACTATAAATATGGTGCAAAATGGTAGTCTTGCTATATGGGCTGCAGTTATGTTAGCAGTAGTAATTCTTCTTACAATAACAGCTGTTACGTATATACAAGAAGCTACTAGAAAAATACCAGTTCAGTATGCTAAAAGAGTTGTTGGAAGAAAGATGTATGGAGGACAAAGTTCTCATATACCAATGAAAGTTAACCAATCAGGAGTTATACCAGTAATTTTTGCTAGTTCACTTTTAGCTTTTCCACAAACTATAGCAATGTTCATGGGAGCAGATGCTCAAAACTTTGTCCAAACATACTTAACTCCAAATGGAGATATAGGATTTTGGATATATAGATCACTTGAAGTTCTATTAATAGTATTCTTTGCTTATTTCTATACAACTGTATCATTTAATACAGAAGACATAGCAAATAACATGAAAAATAATGGAGGATTTATACCAGGTATAAGACCAGGTAAGCCAACTATTGATTATTTAAATAGAATATTATCAAGATTAACTCTAGCAGGAGCTATATTCCTGGCTATAATATCATTAATACCAGCGTTTGCAACACATTATATGAATGTAAGTATGAGCCTAGCTGGAACATCGTTATTAATAGTTGTTGGAGTTGCTTTAGAACTTAAGAGACAATTAGAATCAAACTTAGTTATGAGAAACTATCAAGGTTTCTTAAAATAAGGAGATGATAATATGAGAATAATATTACTTGGACCTCCTGGTGCTGGAAAAGGTACTCAGGCTGCAGGCATAGTAGAAAAATATAACATACCTCATATATCAACAGGAGATATATTCAGAAAGAATATAAAAGAAGGAACAGAGCTTGGAAAGAAAGCTAAAGAATACATGGATCAAGGATTATTAGTTCCAGATGAGTTAACTGTAGGTTTAGTAACTGATAGAATAACTCAAGAAGACTGTAAAAATGGATTTATGTTAGATGGATTTCCAAGAAATGTATCTCAAGCTGAACAATTAGATGCGTTTTTAAAAGAAAATAATATAGCTCTTAGTAACGTTATAAATATAGAGGTTGATAAGAACATATTAGTTTCAAGAGCAGTTGGAAGAAGAATTTGTAAATCTTGCGGTGCTACGTATCATGTTGAGTTTAATCCTCCTAAAATAGAAGGCGTATGCAATGTATGCCAAGGGGAGTTATACCAAAGAGCGGATGATAATGAAGAAACTGTATCAAAGAGAATACAAGTATATCTAGATGAAACTAAACCATTAGCTGATTATTATGCTAAAGAAGGTATATTATCAAACATAAATGGTCAACAATCTATAGATGAAGTATTTGCAGATATAGTGACTGCTCTAGGAAGTGAAAAATAATGATTGTTATTAAATCAAAAAAAGAAATAGAACTTATGAGAGAGGCTGGCAAAATTGTAGCTGAAACTCATGAACTATTAAAGGAAGCTATTACTCCGGGAATATCTACTTTAGAGTTAGATAAAATAGCTGAAGAGAATATAAGAAAATATAATGCCATCCCATCTTTTAAAGGCTATGGTGGATTTCCAGGAAGTATATGTGCATCTATAAATGAACAAGTTGTACATGGAATTCCAGGAGATCAGATAGTAAAAGAAGGTGACATTATTAGTATAGATATAGGAGCCTATTATAAAGGATATCATGCTGACGCTGCTAAAACGCACGGTGTAGGTATTATATCTGAAGAAGATAGGAAATTAATAGAAGTAACAAAAGAAAGCTTCTATGAAGGCATAAAATTTGCTAAACTAGGATATAGACTTTCGGATATCTCACACTCAATACAAGCGCACGTAGAGAAACATGGTTTCTCAGTTGTTAGAGATCTAGTAGGTCATGGAGTAGGCACAGAACTTCATGAAGATCCTCAAGTTCCTAACTATGGTCCTCCAGGCAAAGGTCCAAGACTTAGAGAAGGAATGGTAATTGCAATAGAGCCAATGATTAACATAGGTAGTTATTATGTAAAGACTCTATCAGATGGATGGACAATCGTCACTATAGACGGTAAAAAATCAGCTCACTATGAGCATACGATAGCAATTACTGAAGATGAACCACTTATATTAACTAAGCTTTAGTTTGAAGGTGATGAAAGAGTGCTATCAGAAAAAATAAGAGTAGGTCAAGTTGTAAAAAGTTTATCAGGTAGAGAAACTGGAAGATTATTTTTCGTTGTAAAAGTAATAGATCCTCAGTATGTTTTAATATCTGATGGTAAAAAACGAAAACTTGACAGACCTAAGCTAAAAAAAGTTAAGCACTTAAAAGTATATAAATTTTTTAATGAAGAAGTTAAAAATAAAATAGCGTCTGACAAAATAACAGATGCTTTTTTAAGAGCTGAACTTACTAAATCAAAAAATAATTTTTGATTAGTTGAATGGAGGTCTGGTTATTTAATGGCCAAAAAAGATGTAATAGAATTAGAAGGTACAGTTATTGAAAACTTACCTAATGCTATGTTCAAAGTAAGATTAGAAAATGGACATGAAGTATTATGCCATTTATCTGGAAAGCTAAGAATGAACTTCATAAGAATTCTTGAAGGTGATAAGGTAAATGTTGAACTTTCTCCATATGACCTTACAAGAGGAAGAATCACTTGGCGTAAGAAGTAGGCTATCTTATTTAGTAGTCTAAGGAGGGATTAATAATGAAAGTAAGACCATCAGTAAAACCAATGTGTGAAAAATGCAAGGTTATAAAAAGAAAAGGTAAAGTAATGGTTATCTGCGAAAATCCTAAGCACAAGCAAAAGCAAGGATAAGAAATTATTACTAGTAATTTGTTAACTTTTATAGTATAATAGTAAACTGTGATGTTAACAATAGGGCGCTTGCGCGTCAAAAAGAAAATTAAATAAAACATGTGTAGGAGGTGCGAATCATGGCAAGAATAGCTGGGGTAGATTTACCTAGAGAAAAAAGAGCAGAGATAGGCTTAACTTATATATATGGTATAGGAAAAGCTACTGCTAATGAAATATTAGCTAAAGCTGATATAAATCCTGACACGAGAATAAAGGATTTATCAGATGATCAAGTTAATGAATTAAGAAAAATAATAGACGCTGATTTCTTAGTTGAAGGTGACTTAAGAAGAGAAATCGCTTTAAACATAAAGAGATTAAGAGATATAAAATGTTATAGAGGTTTAAGACATGCTAAGGGTCTTCCTTTAAGAGGTCAAAGAACTAAGACTAATGCTAGAACTAGAAAAGGTCCTAGAAAAACTGTATCTCGTAAGAAGAAAAAATAAGAATAATAATTAGATAGGAGGGAAATGACAATGGCTAAACCAAAAAAGAAAGCTACACGTGTTAGAAGAAGAGAGCGTAAAAACATTGAACGTGGACATGCGCATATACAATCTACTTTTAACAATACTATAATAACTTTAACAGATGTTCACGGAAATGCTATATCTTGGGCATCTTCTGGACAATTAGGATTCAAAGGATCAAGAAAATCTACTCCTTTCGCATCTCAAATGGCTGCAGAAACTGCTGCTAAAGCTGCAATGGAGCATGGTTTAAAAACTGTTGAAGTATTCGTAAAAGGTCCTGGTTCAGGTAGAGAAGCTGCTATAAGAGCATTACAAGCTACTGGACTAGAAGTAACAATGATAAAAGACGTTACTCCAATCCCACACAACGGATGTAGACCACCAAAAAGAAGAAGAGTGTAATTTTATACAGAATAATTTAGGAGGTGTAAAGACATGGCAAGATATACAGGTGCATCTTGTAGACAATGCCGTAGAGAAGGAATGAAGTTATTCCTTAAAGGCGAAAGATGTCATACAGATAAGTGTGCTATAGAAAAAAGAAACTATGCTCCTGGTCAACATGGACAAGGAAGAAAGAAAGTTTCTAACTATGGTTTACAATTAAGAGAGAAACAAAAAGTTAAGAGAATATACGGAGTTTTAGAAACTCAATTCAGAAACTTATATGAACGTGCAGATAAAATGCCTGGTATAACAGGGGAAAACTTATTAAGTTTATTAGAAAGAAGATTAGACAACGTAGTTTACAGAATGGGATTAGCATCTTCTAGAAAAGAAGCTAGACAATTAGTAACTCACGGTCACTTCACTTTAAATGGAAATAAGGTAGATATACCTTCTATAACTGTTAAAGCTGACGATGTTATAGCAGTTAAAGAAAACTCTAAAACTTCTGCTAAATTCAAAGCTTTAGTAGAAGCTAATGCATCAAAAGTAGCTCCTAAGTGGTTAGATGCAAACTTAGAAGGAATGACTGCTAAAGTTGTTGCTATGCCAACAAGAGAAGATATAGATCTTGAAATAGCTGAACACTTAATAGTAGAGCTTTACTCTAAGTAATAAGCAAGTTTTAAAATTAATTTTTAAAATTGTTTACCCTCAGTGGATTAATAAATTTAAAGGAGGGTTTTATCCATGATAGAAATAGAAAAACCTAAAGTAGATATAATAGAACTTAGCGAAGACTATAGATATGGTAAATTCGTTATAGAGCCTCTAGAAAGAGGTTATGGTATAACTATAGGAAATGCTTTAAGAAGAGTATTATTATCATCTTTACCAGGGGTTGCTGTAAATTCTATAAAAATAGATGGAGTTCTTCATGAATTCTCAACAGTACCAGGTGTTAAAGAAGATGTAACTGAAATAATATTATCTTTAAAAGAGCTTTCAGCTACTATTGATGGAGAAGGAAGTAGAACTCTTAAAATAGAAGCACAAGGACCATGCTCTATCAAAGGATCAGATATAATATGTCCTCCTGATGTTGAAATATTAAGTAAAGACTTATTAATAGCTACGCTAGATGATAATGCGAAGTTTAATATGGAAATATCTATAGATAAAGGTAGAGGATATGTTTCTGCTGAAGAAAATAAAACAGAGAATATGCCTATAGGTGTTTTACCTGTAGACTCAATATATACTCCTGTTGAAAAAGTGAGCTACCATGTAGAAAATACAAGAGTAGGTCAAAAAACAGATTATGACAAGTTAGTACTTGAAGTTCAAACTAACGGTAGCATAAATCCTCAAGAAGGAATATCTTTAGCTGCTAAAGTACTAGTTGAGCATTTAAATCTATTCATTGATTTAACAGAGCACGTAAGCAATGTTGAAATAATGGTAGAAAAAGAAGAAGACCAAAAAGAAAAAGTTCTTGAAATGACTATAGAAGAATTAGATTTATCAGTTAGATCTTACAACTGTTTAAAGAGAGCGGGAATAAATACAGTTGAAGAGTTAGCTAATAAGTCTGAGGACGATATGATGAAGGTTAGAAACCTTGGTAAAAAGTCACTTGAGGAAGTTATCCAAAAGTTAGAAGAACTAGGATTAGGTCTTAAACCAAGCGAAGAATAGTGAGCAAAGGAGGGATTGGCATGGCTAATTACCGTAAATTAGGACGTGTGACTTCACACAGAAACCTTATGTTAAGAAACTTAGTAACTGACTTACTAAGATGTGGTAGAATAGAAACTACAGTAACAAGAGCAAAAGAAACTCGTAGAATGGCTGAAAAGATGATAACTCTTGCTAAAAGAGGAGATCTTCACGCTAGAAGACAAGTTTTAGCTTACGTTATGGATGAAACTGTAGTTAACAACTTATTCACTGATATAGCTCCAAAGTATGCTGAGAGAAATGGTGGATACACTAGAATAATCAAAAAAGGACCAAGAAGAGGCGACGCTGCTGAAATGGCTTTTATAGAATTAGTATAGTATAAAAAAAGATTAAGCTTTTGCTTAATCTTTTTTTATACATTTTTTTAATAAATATGAAAATTATATGCTATACTAATAAAGCGAATTTTGTATATTAAGAATTATCTTTTTTTTTATGGTTATGATATAATACTACTAAATTTGATTTTTTATATTACTGCTTAATGAAAAAGGAGTAGATTTGATGAATAATATAATAGAAGTAAATAATATTTCATTCGAATATATAACAGAAGAAGATAGCTTTAAAGCTATAGATGATTTAAGTTTAAACATAAAAGAAGGTGAATTTCTTGCAATTATAGGACATAATGGTTCGGGAAAATCAACTCTATCTAAAAATTTAAATGCTATTTTAATGCCAACCAAAGGGAATATCCTTATAGATGGTATGGATACTAGAGAAGAAGATAAGTTATGGGATATAAGACAAACAGCTGGAATGGTATTTCAAAATCCTGATAACCAAATTGTGGCTACTGTAGTAGAAGAAGATGTAGCTTTTGGACCAGAAAATTTAGGTATAAAACCTGAAGAAATAAGAAAAAGGGTAGATGAATCTCTTAAAAGTGTTGGTATCTATGATCTAAGAGATAGACAACCTCACTTATTATCTGGTGGTCAAAAGCAAAGAGTCGCTATTGCGGGAATAATAGCTATGAAACCTAAGTGTGTAATTTTTGATGAAGCAACAGCGATGTTAGATCCTTCTGGAAGAAAAGAGGTTATGAGTACTATAAAAAGGCTAAATAAAGAAGAGAATATAAGTGTAATACATATAACTCACTTTATGGAAGAAGCAGTTGATGCAGATAGAGTCATAGTTATGGAAAAAGGGAAAAAGGTACTAGAGGGGACACCAAAACAAGTTTTCTCTAAAATAGATATGTTAAAAAAAATAGGTCTAGATGTACCTTATATGACAGAGTTATCTAAGGAATTAAATAAAGAAGGTCTTAAGATTGAATCTGATATATTAACAGTAGATGAGATGGTGATGCAATTATGTCAATTATAGTAAAAAATTTAACTTATATATATAACGAAGATATGCCTTTTTCGAGTAAGGCATTAGATAATGTTAGCTTTGAAATAGAAGATAGAGATTTTGTTGGTATTATAGGTCATACAGGATCTGGGAAATCTACACTTATTCAACATTTAAATGGACTTCTAAGGCCCTCATCTGGAGAGATTTATATAAATAATTTTAATATAACTAATCCAGAATTAAACTTAACAGAAATTAGAAAAAGAGTAGGGGTAGTATTTCAATATCCAGAATATCAGCTTTTTGAGGAAACAGTTGAAAAAGATATAG
This sequence comes from Romboutsia sp. CE17, assembly GCF_012317385.1. GTDB lineage: Bacteria > Bacillota > Clostridia > Peptostreptococcales > Peptostreptococcaceae > Romboutsia_E. The sequence goes on from NZ_CP051144.1 coordinate 2,855,698, forward strand.
CGTTTGGACCTGGTAATTTAGGTTTGAGTGAAGAAGAAATTGAATTACGTGTAAAATCATCTATGGAAGCTGTAGGATTAAATTATGAAGAGTATAAAGATAAATCTCCGTTTGAATTATCTGGAGGACAAAAACGTAGGGTTGCAATAGCTGGAGTTATAGCTATGAATCCTGAAGTTTTAATTTTAGATGAACCAACAGCTGGTCTTGACCCTGGGGGAAGGGATGAAATATTTGATCTTATAAGAACTCTTCATAAGGAACATAATATGACTATAATATTGTCATCTCATAGTATGGATGATATGGCTAAGCTAGCGAATACAATAATAGTTATGAATCATGGTAAAGTTGAGTTTATGGGAACTCCTAGAGAAGTATTTAATAATAATGCTACAAGATTAAAGGAAATAGGGTTAGATATACCCCAAACCATAGAATTAGCTATAAAACTAAGAGAGAAAGGCTTTAATGTTCGTCAAGATATATTGACTATACAAGAAGCTAAAGATGAAATAATAAGAGTTATGAGAGGAAGAGGAAAATGTTAAAAGATATAACTATTGGTCAGCATTACCCTACACAGTCCCTTATACATAAGTTAGATTCAAGAGTAAAGCTTGTAGCTACATTTATATTTATGGTGTCATTATTTATAATTAATAAATTTTGGCCATACTCATTAGTGATAATATCTTTATTAGGAATAATAAAGTTATCTAAAATACCGTTTAGATATATTTTAAAGGGGCTAAAACCTCTTAGATGGATTATACTGTTTACATTTGTTATAAATATATTTTTCTTGCCAGGAGAGAATCCTGTATTGTCATTTGGTTTCTTAAAGGTAACTCAAGAGGGTATAAGCCAAGCTATATTTATGGCTATAAGGCTTACATTACTTGTACTAGGGACTTCTATGCTTACCTTAACAACTTCACCAATGGATCTTACAGATGGTATAGAAAGGCTTCTAAGCCCTTTTAATAAGGTTGGATTACCTGTACATGAATTAGCAATGATGATGACTATAGCGTTAAGGTTTATACCTACATTACTAGATGAAACTGATAAAATTATGAAAGCTCAAATGTCTAGAGGTGCAGATTTTGAAAGCAAAAATTTGATTGATAGGGCGAAAAATTTAGTGCCTTTATTAGTACCTTTATTCGTAAGTGCATTTAGAAGAGCAGATGAACTTGGTACAGCTATGGAAGCAAGATGCTATAGAGGTGGATATAATAGAACTAAAATGAAGCAGTCTATTTTAACAAAGGCTGATTATATATCTTATGTATTACAATTTATATATTTAGGGAGTATAATAGTTACTAGATTTATATAAAGAGGTAGAGCATGAGAAATTTAAAGATAAAAATACAGTATAATGGAGCCAATTATTGTGGATGGCAAAAGCAGCCTGATTCTTTAGGTATACAAGGAACAATCGAAAAGGCTATTTATGAAATAACAAATGAAGAAGTAAAAATTACTGGATCTGGGAGAACTGATGCAGGAGTTCATGCTTTAGGACAAGTAGCAAACTTTAAATTAAACTCTAAAATACCTGCTGATAGAATACCAAATGCATTAAATGCTAAACTGCCTAAAGATATAGCTGTAATAGAATGTGAAGAAGTTAAAGATTCGTTCCATGCTAGATATAGCGCAAAAGGTAAGAGGTATAGATATTTAATTTACAATAGTCCTTATAGAAATCCTATTTATAAAGACACATCTTATCATGTAAAATATGATCTTGATTTTAATAAAATGTGCGAAGAAGCTAAATCATTAATAGGAACACACGACTTTAAAGGTTTTATGAGTTCAGGATCGTCTGTAGTAGATACAGTTAGAACTATATATGATGTAGAAATAACTAGAGAAGAAAATTTAATTACTATAGAAGTAGAAGGTAATGGTTTTTTATATAATATGGTAAGAATAATAGTAGGGACATTAGTAGATATAGGTAGAGGTAGAATAGAAGATAATTTAGCTGAAATAATTAATTCTAAGAGTAGATCTAAAACTGGTCACACTGCTCCAGCACATGGATTATTTCTTAAAAAAGTTGATTATTAGCTTGACACACATCTATGCATATATTAAAATTAGTAGGAGTGTGTTAATAAGTCCACTTGCCCCGGACTTGACATAAACGGTAAAATTTTAAAGGAAAAAAAGTTAAGGAGGGACAACTATGAAAAGTTATATAGCTAAGCCAGCTGATGTACAAAGAAAATGGTACATCGTTGATGCTGAAGGAAAAACATTAGGTCGTTTAGCAACTGAAATAGCGACTGTATTAAGAGGAAAGCACAAGGTTACTTTCACACCACATGTTGACGGAGGAGACTTTGTTGTTGTTGTTAACGCTGATAAAGTAGTTTTAACAGGAAAGAAATTAGATCAAAAAATGTACAGATACCACACTGGTTATGTAGGTGGTTTAAAAGAAATATCATACAAAGAAATGATGGCTAAGAAGCCAGAAGAAGTTGTAGCTCACGCTGTAAGCGGAATGTTACCAAAGAACAAATTAAGAAGCAGAATGATGACTAGATTAAGAGTATTCGCAGGACCAAACCATGATCATGCAGCTCAAAATCCAGAAGTTTTAAACTTTAAATAATAATTAACGGGTGAAAGGAGGAGTTATCATGGCAAACGTTCAATACTACGGAACTGGAAGAAGAAAAAGCTCTGTTGCTAGAGTTAGATTAGTAGCAGGTGAAGGAAACATAATAATAAATGGAAGAAATGTTGAAGAATACTTCAACTATGAAACATTAATAAGAGATGTTAAGCAACCATTAGTATTAACTAATAATGAAGCTAAATACGATGTAATAGTAAAAGTTGAAGGTGGAGGATTCACTGGACAAGCTGGTGCTATAAGACATGGTATATCTAGAGCTTTATTAAAAGCTGATGCTGAATTAAGACCTGCTTTAAAGAAAGAAGGATTCTTAACTAGAGATGCTAGAATGAAAGAAAGAAAGAAATATGGATTAAAGGCAGCAAGAAGAGCTCCACAATTCTCAAAGAGATAATTTTATTCATATACTTGTACAAAAGACTTTGGAATATTCCAAAGTCTTTTTTAATATAAATGTACAGGGTGATATTGTGAGAAAGTACATAAAATACATAGTTTTTGGGATGATAGCTACAATATTAACAATATGGTGTATCTTAAAAATAAGAGAAGTATCTGAAGAAACTATTGGTTATATGCCTATAACTAATAAAACTATTGTTTTGGATGCAGGTCATGGAGGTATAGACTCTGGAGCTTCTAATAATGATAAGACTATATTTGAGAAAAATATCAACTTATCAATAACTCTTAAGTTAAAAGAGCTTATAGAGTCTAGTGGTGGTTTAGTTATATTAACTAGAGATGATGACAGTAGTTTGTACGAAGAGTCTGGAAATAAAACAATTAGACAGAAATATAATGAAAATTTAAGAAATCGAAAGAATATAGTCGATGAATCAGATGCGGATATGTTTATATCTATACACTTAAATTCATTTCAACAATCTAAGTACTATGGAGCTCAAACTTTTTATCCTGAAGGTCAAGAAGATGGAAAGATCTTGGCATCATATGTTCAAAATGAATTAAAAAGGGTAGTTGATGAAAGTAATAATAGAGTCATAAAACCAAGAGGTGACTTATATTTATTAAAAAACTGTAAGATGCCATCTATATTGATTGAGTGTGGATTTCTATCAAATGAAAAAGAAGCTAAATTATTAAATGATGAAAAATATCAAGAAAAAATAGCTTGGGCTATATATGCAGGGATTCAAAAATATTTTGGTGAAAATGGGTATAAAAATGAGTAAAAAGAAAATAATAGCTTATGTCAGGAATAAATACTGATATAAGCTATTATTTAATTATTTACTAAGAAGTTTAAAAATAATAAAAAAGTTTAAAAAAAGTGTTGACGATAATAAATATAAATGTTATTATTAATGAGTGCTCAACAATAGCACAAATTAAGAACTTTGAAAATTAAACAGTAGGTTAATTTATATAACTAAATTCTTTATTTGAGCAACGGGATATTCTCCTAGAGAATAGACGTTGGCGAATGATTTTAAGAATTAAACACAAACAACCAAGCCAGATATTCAGATAATGATTAGCTGAGCGATGGACAACTTTTATTTGAGAGTTTGATCCTGGCTCAGGATGAACGCTGGCGGCGTGCCTAACACATGCAAGTCGAGCGAACCCTTCGGGGTGAGCGGCGGACGGGTGAGTAACGCGTGGGTAACCTGCCCTATACACACGGATAACGTACCGAAAGGTACGCTAATACGAGATGACATAAGAGATTCGCATGGATTTCTTATCAAAGCTCCGGCGGTATAGGATGGACCCGCGTCTGATTAGCTAGTTGGTAAGGTAACGGCTTACCAAGGCGACGATCAGTAGCCGACCTGAGAGGGTGATCGGCCACATTGGAACTGAGACACGGTCCAAACTCCTACGGGAGGCAGCAGTGGGGAATATTGCACAATGGGCGAAAGCCTGATGCAGCAACGCCGCGTGAGCGATGAAGGCCTTCGGGTCGTAAAGCTCTGTCCTCAAGGAAGATAATGACGGTACTTGAGGAGGAAGCCCCGGCTAACTACGTGCCAGCAGCCGCGGTAATACGTAGGGGGCTAGCGTTATCCGGAATTACTGGGCGTAAAGGGTGCGTAGGTGGTTTCTTAAGTCAGAGGTGAAAGGCTACGGCTCAACCGTAGTAAGCCTTTGAAACTGGGAAACTTGAGTGCAGGAGAGGAGAGTGGAATTCCTAGTGTAGCGGTGAAATGCGTAGATATTAGGAGGAACACCAGTTGCGAAGGCGGCTCTCTGGACTGTAACTGACACTGAGGCACGAAAGCGTGGGGAGCAAACAGGATTAGATACCCTGGTAGTCCACGCCGTAAACGATGAGTACTAGCTGTCGGAGGTTACCCCCTTCGGTGGCGCAGCTAACGCATTAAGTACTCCGCCTGGGAAGTACGCTCGCAAGAGTGAAACTCAAAGGAATTGACGGGGACCCGCACAAGTAGCGGAGCATGTGGTTTAATTCGAAGCAACGCGAAGAACCTTACCTAAGCTTGACATCCTTTTGACCTCTCCCTAATCGGAGATTTCCCTTCGGGGACAGAAGTGACAGGTGGTGCATGGTTGTCGTCAGCTCGTGTCGTGAGATGTTGGGTTAAGTCCCGCAACGAGCGCAACCCTTGCCTTTAGTTGCCAGCATTAAGTTGGGCACTCTAGAGGGACTGCCAGGGATAACCTGGAGGAAGGTGGGGATGACGTCAAATCATCATGCCCCTTATGCTTAGGGCTACACACGTGCTACAATGGGTGGTACAGAGGGCAGCCAAGTCGTGAGGCGGAGCTAATCCCTTAAAGCCATTCTCAGTTCGGATTGTAGGCTGAAACTCGCCTACATGAAGCTGGAGTTACTAGTAATCGCAGATCAGAATGCTGCGGTGAATGCGTTCCCGGGTCTTGTACACACCGCCCGTCACACCATGGGAGTTGGGGGCGCCCGAAGCCGGTTAGCTAACCTTTTGGAAGCGGCCGTCGAAGGTGAAACCAATAACTGGGGTGAAGTCGTAACAAGGTAGCCGTATCGGAAGGTGCGGCTGGATCACCTCCTTTCTAAGGAGAATTGCCTACTGTTTAATTTTGAGGGTTCTTAAAAATCCTTAAAAAAAATATTGACAAGAATCGACAAAGTTATTATAATATAACCTGTTGAAAAAATAATATGGGGGTGTAGCTCAGCTGGGAGAGCACTTGCCTTGCACGCAAGGGGTCAGGAGTTCGATCCTCCTCATCTCCACCATTAGTACTTTGAAAACTGCATAACATTTAGTGATATGACATCATTTAATTATAAATAGACAGAGAAGTCTTTAAAATCAACTTTAATAACTGGTCAAGTTATTAAGGGTGCAGGGCGGATGCCTTGGCACTAGGAGCCGATGAAGGACGTGATAAGCTGCGATAAGCTTCGGGGAGTTGCACGTAAACTTTGATCCGAAGATTTCCGAATGAGGAAACTCACTTAGAGTAATGTCTAAGTATCGTTAAGTGAATACATAGCTTAGCGAGGGGAACCCGGGGAACTGAAACATCTAAGTACCTGGAGGAAGAGAAAGAAAAATCGATTCCGTAAGTAGCGGCGAGCGAACGCGGAACAGGCCAAACCAATGAAGTTTACTTCGTTGGGGTTGCGGACATGTCATTAACGAAGAGGTATCGTAAGTGAAGAGAGTTGGAAAGCTCCGCTATAAAAGGTAATAGCCCTGTAGCTGAAACGAGAAGACTTTAGACATGATCCAGAGTACCACGGGACACGTGAAACCCTGTGGGAAGCAGGAGGGACCATCCTCCAAGCCTAAATACTACCTAGTGACCGATAGCGCATAGTACCGTGAGGGAAAGGTGAAAAGAACCCCGGGAGGGGAGTGAAATAGAACCTGAAACCCTGTACTTACAAGCTGTGGGAGCACATTTCTTGTGTGACCGCGTACTTTTTGTAGAACGGGCCAACGAGTTACGTTAAGTAGCAAGGTTAAGCACTTAAGGTGTGGAGCCGTAGCGAAAGCGAGTCTTAAATGGGCGATTTAAGTTACTTGGCGTAGACCCGAAACCGGGCGACCTATCCATGAGCAGGTTGAAGCGAAAGTAAAATTTCGTGGAGGACCGAACCCACGAGCGTTGAAAAGCTCGGGGATGACTTGTGGATAGCGGTGAAATTCCAATCGAGCCCGGAGATAGCTGGTTCTCCCCGAAATAGCTTTAGGGCTAGCCTCAAGGTTGAGAGAAGCGGAGGTAGAGCACTGAATGTCCTAGGGGGTATTGCACTTACCGAAGACTATCAAACTCCGAATGCCGTATTCTTATACTTGGGAGTCAGACTGTGGGTGATAAGATTCATAGTCAAGAGGGCAACAGCCCAGATCGTCAGCTAAGGTCCCTAAATGTACGTTAAGTGGTAAAGGATGTGGGATTGCACAGACAACCAGGATGTTGGCTTAGAAGCAGCCACTCATTTAAAGAGTGCGTAATAGCTCACTGGTCGAGTGATCCTGCGCCGAAAATTTCCGGGGCTAAAACGTACTACCGAAGCTACGGCATCATTATGATGGGTAGGGGAGCTTCGTATGCAGGTTGAAGCATGACCGTAAGGACATGTGGACAGTATACGAGTGAGAATGTTGGCATGAGTAGCGAGATGTGGGTGAGAATCCCACAGGCCGTAAACCCAAGGTTTCCAGGGGAAGGTTCGTCCGCCCTGGGTTAGTCAGGACCTAAGCCGAGGCCGAAAGGCGTAGGTGATGGACAACAGGTTGATATTCCTGTACCACCAATAACCGTTTGAGAGATGGGATGACACAGTAGGATAAGCTAACCGTACTGTTGGTTATGTACGGGCAAGCATTGAGGCAGTTCCTATAGGCAAATCCGTAGGAATAATGCTAGGATGTGATGCGGAGCGAAATTTAGTAGCGAAGTAGCTGATTTCACACTGTCGAGAAAAGTCTCTATCGAGGTTAAAGGTGCCTGTACCGCAAACCGACACAGGTGGGTGAGGAGAGTATCCTAAGGCCAGCCAGAGAACTGTTGTTAAGGAACTCGGCAAAATGACCCCGTAACTTCGGGAGAAGGGGTGCCTGCATTTGCAGGCCGCAGAGAATAGGCCCAAGCGACTGTTTACCAAAAACACAGGTTTCTGCTAAGTCGCAAGACGATGTATAGGAGCTGACGCCTGCCCGGTGCTGGAAGGTTAAGGGGATCTGTTAGAGCAATCGAAGCAGTGAACTTAAGCCCCAGTAAACGGCGGCCGTAACTATAACGGTCCTAAGGTAGCGAAATTCCTTGTCGGGTAAGTTCCGACCCGCACGAAAGGCGTAACGATTTGGGCACTGTCTCAACAACAGACTGGGTGAAATTGTAATACCGGTGAAGATGCCGGTTACCTGCGACAGGACGGAAAGACCCCATGGAGCTTTACTGTAGCTTGACATTGGGTCTTGGTACTACATGTACAGGATAGGTGGGAGACTATGAAGCGTGAACGCCAGTTTGCGTGGAGTCACCCTTGGGATACCACCCTTGTAGTACTGGGACTCTAACCATAGGCCATGAATCTGGTCTTGGGACACTGTCAGGTGGGCAGTTTGACTGGGGCGGTCGCCTCCCAAAAAGTAACGGAGGCGCTCAAAGGTTCTCTCAGTACGGTCGGAAATCGTACGTAGAGTGTAAAGGCACAAGAGAGCTTGATTGCAAGACATACAGGTCGAGCAAGGACGAAAGTCGGACTTAGTGATCCGGTGGTTCCGCATGGAAGGGCCATCGCTCAACGGATAAAAGCTACCCTGGGGATAACAGGCTTATCTCCCCCAAGAGTCCACATCGACGGGGAGGTTTGGCACCTCGATGTCGGCTCATCACATCCTGGGGCTGTAGTAGGTCCCAAGGGTTGGGCTGTTCGCCCATTAAAGTGGTACGCGAGCTGGGTTCAGAACGTCGTGAGACAGTTCGGTCCCTATCCGTCGCAGGCGTAGGAAATTTGAGGAGACCTGTCCTTAGTACGAGAGGACCGGGATGGACGCACCTCTGGTGTACCAGTTGTTCTGCCAAGGGCATAGCTGGGTAGCTAAGTGCGGAATGGATAAGCGCTGAAAGCATCTAAGCGCGAAGCCGACTTCAAGATAAGATTTCCCACCGTAAGGGTAAGACCCCAGGAAGACTACCTGGTTGATAGGTCGAAGGTGTAAGTGCAGTAATGTATTTAGCTTATCGATACTAATAGGTCGAGGACTTGACCACAATTTAAATGATAAATTCTAAATGATATGCAGTTTTCAGAGTATTAACTCTAAATAACTTAATAATAAGTTAATCGAAAGATTATGTGGTTACTATAGCAAAGAGGATACACCTGTTCCCATTCCGAACACAGAAGTTAAGCTCTTTAGCGCTGATGGTACTTGGGGGGCAACCTCCTGGGAGAGTAAGACGTAGCCACGTAATCTTTTTTATTATATACATTTAAATAATGTAATATGGCTTAAAGCTAGATAATCAAAATAAAAAAGTAGATACTATCGATAGTATCTACTTTTTTATTTTGATTAAGATTAATTAAGAATTCATTATTTGTGATAAGAATAGATCAAGTCTATTTAAGCCTTCTAAAAAATCATTTTCTTCACACGCATATGATATACGAATGTAGTAATCTATTCCGAAGGCTAATCCAGGTACTATAGCCACATTAAATTTATCTAAAAAAGCTTCACAAAACTCTACGGATAAGCTTTTATCATATTTAAATTTATTTTTTATCTTAGATATATCTATAAATACGTAGAAGGCTCCATTAGGATAAATGTAACTTATATTATTAATAGAATCTAACTTTTTAGTTAATAAGTTTCTTCGATGTTTATAAGTTTTTACCATTTCTTTGATGTCTTCACTACAAGATTTTAATGCTCCGTATCCTATGTACTGAGATGTTAGAGATGGATGTGAAACAAGATGACCTTGAATAGCACAAATTCCTTTTGCAATTTCTTTATTAGAAGCAGAATAACCTAATCTAACACCTGTCATAGCTGCTGATTTAGCAAATCCGTTTATTGTAATTGTAATATTTTTAATATCTTCATTTAGAGATGCAACAGAAACAAAATTATCTATGTAGCATATTTTTTCATAAATTTCATCAGCTAATATATATATATTATTTTCTAAGCAAACATTGGCTATATCTAGTAGTTCATCTCTTGTATAAACAGCTCCTGTAGGATTTGAAGGATTATTTAATATAAGTAGTTTGGTCTTCGGTGTTATATATTTTTTTAATAAATCTCCTGTTAGTTTGAAATCATTATTTTTACTAGTTTCTATAGCTACAGGAACAGTATTTACTATTTTAGTCATTTCAGAATAGCTAACCCAATATGGTTTCGGAAGTAATACTTCATCACCAGGATTAGTTATTGCTAATAATGTATTTGTAATGGCATGTTTAGCACCACTTGTAACTACGATTTCATCTATAGAATATTTGCAATTATTTTCTTCTAAAAGTTTTTTACATATTTCTTCTCTTAAAATCTTTAAACCTGGAACTAAGTTATATTTAGTTTCATTATTATTTAAAGATTCTACTCCATATAATTTAGCTTTTTCAGGAACATTAAAATCGGGTTCTCCGATGCTCAAATTAATTATATCTTTACCAGAGCTTTTTAATTCACTAACTTTTGAGCTTATTCCGACTGTGACAGATGGAGTGATGTCTAATAGTCTATTTGATAACATAATATTTCTCCCCCTTTGAATTTTATATCTTATATGTTATACGAAAATTTAGAAAAATAATACCTAAAACTATAAAATAAATAAATTCCTGCTTATATTAAAATATTTATTAAATTTGGTTAAAAAAATTAATAATAGAATTCATTTTACTAAATGATTTAACAAAGACATAAGAATCGACTAATTATTATAGGAAAAAATGTATTTGTAATTTAGTAGGGGATATAGGTTTTGTATTAGGGTTAACTTTAAAAGTAAATTTAAAAAATGAATATATTTTCATTAAATATACACAATATATAGTGGTTATAATAAAGTTGTGCTACAATATATAGAGATAGGAAGGGGGCATTTATATGATAAAAAATGTTAAAAAAAGGGATGGAAGGGTTATACCTTTCAATGAAGATAGAATAACAAGGGCAATATTTTTAGCAGCAGATAAGGTAGCTAGAAAAGAAAATAAAGCTGCAGACTATACATTATCAGAGCAATTAACTCAAGATGTTGTAAAAGTATTAAATTCTAGATATACAGAGTCAGTTCCTGGAGTAGAAGATATTCAAGATGTAGTTGTAAAAGTACTAATAGAAACTGGACATGCAAAAACTAGTGAAGAATATATAACATATAGAACAGAGAGAAGTAGAATAAGAAATTCAAAAACTAGATTAATGAAGGCTATAGAAGAAATTACATTTGAGGAGGCTAATGAAGCAGACATAAAACGAGAAAATGCAAATATTGACGGGGATACAGCTATGGGAACTATGCTTCAATATGGTAGTGCTGTATCAAAGGAATTCTGCAAAACACATATATTAAAACCAGAACATTCATATGCTCATGACAAAGGAGATATACATATACATGATATGGACTTTTTAAATATGGGCACACTAACATGTTGCCAAATAGATATCGAAAAGTTATTTGAAGGAGGTTTTTCTACAGGTCATGGTTTTTTAAGAGAACCAAATGATATTATGAGTTATGGTGCTTTAGCGGCTATAGCAATTCAAAGTAATCAAAATGATCAACATGGAGGTCAAAGTATACCTTTCTTTGATTATGGCTTAGCTAAAGGTGTATATAAAACATTTAGAAAGCTTTATATATCGAATATGTTAAAAGCATTAAAGTTATTTTGTGGTGTAGATGATATAGATAAAGTAAAAGATACAATTTCAAATATAGAAAAAAGATATAATTTAAAGTTAAGTATGAAACAAAATAAAGATTACATAGATAAAGAAAAAGAAGAATTAAAAGTAGCATTTAATATAGATGAAGAGATAGCTGCAACTATACAACATTTTGCTTATGAAGAAGCCTATAAAGAAACGGATAGACAAACATATCAATCTATGGAAGGATTTATACATAATTTGAATACTATGCACTCTAGAGCTGGAGCACAAGTTCCTTTTTCGAGTATTAATTTTGGAACTGATGTATCTGAAGAAGGAAGGATGGTAAGTAAAAACTTATTATTATCTCAAGAGAGAGGGCTAGGAAATGGAGAAACTCCGATATTTCCTATACTGATATTTAAAGTAAAAGAAGGTATTAATTTAAATCCAAATGACCCTAACTATGATTTGTTTAAATTATCCTGTAGAGTATCTGCTAAGAGATTATTCCCGAATTTTAGTTTTTTAGATGCACCATTTAATGCTAAATATTATAAAGAAGGACATCCAGAAACTGAAGTAACATATATGGGGTGTAGAACTAGAGTTCTAGGAAATATTTGTGGAGAAGAAATTGTTAGTGGTAGAGGAAACTTATCATTCACTACCATTAATTTACCTAGACTAGGTATAAAATATGGGATGAGTAGTAATAAAGAAACTGATTTAGATGGATTTTTCAAAGATTTAGATAAAAAAATAGATTTAGTTATAGATCAATTATTAGAGAGAATGGAAATACAAGGTAATAAGAAAGTGAAAAATTTCCCATTCTTAATGGGACAAGGTATATGGGTAGGTTCTGAAAATTTAGGACCTGAAGACAAGCTAGGCGAGGTTATAAAACAGGGTACGTTAACTATTGGATTTATAGGATTAGCAGAATGTTTAATAGGCTTAATAGGAAAGCATCATGGAGAGAGTAAAGAAGCTCAAGAATTAGGGATAAGAATAATTTCACATATGAAAAATAGAATGGATGAGGCAAGTGAAAAGTATAAGTTGAACTTTTCTTTAATAGCTACTCCAGCAGAAGGTCTTTCTGGAAGGTTTACTAAGATAGATAAAAAGATATATGGAAAAATAAAAGGAATAACTGATAAAGAGTATTATACTAATTCATTCCATGTGCCTGTGGATTATAAAATTAGTGCGTTTGAAAAAATAAGAATAGAAGCTCCTTATCATGAGTTTACTAATGCTGGTCATATAACATATGTAGAGTTAGACGGTGATCCATCAAATAATTTAGAAGCATTTGAAACAATAATAAGAGCGATGAAAGAGTCAGGAATCGGATATGGAAGTGTTAATCATCCTGTAGATAGAGATCCTATTTGCGGATATTCTGGTGTAATAGAAGGAAAAATATGTCCCGCTTGCGGAAGAAATGAAGATGAAAGTAGTGTTAAATTTGAAAAGATTAGAAGAATAACTGGATATCTTGTTGGTACTGTTGATAGATTTAATAATGCGAAAAGAGCTGAAGTGAGAGATAGAGTGAAGCATGTATGATATAAGTGGAGGTAATAAGATGAAACTTAGAGTAGCATCTCCTACTATATTTGATAGTATTGTAGATGGTCCAGGGTTGAGAATGGTTATATGGACACAAGGATGTATACATAATTGTGATGGATGTCATAACCCACAAACACATATATTAAATGGAGGATATGAAATAGATTATAGAGATATAGTTGATGAAATAAAACATTCAAACTTACAAAGAGGTATAACGCTATCAGGAGGAGAGCCATTTTTACAGCCAATACCTTTAGAATTAATAGCCAAAGAAGCTAAGAAAAAAGGATTGGATGTATGGGCGTATACAGGATTTACATTTGAAGAACTTTTAGATAAAAGTAATAATGAATATGAGGATAGATTAAATTTACTTAAGCAAGTGGATGTTTTAGTAGATGGTAAGTTTGATCAGTATAAGAAAAGTATAGAGTTAAAGTTTAGAGGGTCTTATAATCAAAGAATAATAGATGTACAAAGAAGCTTAAAAGAAAATAAGATATTTTTAAAATATGAATATATGGAAGATACTTTATATAAAGTTAAGTAAAAAGAAGGATAATATTAGTTTTATAAAATTAATATTATCCTTCTTTTATAGTATTTAGTATTAATTATATATTATGTGAGATATAATTTAAGATAAATATAATATAGAGTTTTAAATATCTGAAAGGAGTAAAGGAAGATTAAATAAAGAAGCTGAATTTACTACTCATTTTATTTGTAAAAATGCTATAATTATATAATAAAATAAAAAGTATATAATGTTAATAAATATATTAATAATGTGTATAAGTAAGGGTTAAAATATATATAATATTGATAAATAGCTGTTAATAATGTGGATAATATTATTATTAATAAATTCAAATAAAAATAATTATAAAAAATATTAAAAAAAGTGTTGACGATATTAGTTAAAGTTGGTATAGTATTACTTGTCCGAGAGATAAGGACAAAAAATTAAGAACTTTGAAAATTAAACAGTAGGTTAATTTATATAACTTAAATTCTTTTTTTTGAGCAACGGGATATTCTCATAGAGAATAGACGTTGGCGAATAATTTTAAGAATTAAACACAAACAACCAAGCCAGATATTCAGGTAATGATTAGCTGAGCGATGGACAACTTTTATTTGAGAGTTTGATCCTGGCTCAGGATGAACGCTGGCGGCGTGCCTAACACATGCAAGTCGAGCGAACCCTTCGGGGTGAGCGGCGGACGGGTGAGTAACGCGTGGGTAACCTGCCCTATACACACGGATAACGTACCGAAAGGTACGCTAATACGAGATGACATAAGAGATTCGCATGGATTTCTTATCAAAGCTCCGGCGGTATAGGATGGACCCGCGTCTGATTAGCTAGTTGGTAAGGTAACGGCTTACCAAGGCGACGATCAGTAGCCGACCTGAGAGGGTGATCGGCCACATTGGAACTGAGACACGGTCCAAACTCCTACGGGAGGCAGCAGTGGGGAATATTGCACAATGGGCGAAAGCCTGATGCAGCAACGCCGCGTGAGCGATGAAGGCCTTCGGGTCGTAAAGCTCTGTCCTCAAGGAAGATAATGACGGTACTTGAGGAGGAAGCCCCGGCTAACTACGTGCCAGCAGCCGCGGTAATACGTAGGGGGCTAGCGTTATCCGGAATTACTGGGCGTAAAGGGTGCGTAGGTGGTTTCTTAAGTCAGAGGTGAAAGGCTACGGCTCAACCGTAGTAAGCCTTTGAAACTGGGAAACTTGAGTGCAGGAGAGGAGAGTGGAATTCCTAGTGTAGCGGTGAAATGCGTAGATATTAGGAGGAACACCAGTTGCGAAGGCGGCTCTCTGGACTGTAACTGACACTGAGGCACGAAAGCGTGGGGAGCAAACAGGATTAGATACCCTGGTAGTCCACGCCGTAAACGATGAGTACTAGCTGTCGGAGGTTACCCCCTTCGGTGGCGCAGCTAACGCATTAAGTACTCCGCCTGGGAAGTACGCTCGCAAGAGTGAAACTCAAAGGAATTGACGGGGACCCGCACAAGTAGCGGAGCATGTGGTTTAATTCGAAGCAACGCGAAGAACCTTACCTAAGCTTGACATCCTTTTGACCTCTCCCTAATCGGAGATTTCCCTTCGGGGACAGAAGTGACAGGTGGTGCATGGTTGTCGTCAGCTCGTGTCGTGAGATGTTGGGTTAAGTCCCGCAACGAGCGCAACCCTTGCCTTTAGTTGCCAGCATTAAGTTGGGCACTCTAGAGGGACTGCCAGGGATAACCTGGAGGAAGGTGGGGATGACGTCAAATCATCATGCCCCTTATGCTTAGGGCTACACACGTGCTACAATGGGTGGTACAGAGGGCAGCCAAGTCGTGAGGCGGAGCTAATCCCTTAAAGCCATTCTCAGTTCGGATTGTAGGCTGAAACTCGCCTACATGAAGCTGGAGTTACTAGTAATCGCAGATCAGAATGCTGCGGTGAATGCGTTCCCGGGTCTTGTACACACCGCCCGTCACACCATGGGAGTTGGGGGCGCCCGAAGCCGGTTAGCTAACCTTTTGGAAGCGGCCGTCGAAGGTGAAACCAATAACTGGGGTGAAGTCGTAACAAGGTAGCCGTATCGGAAGGTGCGGCTGGATCACCTCCTTTCTAAGGAGAATTGCCTACTGTTTAATTTTGAGGGTTCTTAAAAATCCTTAAAAAAAATATTGACAAGAATCGACAAAGTTATTATAATATAACCTGTTGAAAAAATAATATGGGGGTGTAGCTCAGCTGGGAGAGCACTTGCCTTGCACGCAAGGGGTCAGGAGTTCGATCCTCCTCATCTCCACCATTAGTACTTTGAAAACTGCATAACATTTAGTGATATGACATCATTTAATTATAAATAGACAGAGAAGTCTTTAAAATCAACTTTAATAACTGGTCAAGTTATTAAGGGTGCAGGGCGGATGCCTTGGCACTAGGAGCCGATGAAGGACGTGATAAGCTGCGATAAGCTTCGGGGAGTTGCACGTAAACTTTGATCCGAAGATTTCCGAATGAGGAAACTCACTTAGAGTAATGTCTAAGTATCGTTAAGTGAATACATAGCTTAGCGAGGGGAACCCGGGGAACTGAAACATCTAAGTACCTGGAGGAAGAGAAAGAAAAATCGATTCCGTAAGTAGCGGCGAGCGAACGCGGAACAGGCCAAACCAATGAAGTTTACTTCGTTGGGGTTGCGGACATGTCATTAACGAAGAGGTATCGTAAGTGAAGAGAGTTGGAAAGCTCCGCTATAAAAGGTAATAGCCCTGTAGCTGAAACGAGAAGACTTTAGACATGATCCAGAGTACCACGGGACACGTGAAACCCTGTGGGAAGCAGGAGGGACCATCCTCCAAGCCTAAATACTACCTAGTGACCGATAGCGCATAGTACCGTGAGGGAAAGGTGAAAAGAACCCCGGGAGGGGAGTGAAATAGAACCTGAAACCCTGTACTTACAAGCTGTGGGAGCACATTTCTTGTGTGACCGCGTACTTTTTGTAGAACGGGCCAACGAGTTACGTTAAGTAGCAAGGTTAAGCACTTAAGGTGTGGAGCCGTAGCGAAAGCGAGTCTTAAATGGGCGATTTAAGTTACTTGGCGTAGACCCGAAACCGGGCGACCTATCCATGAGCAGGTTGAAGCGAAAGTAAAATTTCGTGGAGGACCGAACCCACGAGCGTTGAAAAGCTCGGGGATGACTTGTGGATAGCGGTGAAATTCCAATCGAGCCCGGAGATAGCTGGTTCTCCCCGAAATAGCTTTAGGGCTAGCCTCAAGGTTGAGAGAAGCGGAGGTAGAGCACTGAATGTCCTAGGGGGTATTGCACTTACCGAAGACTATCAAACTCCGAATGCCGTATTCTTATACTTGGGAGTCAGACTGTGGGTGATAAGATTCATAGTCAAGAGGGCAACAGCCCAGATCGTCAGCTAAGGTCCCTAAATGTACGTTAAGTGGTAAAGGATGTGGGATTGCACAGACAACCAGGATGTTGGCTTAGAAGCAGCCACTCATTTAAAGAGTGCGTAATAGCTCACTGGTCGAGTGATCCTGCGCCGAAAATTTCCGGGGCTAAAACGTACTACCGAAGCTACGGCATCATTATGATGGGTAGGGGAGCTTCGTATGCAGGTTGAAGCATGACCGTAAGGACATGTGGACAGTATACGAGTGAGAATGTTGGCATGAGTAGCGAGATGTGGGTGAGAATCCCACAGGCCGTAAACCCAAGGTTTCCAGGGGAAGGTTCGTCCGCCCTGGGTTAGTCAGGACCTAAGCCGAGGCCGAAAGGCGTAGGTGATGGACAACAGGTTGATATTCCTGTACCACCAATAACCGTTTGAGAGATGGGATGACACAGTAGGATAAGCTAACCGTACTGTTGGTTATGTACGGGCAAGCATTGAGGCAGTTCCTATAGGCAAATCCGTAGGAATAATGCTAGGATGTGATGCGGAGCGAAATTTAGTAGCGAAGTAGCTGATTTCACACTGTCGAGAAAAGTCTCTATCGAGGTTAAAGGTGCCTGTACCGCAAACCGACACAGGTGGGTGAGGAGAGTATCCTAAGGCCAGCCAGAGAACTGTTGTTAAGGAACTCGGCAAAATGACCCCGTAACTTCGGGAGAAGGGGTGCCTGCATTTGCAGGCCGCAGAGAATAGGCCCAAGCGACTGTTTACCAAAAACACAGGTTTCTGCTAAGTCGCAAGACGATGTATAGGAGCTGACGCCTGCCCGGTGCTGGAAGGTTAAGGGGATCTGTTAGAGCAATCGAAGCAGTGAACTTAAGCCCCAGTAAACGGCGGCCGTAACTATAACGGTCCTAAGGTAGCGAAATTCCTTGTCGGGTAAGTTCCGACCCGCACGAAAGGCGTAACGATTTGGGCACTGTCTCAACAACAGACTGGGTGAAATTGTAATACCGGTGAAGATGCCGGTTACCTGCGACAGGACGGAAAGACCCCATGGAGCTTTACTGTAGCTTGACATTGGGTCTTGGTACTACATGTACAGGATAGGTGGGAGACTATGAAGCGTGAACGCCAGTTTGCGTGGAGTCACCCTTGGGATACCACCCTTGTAGTACTGGGACTCTAACCATAGGCCATGAATCTGGTCTTGGGACACTGTCAGGTGGGCAGTTTGACTGGGGCGGTCGCCTCCCAAAAAGTAACGGAGGCGCTCAAAGGTTCTCTCAGTACGGTCGGAAATCGTACGTAGAGTGTAAAGGCACAAGAGAGCTTGATTGCAAGACATACAGGTCGAGCAAGGACGAAAGTCGGACTTAGTGATCCGGTGGTTCCGCATGGAAGGGCCATCGCTCAACGGATAAAAGCTACCCTGGGGATAACAGGCTTATCTCCCCCAAGAGTCCACATCGACGGGGAGGTTTGGCACCTCGATGTCGGCTCATCACATCCTGGGGCTGTAGTAGGTCCCAAGGGTTGGGCTGTTCGCCCATTAAAGTGGTACGCGAGCTGGGTTCAGAACGTCGTGAGACAGTTCGGTCCCTATCCGTCGCAGGCGTAGGAAATTTGAGGAGACCTGTCCTTAGTACGAGAGGACCGGGATGGACGCACCTCTGGTGTACCAGTTGTTCTGCCAAGGGCATAGCTGGGTAGCTAAGTGCGGAATGGATAAGCGCTGAAAGCATCTAAGCGCGAAGCCGACTTCAAGATAAGATTTCCCACCGTAAGGGTAAGACCCCAGGAAGACTACCTGGTTGATAGGTCGAAGGTGTAAGTGCAGTAATGTATTTAGCTTATCGATACTAATAGGTCGAGGACTTGACCACAATTTAAATGATAAATTCTAAATGATATGCAGTTTTCAGAGTATTAACTTTAAGATTTTTTTATAGAAAAGATTTAATAAAGGTGTTGACATTTTAAAATAAAGATGTTAATATAATACTTGTCTTAAAAACAAAGCAATTTAATGTGGTTACTATAGCAAAGAGGATACACCTGTTCCCATTCCGAACACAGAAGTTAAGCTCTTTAGCGCTGATGGTACTTGGGGGGCAACCTCCCGGGAGAGTAAGACGTAGCCACGTTAAGTGCCGAAGTGGCGGAACTGGCAGACGCACAGGACTTAAAATCCTGCGGGACTTACCTCTCGTACCGGTTCGATTCCGGTCTTCGGCACCAAATTAAAGTGGACCATTAGCTCAGTTGGTTAGAGCGCCCGGCTCATAACCGGTAGGTCTGGGGTTCGAGTCCCTGATGGTCCACCACTTTAAGAACTTTGAAAATTAAACAGTAGGTTAATTTATATAACTTAAATTCTTTTTTTGAGCAACGGGATATTCTCATAGAGAATAGACGTTGGCGAATAATTTTAAGAATTAAACACAAACAACCAAGCCAGATATTCAGATAATGATTAGCTGAGCGATGGACAACTTTTATTTGAGAGTTTGATCCTGGCTCAGGATGAACGCTGGCGGCGTGCCTAACACATGCAAGTCGAGCGAACCCTTCGGGGTGAGCGGCGGACGGGTGAGTAACGCGTGGGTAACCTGCCCTATACACACGGATAACGTACCGAAAGGTACGCTAATACGAGATGACATAAGAGATTCGCATGGATTTCTTATCAAAGCTCCGGCGGTATAGGATGGACCCGCGTCTGATTAGCTAGTTGGTAAGGTAACGGCTTACCAAGGCGACGATCAGTAGCCGACCTGAGAGGGTGATCGGCCACATTGGAACTGAGACACGGTCCAAACTCCTACGGGAGGCAGCAGTGGGGAATATTGCACAATGGGCGAAAGCCTGATGCAGCAACGCCGCGTGAGCGATGAAGGCCTTCGGGTCGTAAAGCTCTGTCCTCAAGGAAGATAATGACGGTACTTGAGGAGGAAGCCCCGGCTAACTACGTGCCAGCAGCCGCGGTAATACGTAGGGGGCTAGCGTTATCCGGAATTACTGGGCGTAAAGGGTGCGTAGGTGGTTTCTTAAGTCAGAGGTGAAAGGCTACGGCTCAACCGTAGTAAGCCTTTGAAACTGGGAAACTTGAGTGCAGGAGAGGAGAGTGGAATTCCTAGTGTAGCGGTGAAATGCGTAGATATTAGGAGGAACACCAGTTGCGAAGGCGGCTCTCTGGACTGTAACTGACACTGAGGCACGAAAGCGTGGGGAGCAAACAGGATTAGATACCCTGGTAGTCCACGCCGTAAACGATGAGTACTAGCTGTCGGAGGTTACCCCCTTCGGTGGCGCAGCTAACGCATTAAGTACTCCGCCTGGGAAGTACGCTCGCAAGAGTGAAACTCAAAGGAATTGACGGGGACCCGCACAAGTAGCGGAGCATGTGGTTTAATTCGAAGCAACGCGAAGAACCTTACCTAAGCTTGACATCCTTTTGACCTCTCCCTAATCGGAGATTTCCCTTCGGGGACAGAAGTGACAGGTGGTGCATGGTTGTCGTCAGCTCGTGTCGTGAGATGTTGGGTTAAGTCCCGCAACGAGCGCAACCCTTGCCTTTAGTTGCCAGCATTAAGTTGGGCACTCTAGAGGGACTGCCAGGGATAACCTGGAGGAAGGTGGGGATGACGTCAAATCATCATGCCCCTTATGCTTAGGGCTACACACGTGCTACAATGGGTGGTACAGAGGGCAGCCAAGTCGTGAGGCGGAGCTAATCCCTTAAAGCCATTCTCAGTTCGGATTGTAGGCTGAAACTCGCCTACATGAAGCTGGAGTTACTAGTAATCGCAGATCAGAATGCTGCGGTGAATGCGTTCCCGGGTCTTGTACACACCGCCCGTCACACCATGGGAGTTGGGGGCGCCCGAAGCCGGTTAGCTAACCTTTTGGAAGCGGCCGTCGAAGGTGAAACCAATAACTGGGGTGAAGTCGTAACAAGGTAGCCGTATCGGAAGGTGCGGCTGGATCACCTCCTTTCTAAGGAGAATTGCCTACTGTTTAATTTTGAGGGTTCTTAAAAATCCTTAAAAAAAATATTGACAAGAATCGACAAAGTTATTATAATATAACCTGTTGAAAAAATAATATGGGGGTGTAGCTCAGCTGGGAGAGCACTTGCCTTGCACGCAAGGGGTCAGGAGTTCGATCCTCCTCATCTCCACCATTAGTACTTTGAAAACTGCATAACATTTAGTGATATGACATCATTTAATTATAAATAGACAGAGAAGTCTTTAAAATCAACTTTAATAACTGGTCAAGTTATTAAGGGTGCAGGGCGGATGCCTTGGCACTAGGAGCCGATGAAGGACGTGATAAGCTGCGATAAGCTTCGGGGAGTTGCACGTAAACTTTGATCCGAAGATTTCCGAATGAGGAAACTCACTTAGAGTAATGTCTAAGTATCGTTAAGTGAATACATAGCTTAGCGAGGGGAACCCGGGGAACTGAAACATCTAAGTACCTGGAGGAAGAGAAAGAAAAATCGATTCCGTAAGTAGCGGCGAGCGAACGCGGAACAGGCCAAACCAATGAAGTTTACTTCGTTGGGGTTGCGGACATGTCATTAACGAAGAGGTATCGTAAGTGAAGAGAGTTGGAAAGCTCCGCTATAAAAGGTAATAGCCCTGTAGCTGAAACGAGAAGACTTTAGACATGATCCAGAGTACCACGGGACACGTGAAACCCTGTGGGAAGCAGGAGGGACCATCCTCCAAGCCTAAATACTACCTAGTGACCGATAGCGCATAGTACCGTGAGGGAAAGGTGAAAAGAACCCCGGGAGGGGAGTGAAATAGAACCTGAAACCCTGTACTTACAAGCTGTGGGAGCACATTTCTTGTGTGACCGCGTACTTTTTGTAGAACGGGCCAACGAGTTACGTTAAGTAGCAAGGTTAAGCACTTAAGGTGTGGAGCCGTAGCGAAAGCGAGTCTTAAATGGGCGATTTAAGTTACTTGGCGTAGACCCGAAACCGGGCGACCTATCCATGAGCAGGTTGAAGCGAAAGTAAAATTTCGTGGAGGACCGAACCCACGAGCGTTGAAAAGCTCGGGGATGACTTGTGGATAGCGGTGAAATTCCAATCGAGCCCGGAGATAGCTGGTTCTCCCCGAAATAGCTTTAGGGCTAGCCTCAAGGTTGAGAGAAGCGGAGGTAGAGCACTGAATGTCCTAGGGGGTATTGCACTTACCGAAGACTATCAAACTCCGAATGCCGTATTCTTATACTTGGGAGTCAGACTGTGGGTGATAAGATTCATAGTCAAGAGGGCAACAGCCCAGATCGTCAGCTAAGGTCCCTAAATGTACGTTAAGTGGTAAAGGATGTGGGATTGCACAGACAACCAGGATGTTGGCTTAGAAGCAGCCACTCATTTAAAGAGTGCGTAATAGCTCACTGGTCGAGTGATCCTGCGCCGAAAATTTCCGGGGCTAAAACGTACTACCGAAGCTACGGCATCATTATGATGGGTAGGGGAGCTTCGTATGCAGGTTGAAGCATGACCGTAAGGACATGTGGACAGTATACGAGTGAGAATGTTGGCATGAGTAGCGAGATGTGGGTGAGAATCCCACAGGCCGTAAACCCAAGGTTTCCAGGGGAAGGTTCGTCCGCCCTGGGTTAGTCAGGACCTAAGCCGAGGCCGAAAGGCGTAGGTGATGGACAACAGGTTGATATTCCTGTACCACCAATAACCGTTTGAGAGATGGGATGACACAGTAGGATAAGCTAACCGTACTGTTGGTTATGTACGGGCAAGCATTGAGGCAGTTCCTATAGGCAAATCCGTAGGAATAATGCTAGGATGTGATGCGGAGCGAAATTTAGTAGCGAAGTAGCTGATTTCACACTGTCGAGAAAAGTCTCTATCGAGGTTAAAGGTGCCTGTACCGCAAACCGACACAGGTGGGTGAGGAGAGTATCCTAAGGCCAGCCAGAGAACTGTTGTTAAGGAACTCGGCAAAATGACCCCGTAACTTCGGGAGAAGGGGTGCCTGCATTTGCAGGCCGCAGAGAATAGGCCCAAGCGACTGTTTACCAAAAACACAGGTTTCTGCTAAGTCGCAAGACGATGTATAGGAGCTGACGCCTGCCCGGTGCTGGAAGGTTAAGGGGATCTGTTAGAGCAATCGAAGCAGTGAACTTAAGCCCCAGTAAACGGCGGCCGTAACTATAACGGTCCTAAGGTAGCGAAATTCCTTGTCGGGTAAGTTCCGACCCGCACGAAAGGCGTAACGATTTGGGCACTGTCTCAACAACAGACTGGGTGAAATTGTAATACCGGTGAAGATGCCGGTTACCTGCGACAGGACGGAAAGACCCCATGGAGCTTTACTGTAGCTTGACATTGGGTCTTGGTACTACATGTACAGGATAGGTGGGAGACTATGAAGCGTGAACGCCAGTTTGCGTGGAGTCACCCTTGGGATACCACCCTTGTAGTACTGGGACTCTAACCATAGGCCATGAATCTGGTCTTGGGACACTGTCAGGTGGGCAGTTTGACTGGGGCGGTCGCCTCCCAAAAAGTAACGGAGGCGCTCAAAGGTTCTCTCAGTACGGTCGGAAATCGTACGTAGAGTGTAAAGGCACAAGAGAGCTTGATTGCAAGACATACAGGTCGAGCAAGGACGAAAGTCGGACTTAGTGATCCGGTGGTTCCGCATGGAAGGGCCATCGCTCAACGGATAAAAGCTACCCTGGGGATAACAGGCTTATCTCCCCCAAGAGTCCACATCGACGGGGAGGTTTGGCACCTCGATGTCGGCTCATCACATCCTGGGGCTGTAGTAGGTCCCAAGGGTTGGGCTGTTCGCCCATTAAAGTGGTACGCGAGCTGGGTTCAGAACGTCGTGAGACAGTTCGGTCCCTATCCGTCGCAGGCGTAGGAAATTTGAGGAGACCTGTCCTTAGTACGAGAGGACCGGGATGGACGCACCTCTGGTGTACCAGTTGTTCTGCCAAGGGCATAGCTGGGTAGCTAAGTGCGGAATGGATAAGCGCTGAAAGCATCTAAGCGCGAAGCCGACTTCAAGATAAGATTTCCCACCGTAAGGGTAAGACCCCAGGAAGACTACCTGGTTGATAGGTCGAAGGTGTAAGTGCAGTAATGTATTTAGCTTATCGATACTAATAGGTCGAGGACTTGACCACAATTTAAATGATAAATTCTAAATGATATGCAGTTTTCAGAGTATTAACTCTAAATAACTTAATAATAAGTTAATCGAAAGATTATGTGGTTACTATAGCAAAGAGGATACACCTGTTCCCATTTCGAACACAGAAGTTAAGCTCTTTAGCGCTGATGGTACTTGGGGGCAACCTCCTGGGAGAGTAAGACGTAGCCACGTAATCTTTTTTTATTATAATTTTATATTTTAAAAATGGTTAACTTTTAAAAACATGTAGATACTATTAAAAAAGCTAAAATAAAATAATAGGAGTGATACATGTGAAAAGACTCGCAATGATTTTAGTGATAGTGGGAGCTATAAATTGGGGACTAATAGGAGCCTTTGGAGTTGACTTATTAGGTAATGTATTTGGAGGAACATATGAAGTAGTAAGTAGAATATTATATTTTATTGTGGGATTGTCAGCAATATATTTAATTATGACCGGAGTTTTTGAAAATAAAAATATATAAAATTATAAATATATAAAATTATAAATATATATTTAAAGTATAAATAGAAGTACATAACTAATAACTTATAATAAAAATAAAAAAAGACCGTGACTATATTTAGTCAACGGTCTTTAACTTTTTATAAATTTATAATAATATATGAAGGTGATATAAAAGATATTAATAAGATAATTATAGTTATTATAAATAATGTATAATTAAAATCACAAATAATAAAATATATTTTTAATAAACTAATAAATAGTATTAAGGAGATTAAATGAATAATTTGATAATAGATGAACTGAATAAAAACTTAGAAGAAAATTTAATTTCATTTCATGTGCCAGGTCACAAGCTAGGTAAAATATATGAAAAATTAAATTATAAAAGTATATTAGAAAAAATATATAAAATGGATACTACAGAAATTCCAGGAACAGATAATTTACATTCACCAGAAGGTATAATAAAAAGGTCTCAAAATAATGCTTCAGAAGCCTTTAAAAGCGATGAAACATATTATTTGATAAATGGTAGCACTTGTGGTATACAAGCTTCTATAATGGCTTTATGTTCACCAAAAAGTAAAATAATAGTTAATAGAGATTGCCATCAATCTGTAATTAATGCATGTATATTAGGGGATGTAGATCCAGTATATATACAGTCAGAAATTGATAAAGAGACTACTATATTAAAGGGTGTAAATGAAGATGATGCAATTCGTGTTATAGATAATAATAAAGATGCAAAGGCTATAATACTTACATATCCAACTTATTATGGAATGACATATGATTTAAAAAAGATATGTGATTATGCTCATAGTAAAAGTATGGTTGTGATTGTAGATGAAGCTCATGGAGCACATTTAGGTTTAAGTGATAAATTACCTAAAACAGCTTTAGAACAAGGAGCAGATATAGTTATTCAAAGTACTCATAAAACTTTACCTTCATTTACACAATCATCGATGATTCATACTCAAGGGAATAGAGTAGATAAAAATAAATTAAAATCCATTTTAAAAATAATAGAATCATCAAGCCCATCATATTTATTAATGTCTTCTTTAGAAATAGCCGTAGATATTTATAAAAGATATGGAAAAAATTTGATGGAAGATCTTTTAAATAATATAGATAATTTTAAAAATAAATTTATACACAATAAAAATATAGAATTTTATGAAACTAATGATGCTACAAAATTATTTATATCAACTACTAAAATAGGATTAATAGGCTATGAGCTAGAAACTATACTTAGAGAAGAGTATAATATACAAGTAGAGTTATCTAATTATTACGGTTCTCTTTTAGTGTGTACAATAGGTAATGATAAAGAGGATTTCATAAGTCTAGAAACAGCTTTAAACGATATAATAAAAAAATATAAGTCAAATAAAAAAATAAATCCAATAGATTATCCTAATAATATACCAGTAAAAAAACTAACACCAAGAGAAGCATTCTATAAAGATAAGAAAAGTGTTAAAATATATGAAAGTATAGGGAAAATATGTGGTGAATATATAATTCCTTATCCTCCAGGAATAAGTTTAACATCACCTGGAGAAATAATAACAAAAGAAATTATTGATTATATACTATTCTGTAACAAAAAAGGAATGAGTGTAAGTGGATTAAAAGATTCAACTTTAGGGAAAATTCAAATTATAGAATAATGTATAATTCTATGGAGGAACGAAATATGAAAGGCAAATTAATAATTATAGAGAGTGGATCTGATGCTAGTGGTAAAGCAACTCAAACTAAAAAACTAGTGGATAGATTATCAAGTGAGTACAGCAATATTAGAAAAGTAGAATATCCTAATTATGATGGAGAATCATCAGCATTAGTAAAAATGTATTTAAGAGGTGATTTTGGTAAAAATCCTTCGGATGTAGATCCATATGTAGCATCTACTTTTTATGCAGCTGATAGATATGCATCATTTAAAACTGAATGGGAAGAGTTCTATAACAATGGTGGGATAGTTATAGCTGATAGATATACAACTTCTAATATGGTCCATCAAGCCTCTAAAATGGATGAGTTAAATAGAGATAAGTATTTGGACTGGTTAGTAGATTTTGAGTTTAATATGTATAAGATACCAGAGCCAGATTGTGTAATATTTTTAGACATGCCAATAGAATTTAGCCAAAAATTAATGGCTAATAGAAAAAATAAAATAACTGGTGAAGATGAAAAAGATATACATGAACGTGATATTGATTACTTAACAAAGTCATATAAAAATTCATTATATATAGCAGATAAATACAATTGGAAAAAGATAGACTGTGTTAGAGATGGACAACTAAGAACTATAGATGATATCCATGAAGAAATTTATAAGATAGTAAAACAAAGTATATAGTCCAATGGAGATATAAATATGTATTTTAATAATATTATAGGTCAAGAGTTTGCCAAGAAGTATATTGGAAACTCTATTAAAAATGACAAAGTTAATCATGCATATATGTTTGAGGGAATTGATGGTATAGGAAAGAATTTATTTGCAAAAGAATTTGGTAAAATATTAATTGAAGTCGAAAATGCAGAAAATAGTCCTGATTATATAAAAATAGAGCCTACAGGTAGTAGTATAAAAATAGCTCAAATTAGAGAATTGCAATCAGATATAATAATTAAACCACATAGTAAATATAAAATATATGTAATCAATCATGCAGAAAAAATGACGGTTGAGTCTCAGAATGCTTTATTAAAAACCTTAGAGGAGCCACCAGATTATGCTATAATAATTTTGATTACAAATAATAAAGAGTCTTTATTACCAACAATAAAATCAAGATGTGAAATAATAAAGTTTTTGCCTATATCTATTATAGATTTAAAAAGATACTTAATGGGTAGAGGTATAGAAGAGAAAAGAGCTACACTATTAGCTAATTTCTCTAGAGGAAGTATCGAAAAAGCTTTAGAATTATCCGAATCTAACGATTTTTCTATAATGAGGGATGATATACAAAAATATATACAATACATATTAGATAAAAATATGGTTGAAATTTTAAATATATCATCTGATATGGAAAAATATAAGGATAAAATTATTGTAATTTTAGATATGATGATTAACTATTTTAGAGATATGATGCTTAGTAAAGGTAAAGTTGATAAAGATATGATTATAAACGGGGATAGAATTACCTTCATACAAAATATGAGTAGTAAAATTACTTATTCTCAAGTATCTAAGATTATTGATATAATAGAAGAAACTAAAAGAAAGATGAGAAGCAATTGTAACTTTAGTGTAAGTATACAGGTTATGGCTTTGAACATATATGAGGTGATAAAATGATAAAAATAGTGGGTGTTAGGTTCAAAAACGCAGGTAAAATATACTACTTTGACCCTGTAGATTTTGAAATAGAGCAAAATACAGATGTAGTTGTTGAAACTGCAAGAGGTTTAGAATACGGTACAGTTATTGTTGGACCAAAAGAAATAGATGAAAATAAACTAGTATCACCATTAAAACCTATAATAAGAATAGCTACTCCTGAAGATACTAAGATATATCAGGAAAATAAAGAAAAGGCTAAAGAAACATTTGAATTATGCCAACAAAAAATAAAAGAGCATGAACTTACTATGTTTTTAATAGATTGTGAGTATACTTTTGATAGAAATAAATTAATATTCTATTTTACAGCAGAAGGAAGAATAGACTTTAGAGAACTTGTAAAAGACTTAGCAGCTATTTTTAAAACAAGAATAGAGCTAAGACAAATTGGGGTTAGAGATGAAGCAAAATCAATAGGTGGTCTAGGACCATGTGGAAGAAGCTTATGCTGTTCTTCATGGCTAGGAGATTTCCAACCAGTTTCTATAAAAATGGCTAAAGACCAAAGTTTATCATTAAATCCAACTAAAATATCAGGAATTTGTGGTAGATTGTTCTGTTGCTTAAAGTATGAGCATGATGTTTATGTTGAGGCAATAGAAAAAATGCCTTCAGTTGGAGACTTAGTTAAAGTGGGTTCAAATAAAGGTAAGGTAATAGAAGTGAATCCTTTATTAGAACAAGCTAAGATTGAGTTTAATGATAAAACTATAAAAACTTGTATGAGAGAAGAAATAAAGGTATTACAAGAAGCTAAGAAGTGTGGAGGTTGTTGTAAAAATAAAGATGATCAAATTGATGCAGCAACACTTAGAGAGTTAAAGAAACTAGAGGACTAAAATAAACTTATTAATATAAAAACTAGGGGTAGGAATTTCCTACCCTTTAAAAATAAGGAGATATATATGGACATAAAATTAAAAGACACAGAGAGAATAGATGATTTACAGTTAAAAGGATTAAAGTTGATACAAGATACTAATGGGTTCTGTTTTGGAATAGATGCAGTACTTTTAGCAAACTTTGCTAAAGTAAAGAAAGATGCAAATGTAGCTGATTTAGGAACCGGAACTGGTATAATACCAATACTTATTGCAGGAAAAAGTAAGGCAAAGAAAATAGTAGGAGTAGAAATACAAGAAGAAGTATATGAAATGGCAACTCGCTCTGTGAAATTAAATAATTTAGAGGATAGAGTAGAGATTATAAATGCCGATATAAAAACGATAGATAAAGAGTTAGAAGTACATGGATACCATGTAGTTACTTCAAATCCTCCTTATATGCATATGGACGGAATAAAAAATCCTAATGATAAAAAAGCTATTTCAAGACATGAGGTAAAATGTAATTTAGAAGATGTAATAAGATCAGCTTCAAGGTTAGTAATGCCTAGAGGTAAATTCTATATGATACATAGACCTACGAGATTAGTAGATATAATAGAGCTTGGAAGAAAATACAGATTAGAGCCAAAGGTAGTACAATTTGTTCATCCAAGAGCAAATAAAGCACCTAATTTACTTTTAGTAGAGTTTATAAAAGATGGAAAACCAGAATTAAAAATATTAGATCCATTATATGTTTATGGAGAAGATGGAAAATATACACAAGAAATAAATGATATATATGCAAATGAAGATATAGGAGAGTAAAATATATGAGAGGTAAATTATATATATGTCCAA
Organism: Romboutsia sp. CE17; assembly: GCF_012317385.1. Lineage (GTDB taxonomy): Bacteria > Bacillota > Clostridia > Peptostreptococcales > Peptostreptococcaceae > Romboutsia_E. The sequence goes on from NZ_CP051144.1 coordinate 2,885,450, forward strand.
CACCCATAGGAAATTTAGAAGATATAACTTATAGGACATTAAGAATATTAAATGAAGTTGACTTAATTGCAGCAGAGGATACTAGACATAGTATAAAGCTTTTAAATCATTTTGAAATTTCAAAGCCGTTAACAAGTTACCATGAACATAATAAAGATTCAAAAGGTGGGTATTTAATCAACAAATTACTTGATGGAGAGAATATAGCATTAATAAGTGATGCAGGAATGCCAGGAATTTCTGACCCTGGAGAAGATATAATAAGAGAAGCTATAGACAATAATATAGAAGTAGAAGTTTTACCAGGTGCAACAGCATTTGTAACAGCTTTAGTAGGTTCTGGTTTAAATACTAAAAAATTTGCTTTTGAAGGCTTTTTAGATAGGGATAAGAAAAATAGAAGAGAACAACTAGAAAGTATAAAAGAAGAGAGTAGAACAATGATATTCTATGAATCTCCACATAGATTAAAAGATACTTTAAAAGATATGAGTAAGGTATTAGGTAATAGAAAAATATCTATAAATAGAGAACTTACAAAAAAATATCAAGAGGTAATAAGAGAAGATATAGATAAAGCAATAGAAATTTTTAATGAGAAAGAAATTAAAGGAGAATTTGTTTTAATTGTAGATGGCTTTAAAGGAGAAAAAACTCAAAAAAGTAACTATGACAATCTTACAGAAAGAGAGTTTGTAATTGAGCTAATAAATAATGGAATGGATAAGAAAGATGCTATTAAAACAGTTTGTAAAGAAAGAAAACTAAAAAAAGATGTAGTATATAAGCAAGTGTTAGATTTATAAACATAAACATTTGGGGTGATATATATATGAATTTAGAAAGAAGTATAATAAAAAGTTTAAAACTTGAAAGTACTAGCCAAGAGTTAAAAAAATTAGATAAAGATAAAGATTTAGAAAAAATAATACCTAAAATAAATGAAATGAAAGAAGTTGGAGAGTGCAAATATCATGTAGTAAACTGTTTTGATCACTCTATTAATGCATTGAAAGAATTTGAGGATACTATAAATGATGAAAATTTCTTTCCAGCTCATTTAAAAGATTTAATTTGGGATTATTTAAATACAGAGTTAGAAGAGAGTATAAGCAGACTTGAAATACTGAAGTTAGGGATATTTATACATGATATTGGAAAGCCTGATGCAAAAACTGTAGATGAATCAGGAAGAGTTCATTTTAAAGGTCATGAAAAAATTGGTGGAGATATAGCTATAAAATTAGGTAATAAATTAAAATTAAGCGAAAAGTCAATAGATACTTTATTTAATTATGTAAGATACCATATGTATTTGCTAATATTTTATAAAGACAATAACTTAACTCAAGAAAAACTATTTGATATGTTTAATAAAATAGGAGATGATACAATTGGTATTATACTTCTAGGATATGCAGATATAGTTGCTACTAGAAAGTTACTGAATCCTGATGAACAAGTAGGAACAATAAAAACATATATGGAGTTTATATTAACTAATTATGAATATAGATATAAACGTTTAAAGTAATATTTTAAATTAAAAAGCACTGTCTCAAAATACAAATTTTATTTGAAAATTGTATTTTGAGACAAGTCCTTTTATAGTATAGATTTAGACTGTATCGGAGTAGATAATATTACCGAAGTCTTAGTAGAACCTATTGTTTTTATTGTGTCAATTACATGCTCTAATTCATACATATCTTTTACTATTACTTTTAGAAGTGAACAGTCATCTCCAGTTATATGATGGCATTCAACTATTCTATCATCTTTTCTAGCAACTTCTAAAAATTGATCATAAGCACTTCCACTTGGAAGAGATATATGTATAAAGGCTTTTATAACTCTACCTAAAGCATCTGGATTAACTATAGCTTTATATCCTTCTATAACACCTGCTTCTTCTAATCTTTTAACTCTTTCAGAAACAGCAGGAGATGTTAATCCAACTATTTTTCCTAGATCTTTCATTGAAATTCTACCGTCATTTTGAAGTATTTCTATAATTCTGTAATCAGTAATATCCATATATAATCCCCTTCTGTTTGTTTTATTGTATTTGAAGAACTTTTTCACCTAATAAACTAGTTTTTAGATTCCAAAGTTCTTTAGATAAGTCAACCTTATAAGTTTTTGGGCAATTAAGTCTTTTATAACTATCCCATAAAGTATTTAACTCTTCTTGAACATGCTTTTGTATTTCTTGTATTGATTTAGGTTCAAATTTACATTCACCATTTATGTACAGTGGCTTAAGAAGGTCTTTTATAGTATAGTCCTCGAATGTAGTCTCTTTCCATGTATATGTTGGGTGGAATACTGTTAGAGGTTTAGTAGTATCAATATCTTCATCATGAAGCATAATTAAATCAGCTTCAGCCTTATGTTCGTTATTATATATTCTAACAACTTTTTTATATCCTGGATTATTGATTTTCTCTGCATCTTCAGAAACTTTAATTTTTGGAATAATCTCACCGTCTTCAAATGAAGCAGCTAATTTGTAAACACCACCAAGAGAAGGTGAATCAGCCGATGTGATTAATTTAGTTCCGACTCCCCAAGAATTAATAGCACACTTTCCAGATTTTAAAGAAGATATAGTATGCTCATCTAAATCGTTTGAAGCTGTAATAGATAAATCTGTAAATCCAGCTTCATCTAGCATTCTTTTTGCCTCTACAGATAGATATTCTAAATCACCTGAATCAATACGTATCCCTAATGGTTTGTATCCTTTTTCACGTAAATTCTCAAAAACTTTTATGGCATTAGGAACACCACTATTTAATACATCATATGTATCAACTAATAGTAAGCATTTATCAGGATATACATCGGCATAAGCCTGGAATGCTTCTAACTCTGAATCAAATTTTTGAACCCAACTATGAGCTTGAGTTCCTACAACAGGAATATCAAACATTTTGCCGGCTAGAACGTTTGCTGTAGCATTACATCCCCCTATTACTGCAGCTCTTGCACCATAGATACCTGCATCAGGTCCTTGTGCACGACGAAGTCCAAATTCTAAAACAGAATCTCCTTGTGCTGCATAACAAACCCTAGATGCTTTTGTAGCTATAAGTGATTGGAAATTAACTATAGTAAGTAAAGCTGTTTCAATCAGTTGAGCTTGATATAGAGGTGCTTTTACTGTGATGATTGGTTCATTTGGAAACATTATAGTTCCTTCTTCAACAGAATAAATGTCACCTGTAAATTTAAAATTCCTTAAAAAATCTAAGAATTTATCAGAAAATAAGTTTAAACTTTTTAAGTACTTTAAATCTTCCTCTGAAAAATGAAGGTTGTTTATATATTCAACTAGCTGCTCAATTCCACATACTATTGTATATCCACTCTTGCATGCATTTTTCCTAAAGAACATATCAAACACAACTACGTTTTCATGTATATTTTTTTCAAAATATCCATTCAGCATAGTAAGTTGATATAAATCTGTAAGAAGTGTTAAATTTCTCATTATTTTTCTCCTTATAATAGTACTAAAAATTATAAAAAAACCCTATAACTATACTAAAACACAATACACTTCAACTTTCAAGTATAAACTAGTCCCCAATCAACATAAAATTATTTAGAGGGGAGGAGATTGGAATGGGAAAAATATGGTTTTATATGATTGTAATCGGAATACTTGGAAGCGTGTGCTTTCAAAATTTAGGTGAGTTAAATACAGTTATTTTAAATGAATCTTCTAAGGCAATAGAGTTTGCAATAGGTTTAGCAGGTATAATGGCTTTTTGGATGGGAATAATGAATGTTGCAAAGGACTCAGGTCTTATAGAAAAAATAGGAAATAAATTGAGTCCTATAATGAAGAAATTATTTCCTTCAGTTCCCAAAGGACATAAAGCCATGTCTTATATAGTTATGAATATGGCTTTAAATATGCTTGGAGCAGGAAATGGAGCAACAGCCTTTGGTTTAAAAGCGATGGCTGAATTACAAACACTAAATAAAAATAAAGATACTGCAAGCAACGATATGATTATGTTTCTAGTAATAAATATATCTTCTGTTCAAATAATACCATTTACAATGTTAAAAATAAGAGCAGATGCAGGATCACAATTTCCTAATGAAATAATAGTTACAACACTATTTGCAACTATAGTTTCAACCTTTGTAGGAATAGTAACCTGTAAGCTTCTTCAAGGGAGGGATAAGAGATAATGTTAGATATATTTTCTAATATGATTATACCAATTGTAATACTTTATATAGTTATCTATGGAAAAAGACAGAAGATAGATATATATGAAAGCTTTGTAAAAGGAGCTATTGATGGTCTAAAAACAGCATGGTCAATACTTCCATATATAATAGGAATATTTTTAGCAATAGGTATATTTAAATCTGGAAAAGGAATAGATATTTTAGAATGGATGTTTTCTCCGATAGCAAAACTTATGAGTATACCTAAAGAATTAATAGGCTTGATAATAATAAAACCTTTATCAGGGAGTGGGGCATTAGGAATGTATAATGAATTAGTACAAAGGGTAGGAATAGATTCTTTAGTAGAAAAAATGGGATCGACTATGGTAGGAGCTTCAGAGACTATATTTTATACAATGGCTATATATTATGGAAGTTTAAAAATAAAGAATACAAGACATACATTAACTTGTTCTATATTAAGCCATATAGCAGGTGTAATAGCATCAGTATTTATATGTTACTTGGTATTTACATAAATAATCTAATTATATTTTAAAGATCAATAATAAAATTTTGTTAAATAGGATATTATTAGGAGTAAAAAAGTATGGTTGACAATAATACATTATTTTAATAGAATAAAAAATGAATGATAAATTAAAATTCTTTACATAATAATCACATGTATAAGTATTATTACATAAGTTAATAATACAGTTATCAATATAAAAAAGCTATGAAAAGAAGAGTAAATAATGATTTTTTCTACAGAGAGCTAGATCAGGTGAAAGCTAGTGTTAAAAGAATTATTGAAGATGGCCTTTGAGCTTTTTATCTGAAGTTTGAGTAAGATAAAACGTTTGGACACGTTATAGTCCACTAAGATATCTATAACTGAAATCTATTTAAGTTTATAGGTAAATTAGGGTGGTACCGCGTATATAATCTCGCCCCTATGTAACAATCATAGGAGGCGAGTTTTTTAATATCTAAAAAATAGGAGGAAATAAATATGAGCAAGCCAACTTTTTACGTTACAACGCCTATATATTATCCAAGTGGAAATTTACATATAGGACATACTTATACGACTGTTGCAGCAGATGCAATAGCTAGATTTAAGCGTTTTTCTGGATTTGATGTAAAATTCCTTACAGGTACAGATGAGCACGGAGAAAAAATACAAAAAACTGCTAGAGAAAAAGGTATGACAGAAATGGAATACTTAGATGGAATGATAGCAGGTATAAAAGATTTATGGAATACAATGGATATATCTTATGATGACTTTATAAGAACAACTCAAGATAGACACCAGGATATAATACAAAAAATATTTACTAAATTATATGAACAAGGAGATATATATAAAGGTTCATATGAAGGTAGATACTGTACTCCATGTGAAAGTTTCTGGACTGATTCTCAATTAGTAGATGGAGATAAGTGCCCAGACTGTGGTAGAGAAACTTATTTAGCTAAGGAAGAAGCTTACTTCTTTAAATTATCTAAGTATGAAGATAGATTAAAAGAATTATTCAAAAATGATAAATTCTGTTTCCCAACAGCTAGAAAGAATGAAATGGTTGCAAACTTCTTAGACAAAGGATTAGAAGATTTATGTGTAACTAGAACTACTTTCGACTGGGGTATAAAAGTTCCATTTGATGAGAAACACGTAATTTATGTTTGGGTAGATGCTTTATGTAACTATATAACTGCATTAGGATACATGAGCGAAAATGAAGAAGAATTTAAAAAATATTGGCCAGCAAATGTTCAAATAGTAGGTAAAGAAATCGTAAGATTCCATACTATAATATGGCCAGCATTATTAATGGCGTTAGATTTACCAGTTCCAGAGCAAGTTTATGGACATGGATGGATATTATTTGCTAATGATAAAATGAGTAAATCAAAAGGAAATATAGTTTACCCAGAGCCAATGATAGAAAGATACGGAATAGATGCTCTTAAATACTTCTTATTAAGAGAATTTGCTTTTGGTCAAGATGGAAGTTATACTCACAGAAACTTCGTAACTAGAATAAATTCTGACCTTGCAAATGACTTAGGAAACTTAGTAAGTAGAACAGTAGCAATGGTTGAAAAATACAATGGTGGAATAATACCAATGGCAAAAGCTCAAACTGCTTTTGATGAGGACTTAAAAGCACAAGCTAAGTCATCTAGAGAAAACTTTGAAGTAGAAATGGATAAAATGCAATTCCATGAAGCATTAGAAAATGTATGGAAGTTAATAAGAAGAACTAACAAATACATAGATGAGACTATGCCATGGGCTTTAGCTAAAGATGAAGCTAAAAAAGATGAATTAGATACTGTATTATATAACTTATGCGAATCTATAAGAATAATATCAACTTTAATAAGACCTATGATGGAAACAACTGCTAATAAGATATATGACCAATTAGGAATAGCAGGACAAGAAGAGTTAACAAACTGGGAAAGTACAAATACTTTTGGGCTTATAGGAGAAAATACTAAAGTACACAAAGGTGAAGCATTATTCCCAAGATTAGATATAGAGAAAGAGGTAGCAGAATTGGAACAATTATTCAACGGTAATGTAGAAACTAAAGAAGAAGTTAAAGAAGAAACTTTAACTCATAAAGAAGAAATAACAATAGACGATTTAGATAAAGTAGAATTAAGAGTTGGTAAAATAATAAGCTGTGAAAAGCATCCTAAGGCTGATAGATTATTAGTATCTCAAGTTAAATTAGGGCCAGAAACTAGACAAATAGTATCAGGAATAGCTAAATGGTACAAGCCAGAAGAAATGGTTGGAAAAGAAGTTATAGTTGTATGTAACTTAAAGCCAGTTAAGTTAAGAGGAGTAGAATCTCAAGGTATGATATTAGCTGCTGGTGATGATGGAGATGATTTATTAATACCAACAACTACTGGTGCTAAAGACGGATGCGAAGTTAGATAAGGAGAAGAATAATTATGTTATTCGATTCACATGCACATTTAAACGATGATAGATTTGATGAGGATAGAGAAGAATTAATAGCTTCTCTTAGAGAAAAGCAAGTCGATTTAGTTGTAAATCCAGGAGCCGATATAAAATCTTCTATAAATAGTATAAATCTTGCTAATAAGTATGATTTTATATATGCAGCTGTAGGTGTTCATCCACATGATGTTGGAGAGCTAGATGATACAGCAATAGATACTTTAAGAAAGTTAGCTACTGAAAATGAAAAAGTAGTTGCTATAGGAGAAATAGGATTAGATTATTATTATGATAATTCTCCAAGAGAGGTTCAAAAAGAATGGTTTAAAAAGCAAATAGAGCTTGCTAATGAATTAAAATTGCCAATAATAATACATGATAGAGATGCACATGGTGATACTTTTGAAATAATAAAGAACACTAAAAATCCTGAAATAGGATGTGTACTTCATTGCTATAGTGGTAACGTAGAATTAGCAAGAGAATATGTAAAGATGGGATGTTATATTTCTATTCCAGGAACAGTTACTTTTAAAAATAATAAAAAGACTAGAGAAGTTGCAAAAGAAATTCCTTTAGAATATTTATTAATAGAAACTGATTCACCTTATATGGCTCCAGAGCCACATAGAGGAAAGAGAAATGACCCGTCGCTAGTAGCATTTGTAGCTGATAAGATAGCTCAAGAAAAAGGTATATCTTATGAAGCTGTTTGTAAAGCTACTAAAGAAAATGCTAAGAGATTATTTAATATAAAATAGTACAAGAAACCCAAGATGCAGCTAATAGTAATCTTGGGTTTTTTATTTAAATACTGTAATTACAATAATTGAAAAATGGATAAATTATATACTAATACAAATATTTATGCTAAAATTTAATTTATGAATTCAAGCGACAAGATAGAAAAAGGTGATTTTATTATGATAAAAGAGGTAATAGTAGTAGAAGGTAGAGACGACGTTACTGCTGTAAAAAGAGCAATAGATGCCGAACTTATAACTACGGGAGGATTTGGATTTCCAAAAGGAGTTATGGAACGTATAAAAGCTGCTCAAAAAAGACGTGGAGTGATAATATTTACTGATCCTGATTTTGCTGGTGAAAAAATAAGAAAGAAAATAGCTGCTGAGGTTCCAGGATGTAAGCATGCATTTCTACCAAGAGAAGAGGCTAAAAAAGACGGAGATATAGGTATAGAAAATGCATCTCCAGAAAGCATAATAGCTGCCTTAAACAAGGTTAGAACTGAAAGCGTAGAAAAAAGAAATGAATTTACTCAAGTTGACTTAATAAGAAATCAACTTATAGGAAATGAAGATGCATCTTATAGAAGAGATGAAATCGGAAAGATACTTGGAATTGGATACGGAAATGCAAAGCAATTTTTAAGTAGATTAAATAACTATGGAGTAAGCAGAGAAGAATTTATAAAGGCAGTTGAAACTGTCGATAATAAATAATAAAAATACATAAAAGGAGAAATAGTATGGATAGACTTTCATCTCATAGAGCTACCAAAGAAGTAGTTCAAAAACATAATTTTAAATTTTCAAAGTCATTAGGCCAAAACTTTTTAATAGATGATAATGTTATAGATAGGATACTAGCAGGAGCTAGATTATCTGAAGGAGATAAGATAATAGAAGTAGGACCAGGGATTGGTACACTTACTCGTGAAATGGGTAAGGTAGCAGATAAAGTTGTAGCTATAGAAATAGATAAAACTTTAATACCAATATTAGAAGAAACATTAGCTGATTTAGATAATGTTGAAGTAGTTAATCAAGATATATTAAAAGTTAATGTTGAAGAATTAGTAAAAGAGAAATTAAGTGGAGGACCAGTTAAATTAGTAGCAAATCTTCCATACTACATAACTACACCAATAGTTATGAAATTTTTAGAAGAAAACATACCAGTAACTGATATAGTGGTTATGGTTCAAAAGGAAGTTGCGGATAGAATGAATGCGGGTCCCGGAACAAAAGATTATGGTGCATTATCAGTAGCGGTTCAATATTATTGTGATACAGAAATTGTAGCAAAAGCACCTAGACACATGTTTGTTCCTCAGCCAAATGTAGACTCTACAGTTATAGGGCTTCATGTAAGAGAAGAGAGAAAGTACCCTGTTGATAATGAGGAAATTTTCTTTAAAACAGTTAAAGCTTCATTTGGACAAAGAAGAAAAACTCTTCTTAATTCTTTAGGAACATTAGGGTTTTTAACTAAAGATCAAGTAAAAGAAGCCTTATCTAATGCTAATATAGATGAAAAAAGAAGAGGAGAAACTCTTACAATAGAAGAATTTGCAACACTTTCAAATGTTATAAATTCAATGGTACCTTCAAAATAGAAGGTACTTTTTTTTTACCCATATACATATACTATCTAGAGAACTTATGTAAAGGGGGGAAATGAAGTGGGCTCTAATAGAAAGTTTAAAAGAGAATATATAATTTTAGAAGCTAAAGATATGAATTTTAGATATAAAGAGCGCATCTTACCTAAAGCTTTTGCAAAGATAGAAATAAATGATGAAAAATCAGTTATAGCATTGTATGTAGAAAACCTTAAATATATGAAGGACGGATATAGGGTTGTAGCTATAAGAAGTGACTATGAAACTATAGATTTAGGCAAAATAACTTTAAATGAGCAAGGGAAAGGAGAGTTTGTACTAGATTTAGAAGACAGAAATGCAGAAATAAAAGGAATAGCTTTATTATATGAAAAGACTGTACCACTTATAGGATTTAAAGGAAGTAAAATAGAAAATTACGAAGAAATACTATTTATGGCGGATGAAGAAGAATATACAAACATGGAAGATGAAGGTGAATATGAAGAAATAGAGTATATAGAGGTTGATGAAGAGGATGATGATGAGTACGAAGAGTATGAAGAAATAGAGTATATAGAAATTGATGAAGAAGATGATGATGAATATATGGAGATTGAAGAAGATAATCAAGAATATGATCTAAATAACTATAGTGATAATAATAAATATGAAGTAAATTATAATAATCAATATAAACAGTATGAAAATATAACTAACAAAGAATCTCTAGTATATAATAGAACTAATAAAATTCTTAACAAAAATAAAGTTAATAAAGAAAAAATTAAGCAACGAACATATTCAAATGTAAATCATAATCCATTTACAGATACAGAGCGAAGTGATGAATACCAAGATATACCATATACTAATAATAAAACACCGGGTACATTATTAATGCCAAGACAAATTAAAAAAGGTTTAAAATATTTTAAAGAAACAAAACCATTTGTAAATGATTATATAGAAAATACTAGATGGTGGAAAATAGATATTACACCAACAACTTTATGTGGATATACAATGCCTTATTTAGGATATGTAAATTCACTTAACTTCACAATGTATAGCGATGCAATAATGCAGTCATATAAATATAGACACTACTTATTTGGAGTACAATATGATGAATATAATAAGAGACAAAATTATATTTATGCAGTACCAGGTAAAAAGGATGAGCAACCTGATCAAGGTCATACAGGATTTAGCGTATATCAACCTTGTGATTATAGAAATAATAACTTAGGTTATTGGTTGTGCTATATAGATTCAAGAAGTAGACAAATTTTGAAATAGTTAATAAAATTAGAATATATTGATAATAATTAAATAATAATCTAAAATATGACTTAAGATTATTTAATTTGGAGGAGCATATATGACAAATAATAAAAGACTTATAGATGAATTTCTTGAATTAGTTCAAATAGATAGCCCAACTTCTAAAGAAGGAACTATAGCTAAAGTATTAGTTAAGAAATTAGAAGAAATAGGATTATCTGTAGAGATAGATGATGCAGGGGAAAAAACTGGCGGTGAAACAGGAAATGTTATAGCTAAAATGAAGGGGACTAAAAAAGGAAAAAAATTATTATTCAGTTCACATATGGATACAGTTAGCCCAGGTGTAGGAGTAAAACCTATAGTAGATGAAGAAGCTGGAATAATAAAAAGTGATGGAACTACGGTATTAGGTTCAGATGATAAGGCAGGAATAGCAGCTATTTTAGAAGGATTAAGATATATAAAAGAAAATAATATAGAACACTCAGATATAACAGTAGTATTCTCAATATGGGAAGAAGGCGGATTATTTGGAGCCAAATCTTTAGATTACTCGAAGTTAGATGTAGACTATGGATTTGTACTAGATAGTGGAGGTTCTCCAGGAGAAATAATAGTAAAAGCGCCAGGTCAAGATAGAATAGAAGTAAAGATAATGGGAAGACCAGCTCATGCAGGGCTTCAGCCTGAAGAAGGAATAAGTTCAATAATGGTAGCTTCAAGAGCTATAGAAAATATGAAGCTATTAAGAATAGATGAAGAAACTACAGCTAATATAGGTATAGTAAAAGGTGGAGTTGCTACAAATATAGTTATGCCAGAAATAGAGGTAATAGCGGAAGCTAGAAGCTTGGATGAGGCAAAACTAGATGCACAAACTAATCATATGATAGAAACTTTTGAAAAAGCAGCGAAGGAATTTGGAGCACAAATAGAAGTAAAAGTTGAAAGAATGTACTCTCCTCTTAACATAGATGACAATGATGATATTGTTGTATTTACTAAAAAAGCATTTGCTAATCTAAATATAGAAGGAAAAACGGCTTCTACAGGTGGAGGAAGTGACACAAATGTGTTAAATAAAAATGGTATAAAAGCTGTAAATCTTGGTATAGGAATGAAGAAGGCTCATACCTTAGAAGAATATATAGCAATAGAGGATATAATAAATTCTGCAAAAACAGTTATAGAAATAATTAAAGAAGCATAATAAAATAGATAAGATATATATACTGGGCTATCGCTAATATAATTAGTGATAAGCCCATTTTTACATTTTTATAGAATTAGAATTTATATTGAATTAAAAATAATAACTATAATTATAATCATAAAAAACAACATCTATAGAAGTAGTTAAATGATTAGGAAATATATTCCTAATTAAAATACCGACAATATTATTCTTAGTACATGTAAAATTATGAAATTATTGCCGAGGAAATACTTCTTTTAAATAATTATATATTAAAAAATATCGAAAAAAGGTATATAATATGTTTATAAATAGTAAACTGTAGGGGGTGAAAATGTGTCTAAAAATAGTAGGAAAAAAAGAAAGTTAAAGAAGAATGCGATATTACCACTTAGTATATTTGTATTCTTTGTTTTATATTTCTTTTCATTCTGGTGGTTTAGCAAAGATCAAGAAAAGCTGCAAAATGTAGAAGTTAATCTTCAAGATCAAAAAGAAGATACTAGAACTCTACTAACTCAGCTAAGATATAAACAAAAGATATATCTTTCAGATGGAACAGTAAGTAATATAAGGGTTGAAGAAGAATACTGGGATGAACTAGACTATATACTTGCAGAATTAAAAGAAGTAAGAGCTCCGGAGTCATTTACTGAAGTATATAGTGGAAACTCAGATGATGGACTTAAATTTTCAACAGATTTAAATTATTTAAGGATTTATACAGTAAATAAAGAGACATACTATAAAATACCAGTAGATTCAAAAGAAGAATTTTCAAATGTTTTAAAGAAGAGTATATATACATCGTTTGGATTTGTAAGTCAGTATAAATCTTGGGATCGTGTGAGCATAACTTACAAAGATAAAACTAAGAAAATTAACAAGTGGAAGTTTGATGACTTATCATACAAAATGGCATCAAAACGGATTGTAGGAAAAGTACAGCCAGAAAAAAGTAAAGAAAGAAGTGAGTATAACTTCACCATATCAATAAATATAAAAGGTGAAGATATAGTAGTAGAAACAATGGGAGAAGACTATATAAAAATAACTTCTCATAATTTACAATCATATTATGAAGTTCATAATGCTTTATATGAATACATAAAAAATGATATATTCAAAATTAAATAAAATAATAAAAATCCCTTATATTTATACTATAATTTTAGTTAAACATAAGGGATTTTTATTATAACTTACATAATATTAGAATTATTATTCGAAAAATGCAGTTAATTAAATTTATTTTTCAACAAGCATTTCTGCTACTTGGAATATAGGTCCAGCACCAGCAGTAATTACTAAATCATTAGATTCTGTATTTTCGCGAAGATACTGAGCTATATCTTCAAATTTGCTTATATAGGTAACATCTACATTATTTTGATAAAGTTTTTCAACTAAATCTTTAGCATGTATATCACCTGGATCATCTTCTCTAGCTGCATATATATCAGTTATTATCACCTTATCAGCAGAATAGAAAGCTTCAGCAAAACTATCTAATAATGATTTTGTTCGAGTGTAAGTGTGAGGTTGGAATACACACCATAATTTAGATTTCTTTAATTTATTAGCAGCAGATAATGTAGCTTTTAACTCAGTTGGATGATGAGCATAATCATCTATTACTAAAACATCTTTATAATAACCTTTAGTTTCAAATCTTCTACCGACACCTTTATAAAGAGAGATGTTTTTTCTTATTACTTCTAATTCAAGATTAGAAACATAAGCAGTCATTATAGCTGCTGTAGCATTGTAAATGTTGTGAAGACCAGGAACAGATAATTCAAATCTGCCTAAATCATTGCCTTTGTATTCTAATTCGAATATACCATATCCATTATCATTAAAGCTTATATTTTTTATAACTGCATCATTTGATGTATTTGTACCATATTTTATAGTAGTTGCTTTAACTTCATGTAAAATGTCAATAGTATTATTGTCATCACCGTTTATTATAAAATAACCATCAGCTGGTAAAAGTTTACCAAATTTGTTAAAAGAAGCTTTTATTTCATTTAAACCAGAGAAGTAGTCAAGATGATCTTCTTCTATGTTTAATACTATAGAAATTTTAGGATTGAAGTTAAGAAAACTATCAACATACTCACAAGCTTCTGTTATAAAATGGTCTGATGAACCTATTTTAACGTTACCGCCAATCACACTTAGATTTCCGCCAACTAAAATAGTAGGATCTAATTTAGCATATTCAAAAATTGTAGATAGCATAGATGTTGTAGATGTTTTACCATGAGTACCAGAAACTGCAATCGAGTTTTTATACTCTCTCATTACCTGTCCTAGAAAAGCAGCTCTATCCATAGTAAGTATATTCTTTTCTTTAGCAGCTACTAACTCTTGATTATCAGGATGTATAGCTGCAGTATAAACAACCATGTCTATGTTATCAGATATATTTTCTCTTTTTTGGCCAATATATATGTTAGCTCCTTGACTTCTAAGGTTATCTAGAAGATAAGAGTCATTCATATCAGACCCTGATACTGTATATCCTTTGTTAAGGCATATTTCTGCTAAAGCACTCATACTTATGCCACCGATTCCAATAAAGTGTATATTCATAATAAAACCACCTTCCTCTCTAAATTAAGTTCTACAATATGAACTATTTATGTGGTATAATAATACAATGTTCAATATTTTATTAATAATATACATATAATATATCTATGTATAAGTATATTAACAAACGCCATAAAACATAACTATTATTATATCATATTAAGTAATCTTGTGCATTATTTAGTTTACATATAGAAAAGTAATAATACAGGAGGTAGTTTCATGAAGTTTAAGAGAACGGAAAGAATTGGAGCTATAGTTAAAATACTATCAGACAATCCAAATAAAATATATACATTAAGTTATTTTACAGAAAAATTTAATGCTGCAAAATCAACAATAAGTGAAGATTTATTAGTTGTTAAAAATGTTTTTGAAAAGTTAGAGTTAGGAAAGGTTTTAACTATTTCTGGGGCTGCAGGAGGAGTTAAGTATATACCTAAGACTTCTAAATCAGAAAATGAAGAATTTTTAATGGATTTATGTAAAAAAATAAGTGATCCATCTAGATTACTTTCTGGAGGTTTTTTATACTTAATAGATTTAATATACGATCCAAATATAGCATCAAAAATAGGGAAAATATTTGCATCTAATATAGATTACTCAGAAGCTGATTATGTAGTAACAATGGAAACAAAGGGTATACCTATGGCTCTTATGACAGCTAAAGCAATGAATTTACCACTAGTTATAATAAGAAAGGACATAAAAGTATCAGAAGGTCCTACTTTAAGTATGACATATGTAAGTGGAAAGTCTAAAGTTGAAAGTATGAGTTTACCAAGAAAAGCTCTTAAGCAAGGAAGTAAGGTTATTTTAATAGATGACTTTATGAGAGGTGGAGGAACTATAAAAGGTATGATGAACCTTATGAATGAATTTGGGGCAGAAGTCATAGGGTCTGGAGTATTTATCTCAACAACTACACCAGAAGAAAAAATGGTATCAGATTATATATCATTAATACAACTAGATGTAGATGGTGAGAACATAATTGTAGAGCCAAATTTAAAGACTTTCAAAGATGAATATAGAAATATTAATATAGAAGAAATTGAGGAATTAGAAGATACTGTTGAAGAAAGTGAAAATTTATTTGAGGAAGAATAATAAAAAAATAAATATTTTACAAAAATAAAGAGGAAATTTTCAGGCAATATAGAATTATTAAATATAAAGAATTTATAATTAATACAAATTAATTCTGTCAAAATTAAAAGGGGGATATTGAGGTATGAACATTACTGACGTAAGAGTAAGAAAAATAACAGATGAAGGGAAAATGAAATGTATAGTTTCTATTACTTTCGATAATCTATTTGTTGTTCATGATATAAAGGTTATCGAAGGACATAATGGGCTATTCATAGCAATGCCAAGTAGAAAAGTAGGGGAAGGAAACTTCAGAGATATAGCTCATCCAATAAATGCTGAGATGAGACAAGTTTTAGAAGATGCAGTATTAAAAGCTTACCACGAAGCAGTTGCTCAATTAGAAGTAGCAGCAGAATAAGTAAATAAATAACTTAATGTAGTATTAATTAGTATGTAAGAGCCGAACTATTCGGCTCTTTTTTATTATAAAAAGACTTTAATGGCTATACTTTTAGTATAAAAAGTGATATATTAGTTAGAGAAATAGATATATTGTATACAGAATAACGAATAAAAATATGATTTTAAATAAGAACATAATTTAAAATGAAAACATAAATTATAAAATATATAGATTTATTAAAATAGATAATAAAAAGGAGTAGAGCTTATGAATTTTAAAGCTATAATTCTTGCAGCAGGTAAAGGGACTAGAATGAAGTCTCAATATCCAAAAGTAATACATAAAGTATGTGGAAAAGAAATGGTAAACCACGTAATAAATGTCTCTAAAAAATCAGGTGTAAATGATATAGTGGCAATACTAGGACATGGAAGTGAAGTTGTAAAAGAAAGATTACCAGAAGATACAATGATAGCAATGCAGACAGAGCAATTGGGAACTGGTCATGCTGTCAAGATGGCAAAAGAATACATAAACGATGAAGACACAATAGTAGTTTTATGTGGAGATACTCCATTAATAAAAGAAGATACATTAAAAAGATTATTTTCATATCACTTAGAAAATGGGTATCATGCAACAGTTTTAACAACTAAAGTAGATAATCCAACAGGATATGGAAGAATAATAAGAGATAATAATGAAGACTTATTAAAGATAGTAGAGCAAAAAGATGCAAACGAAGAAGAAAAAGCTGTAAATGAAATAAACTCTGGAATCTACTGTTTTAATGGAAAATCTTTAAGGGAAGCCTTAGACTTAATAGATAATAACAACGCTCAAGGAGAATACTACTTAACAGACACAATATATATAATGAGAGATAAGGGTCAAAAGGTAGGAGCATATAATGGTTCTACAATAGAAGAACTTATGGGAGTGAACTCTAGAGTAGAATTATCAAAAGCAGAAGAAATTATGAGAAAAAGAATAAATGAATCTCATATGGTAAATGGTGTAACTATAATAGATACTAATTCTACATATATAGAATCAGATGTCGAAATAGGGAATGATACTATAATATATCCTGGAGTAATGCTAAAAGGAAGCGCAAAAATAGGATGTAATTGTGTAATAGATATGAATTCATCTATAGAAAATTCAACTATTGGAGATAATACAGAAGTAAAAAACTCAACAATTATAGATAGTAAAGTTGGAGAAAATACAACAGTTGGACCATATGCTTATCTTAGACCAAAGAGCAACATAGGTAATAATGTAAAAATAGGGGACTTCGTAGAGGTTAAGAATGCTACAATTGAAGATAATTCAAAAGCATCTCATTTATCTTATATTGGAGATGCTCATGTAGGAAAAAATGTAAATATAGGTTGTGGAGTTGTATTTGTTAACTACGATGGAAAAAATAAATTTAAATCAGTAGTAAAAGATGGTGCATTTATAGGATCAAATTCTAATTTAGTAGCACCAGTAGTAGTAGAAGAGGATGGATATATAGCAACAGGATCAACAATAACAAAGGATGTACCTAAAGCAGCTTTAGCAATAGCAAGAGAAAGACAGGTTGTTAAGGAAGGCTGGGTAGAGAAGAAAAGAGAAAGAGACAACAAATAAGTAAGATTATTATTTTTAGAACTAGTCTAAAAATTATAAAATATAAATTACAAAATATATATCAATAGTTTAAATTTTCGGGAGGATAAGCAATGAATACTAGCGGAAGTGAAATCAAAATCATTTCAGGTAACTCGTCAAAAGTGTTAGCGCAAAAAATAGCTGACTATATAGGAGTACCTGTATCAGACTGTACAGTAGGGAAGTTCAGTGACGGAGAAATATCTGTAAACATGAACGAAACAGTAAGGGGATGCGATGTTTTCGTAGTTCAATCAACTAACAGTCCAGTAAATGATAACTTAATGGAATTATTAATAATGATAGATGCTTTAAAAAGAGCATCTGCAGGTAGAATAACAGCAGTAATTCCTTACTATGGATATGCAAGACAAGATAGAAAGGCAAAATCAAGAGATCCTATTACGGCTAAATTAGTTGCAAACTTAATAACAGCTGCAGGGGCAGATAGAGTTTTAACTATGGACTTACATGCGGCACAGATACAAGGATACTTTGATATACCATTAGACCACTTATTAGGGGGAAGTATATTATCTAGCTATTTCAATGAAAAGAAAATAGAAGATCTAGTAGTAGTTTCACCTGACCTTGGAAGCGTTACAAGATCTAGAAAATTTGCAACTACATTAGATGGAGATGTTCCACTAGCTATAATTGATAAGAGAAGACCAAAAGCTAACGTATGCGAAGTTATGAATATAATAGGAGATGTTAAAGGGAAGAATGTTATCTTATTAGACGATATGATAGATACTGCAGGAACAATAACTAATGCAGCTAATGCTCTTAAAGAATTTGGAGCGAAAGATATATATGCTTGTTGTACTCACGGAGTATTATCAGGACCAGCTATAGAAAGAATAGAAAATTCTGCTATAAGTGAACTAATAGTATTAGATACTATACAACTTCCTGAAGAAAAGAAAATAGATAAAATAAAAGAGCTTTCAGTGGCACCTTTATTTGGAGATGCTATAAAGAAAATATTCTCTAACGAATCTATAAGTGTTTTATTCTAATATATTATATAGACTTGTATTTTGAGTAATCAAAGTACAAGTCTTTTTTATGTGTAATAGTTCTTAAAATATCATAATTATAATTTACTTTTGATATGAATATTATAGAATATAAAGTATTTATGATAGAAATGTATCAGTGTTATCATTATTTTAGTACATATTATCGGACCGATAGACTTATGAATAAGATTTACTACTTACTTAATATTTAAGATTATGAATATAGAAGTTATACATGAAACTATTGATTAAGCAATACAGGAGTGAAGTGGTGAGATTTATCCATTGCAATATATAAAAATATACATACAGAATAAATTTAACTAATTTATCTATGATACATGAGGATATCACAAATAATTCTGAATATGTAAGTCAGTTTATTTGATGATTACTAAATGAGGAAATATTTATTAGGTAGGTAGAGTACGGTATTGTTAAACTGAATAAATTAAATAATAAAGATATTTAGGTACTTCTTTTGGCTATAATACTAATAATCGATATTTTTAATAGTAAGTATATAAAATTTTGACCATATAAATAGTAATATGAGAGTAATTTATAGATCATATAGGCAAGATTAATATCATTCTTTAATAGAAGCTGATAGTTTACCAGGTTCATATTATTAGAAAGCATCTAGTCTTTAGCTAAATATAGTGAATATAAAAGAAATTTATATAAAACTAAGGAGTAAATATTAAATATGAATATATTTGATTTATTAGAAATTGCAATAGAGATAGGAGCTTCAGATATACATATAACAGTAGGCAGTGCGCCTATTGCTAGAATAAATGGTAAGTTTATAAAATTAAATGATAGGATATTAACTAGTGAAGATACTGAAGATATGACAAAGGATATAGCGAAGGAAAATAAATTTAAAAGGATAGAGATGTATGGTGAATGTGATTTCTCAGTAGCTTTAGAGACTGGAGAACGATTTAGAGTAAATGCATATAAGCAAAAAGGAAATTATGCTCTAGCAATAAGAACGATAATGTCTACTATACCATCATTTGAATCTTTAGGGCTTCCAGAAGTACTAAAGACATTTACAGAAAGAAATAAAGGGCTAGTCTTAGTTACTGGACCGACAGGTAGTGGAAAATCAACAACACTTGCAAGTCTTATAGATATAATTAATGAAAATCAGCAAAAACATATAATAACTATTGAAGATCCAATAGAATACGTACATAAGCATAAAATGGGATTAGTAAATCAAAGAGAAATAGGACAAGATACAAAAAGTTTTAATTCTGCACTAAGATCCATACTTCGTCAAGATCCAGATGTAATATTGGTAGGGGAGATGAGAGATGCAGAAACTATATCAATTGCATTAACTGCAGCAGAAACAGGACATTTGGTATTTTCTACATTACATACAGTTGGTGCAGCAAAGACGATAGATAGAATAGTAGATATGTTTCCATCTGAACAGCAGAAACAAATAAGAAGTCAATTATCAACTGTTTGTGAGGGAATAGTTTCACAACAACTAATACAAACTATAGATGGAAGGCGAAGAGTTGCAGCGCTTGAGGTTATGATTGCAAATTCAGCAATTAGAAATCTAATAAGAGAAAATAAAACATATCAAATACAAAATCAAATACAGACAGGTAGCAAATTTGGAATGCAGTCTATGGATCAAGAATTAGTCAATTTATATATACAAGGAATAATTTCTAGAAATAGTGTTTTAAGTAGATGTACGGACTATGAATATACAATTAGATTGATAGAAGATAAATATTAATATGGATTTTATACTATTTTTAAGGCATTAAATTTAAAGGAAAGAAAAAACTTATAGGATTAGAAATATTTATTTTATATTATCAAATGATAATGTACCTAATATATATGTACAAGAACAAAAGTATCATGAAATAAAAGAATCTCTGTAAAAGAGATTCTTTTTTATCAAGTGGCAAATCCAATGAGAGTATTGGGAAATATAATTTTTTATTAAAAATAAGTATAAAAAAATTATATCAATCAAAAATCAAAGTATAAGGATTAATCCTACTACTGATACATGATTGAAATAATGATTTACATTATAATAACATCTACAATTTTAACTTATTTTACAGATAAGTATTTAAAAAATAAAAGCAGAGAAATAAACCAAATTACATATAATACTTCTATACTATATATATTAATAATAATTTTAAATCTTTGTATATATAAAAAATATGGACTAACAATAGATTTTATAAAATATATCTTTTTAATTCCGTTTTTATTAGGAATATCAATAATTGATTATCGAACTACTTACATATATGATATAACAATAGTTAGTGGTATAATTATTCAAGGTGTAATTTTAATAAGTTCAATAACTATAGAAAAAGATTTTACAAATCATATAGGTGGACTATTTATAGGTATAATAGTATCATATCTTTTAGCAAAATTAACTAAAGGGTTAGGAGATGGAGATATTGGTCTATTTGCATTATGTTGTTTTACATTAGGATATAATTATAGCTTATATTTAATGTTCTTATCATATATAATAGCATTTATATACTGTATCTACATAATTTTAAAAAAAAATAAATCTATAAAAGAAAGTATAGCATTTGCACCATTCATATCATTAGCAACAATTTTGATAATGCTAACTGAAAATAGTTTGATGAATAGCTATTTTGAGATAATTAATAAAGTGTTATAAAGGAGGAATAAATATGTATGTAGTAGTAGGATTAGGTAATCCAGGTAAGCAATACGAAAAAACAAGACATAATGTTGGATTTGATGTTATAGATATTTTATCAAAGGAATATGATATAAACGTATCGAAAATAAAACATAAGGCTTTAATAGGAGAAGGTAGAGTTGGAAATGAAAAAGTTCTTTTAGTAAAGCCTCAAACATATATGAATTTAAGTGGAGAAACTTTAATTGATATTTATAACTATTATAATATTGATATGGAAAATATAATAGTAGTTTATGACGATATTGACTTAGATGTTGGAAAGATAAGAATAAGAAAAAAAGGAAGTGGTGGAACTCATAATGGCATGAGATCTATTACTAAGTGTTTAGGTTCTAATGACTTTCCGAGGGTTAGAGTTGGTGTATCTAAGCCTAGACCAGGACAAGATTTAGCAGATTTTGTTTTATCTAGATTTGGAAAAGAAGAAAGTGATAATATAGAATTAGGATTAGAAAAGGCTGCTAAAGCAGTAGATACTATGATAAGAGAAAATATTGACCTAGCTATGAATAAATACAATGGGTAAGGAAAGGGAGAATTTCATATGAATGATGTATTTATATACCCTTTGCAAAACTCCAAAGAATATAAAGATGTAATAAATTGCATAAATAGTAATAAAGGCTCATTATTAATTAATGGCCTTTTATCAGTTCAAAAACCTCATATAACTTATTCTATATTTAAAGAATTAAATAGACCTATAGTCTTTGTAGCGAGCACTGATTTAGAAGCTAAAAAAGCTTATGAGGATTTAAGTTTTTATATGAAAGATAAAGTAGTGTATCTTGGATATCAAGATATATACTTTTATCATTTAGATGCAAAGGATAGAAATGAAGAAGCTAAAAAGCTTAAAGTTCTTTTAAGATTAGCTAAAGGAGAGAAGATTGTTTTAGTAACTTCCACTGAAGCTATTCTTAAAAAATATATGCCAAAAGAAGTACTACTTAATAATACTTATAATTATAAGATAGGGGATAAGATAAACCTAGAAGAGTTAAGTGAGAGACTTGTTTCTCTAGGTTATGAAAGAGTGTCTAAAATAGAAGGCTTTGGACAGTTTAGTATAAGAGGTGGAATTGTTGATATTTTTTCGTTAGAATATACAAATCCAATTCGTATGGAATTATTTGATGATGAGATAGATTCTATACGAACTTTTGACGTTTTTTCACAAAAATCAATTGACAAGATTAAGAAGTTTACAATAACACCTTCAAGAGAATTTATTTATCCTGAAAAAGTTAATGATGCTGTTGAAAAATTAAAAAAGGAAACAGGAAAATTAACTAATGAAGATGTTTTTGCGAATATAGAGAATATAGAAAGTAAAACATATTTTGAAGGGATAGAAAATTATATAGACTACATTTATCCAGAAGAAAATAAAAGTATTTTTACATACTTAAATGATAATGCCATTATTTTTGTAAATGATATTTCTAGACTTAAGGAAAGATGCGAAAATTACATTAATGAGTTCAATGAAAACTATAAGTTAAACTTAGAGAGAGGACTAGCTTTAAAAAGTCAAGGTAGATTACTATACCATTTCAATGAATTAGATTTAATTAAAGGTGAAAAGAAGCTAATATTAAATACTCTTTTACCTAAGCCTGTAAATGACTTTAGAATTAGTAGTGTAGTTAACTTTGAGTCAAGAGAAGTTCCAACCTTCAATGGTAAGCTAGATGTTTTATGCGAAGAATTAAATAGATTAAAATACAATGGATTTAAAATAATACTAGCTACTAATACATTAGAAAGAGCTAAAAAATTAAATAAAGAGTTATTAGATTTAGGATTAGAAACAACAGTATCAAGAAAAAGAAATATTGAAATAAAATCATCTCAAATAATTATTGTACCTGCACAAATTAGTAGTGGATTTGAATATAAATCAATAAAATTTGTAGTGGTTACAGATAATGAAATGATAGGAGTACATAAAAGAGCCTCTAATACAAAAAGTAAAAAGAAGAAAAAAGGACAAAAAATAGAATCTTTCTTAGATTTAAATGTTGGAGATTATGTAGTTCATGAAAATAGTGGTATAGGAAGATATACAGGGATAGAACAAATTTCTGTAAATGGAATAAAGAAAGACTACATGAAGATAATCTATCAAGGTGGAGATAACTTATATGTTCCTATAGACCAAATGGATAAGGTACAAAAATATATAGGTTCTGATGTTGAAAAAGTTAAGCTAAATAAGCTTGGTTCAAGTGAGTGGACTAGAGCTAAGGCTAAGGTTAAAAAAGAAATAGAAGATATGACTAAAGACCTTATAGAGCTTTATGCTAAAAGAGAAAAAGTAAAAGGCTATAAATACTCTAAAGATACTCCATGGCAAAATGAATTTGAATCTCTATTCCCACATGAGGAAACAGAGGATCAATTAAAGGCTATAAAAGAAACTAAAAAAGATATGGAATCAGATAAGGTTATGGATAGACTTATATGTGGTGATGTTGGATATGGAAAAACGGAGGTAGCTATAAGAGCTGTATTTAAAGCTTGTATGGATCAAAAACAAGTTGCAGTACTAGTTCCTACTACTATACTTGCACAGCAACATTACAACACATTTAGAGAAAGATTTGAAAACTATCCAATAAGAGTAGAGGTATTAAGTAGATTTAAATCACCTAAGCAACAGAAAGAAATAATAAATGATGCAAAAAAAGGTCTAGTAGATGTTCTTATAGGAACTCATAGAATTATATCTAAAGATATAAATTTACCGAACTTAGGTTTAGTTGTTATTGATGAAGAGCAAAGATTTGGTGTTAAGCATAAAGAATCACTTAAGCAAATCAAGTCTACAGTTGATGTTCTTACATTATCAGCAACACCTATACCAAGAACATTGCATATGTCTCTAAGTGGAATAAGAGATATGAGTGTTATAGAAGAACCTCCACAAGAAAGACACCCTATTATAACTTATGTAACAGAAGCAAAAGAGAGTGTAATTCAAGATGAAATAGAAAGAGAAATCTCAAGAGGAGGTCAAGTATTCTTTGTATATAATAGAGTTGAGCATATAGAAGAAATGGCAAGTAAAATAAAAAGATTAGTACCAGATGCTAAAGTTGCTGTAGCTCATGGAAGAATGACTTCTAAAATGTTAGAGGATATAATTTTAGGATTTTTGAATAAAGAATACGACGTTTTAGTTTGTACCACAATTATTGAAACAGGAATGGATATATCTAATGCAAATACAATGATAGTATATGATGCAGACAAAATGGGACTAGCTCAGCTTTATCAGTTAAGAGGTAGGGTTGGAAGAAGTTCTAGACAAGGATATGCATATCTAATGTATGAAAAAGATAAAGTATTAAGTGAAATAGCTGAAAAAAGATTAAAAGCTATAAGGGAGTTTACAGAATTTGGATCAGGGTTTAAAATAGCAATGAGAGACCTTGAAATCAGAGGTGCTGGAAACATACTAGGTTCACAACAACATGGACATATGGCAGTAATAGGATATGATTTATATGTAAAGATGCTAAATGATGCCATAAAAAAGGTAAAAGGAGAACCTATATTAGAAGAGATAGATGTAGAGATAGATTTAAGTGTTAATGCATATATACCAGATACTTATATATCTGATGAGCTGACTAAGATAGAGATGTATAAAAAAATTGCATCTATTGAAAGTAAAGAGGATATGCTAGAAGTACAAGAAGAATTAGAAGATAGATTCTCTGATTTGCCAAAATCTGTACAAACATTATTAAAAATATCTTATATAAAATCTCTATGTAAAATAATGAAAGTAGAAAAGGTCAGACAAGTTAAAGATGAAATATGGCTACTTCCTTTAACTAAGTATAAGACAAAAGAAAAAGTTGGTTATAAGATTGTTAAAGAGCTAGAGGAACTACTAGAAACAATGTGCAGTATGAAAGAACAATAGAGAAAGGGTGTAGTGATTTGAAAAAAATAGGAACTTTACTCCTGTCTGTTATTTTAGGGATAGGAATGATTGGGTGTAGTAGCACGGATAAAAATGAAAATATAGCTACTGTAAATGGAAATGGAATAACACTAGGAAACTATGAAAAGGTACTTGAACTTAATAAACAATCAATAGAAATGTACTATGGAGAAAGTATCTGGGATCAAGAAGTTGAAGAAGGTGTAAAATACAAAGATACATTCAAAGAAATGGTTCTAGACCAAATGGTATATACAGAAGCTATTTATGAAGCTGCTAAGAAGGAAAACCTGCTTCCAACGGAAGAAGAAGTTAATAATGAAATAAAAGATTTTAAAGCTCAGTTAGAAGAAAATGAAGATTATAAAAAACAGTTAGATAAAATAGGTATTGATGATAATTTCTTAAAATATCAATTTGAAAGAGATTTAGCTAGTGAAAAATATAAAGAAAACTTTAATAAAAATAATTCAATAAGTGAAAAAGAGATGAAAACATACTACGATGAACATAAAGATGAGTTTTACGTAGATGAGGTAGAAGCATCTCATATATTAATAAAGACAACTGATGATAATGGAAATGAATTAAGTGACAAAAAGAAAGAAGAAGCTAAGAAAAAAGCTGAAGAAATATTAGAAAAGGCTAAGTCAGGAGAAGAGTTTTCTAAGTTAGCAAAAGAATATTCTGAAGATACAGTATCAGCTGAAAATGGTGGAGACTTAGGATTCTTTGGAAAGGGAGAAATGGTAGAACCATTTGAAGAAGCCGCATTTTCAATGAAAGTAGGAGAAATATCAGATTTAGTAGAAAGTGATTATGGATACCATATAATAAAAGTAACTGACAAAGTAGATGAACAAAAACCATTTGATGAAGTGAAAGATACAATAAAAACAACATTAGAAGATGAAAAATATAACTCTCAAGTTGAAAAGTTAAAAGAAGAATCTAAAGTAGAAACGAATAAAGAGTTATTAGAAAAAGTAACTGTGAAATAATGTTGTTTCAGTAAAAAAATTAAAAATTAATTAGAACAAATAAAAAAGGATGTATGTGAAGTTGATTTGCAAAAGAAATCAAAAAAATATTCACTACATCTTTTTTTGCATATTTTTCTTATGAATGGTAAAAATAAACTTAAAGTTAGTAATGGAGGGATAAAATTAAATGAGAGCAACAGGAATAGTTAGAAGAATAGATGATCTTGGAAGAGTTGTTATTCCAAAAGAAATAAGAAAAACTTTAAGAATAAGAGAAGGAGATCCTCTTGAGATATTTACAGCAAAAGATGGAGAGGTAATATTAAAAAAATACTCTCCAATAGGAGAATTAACAGAATTTTCTCAAGAGTATGCCGAAACGTTAGGAGAAGTTCTTGGGTGCGGAATTGCAGTAACAGATTTAGATTCAATAATAGCCGTGTGCAAGCTACCTAAAAAAGAATATAAAGAAAAAAGTATAAGTAAAGAGTTAGAACAATTAATAGAAAATAGAGAAACTAAATTACTTAAAGATAATAAAATTTTACCTCTATATAAAGATGATTCGGGAGAGTATACTGGACAAATTATCATGCCTATAGTTAGTTCTTCAGGAGATTGTATCGGATCTATAACAGTAGTTTCTAAAGAAAATGAAACACTTCCAGAGGGAATAGAAAAAATGCTTAAAGTAGCTTCTAATTTTTTAGGAAAACAAGTTCAATAAAGTAATAAGTAAGACCCTGAAAAAGGGTCTTTTATACTTTAAAGTAAAACTTAAATACTAAAATGTTGAATATACTAATAAATATATGATATATTAAAATTTGTTATATAAATAGTATGGAGGTTTAGTTATGGATAATAACAAAAACAAGGACTCTTTCCTTAAGGGAGCAATTATACTTGGAGTAGCAGGTATAATTGTTAAAATAATGGGTGCATTCTTTAGAATACCTCTTGGAAGATTAATAGGGTCAGAAGGTATGGGCTATTACCAAGCTGCATATCCTGTGTATACTTTATTTCTGACTCTAGCAACAGCAGGATTTCCAACAGCTCTAGCTAAGCTAGTATCGGAAAAGACTGCGATAGGTGACCATAAAGGTGCCAACAAAATATTTAAAGTTGCATATATAGTTTTACTAATAACTGGTTTAGTATCATTTGCAATATTATTCTTTGGAGCAGATTATATAGTTACGGATTTAATGAATAATCCAGGCGCACATTACGCAATGTTAGCAATAGCACCTGCACTTTTATTCGTACCAGCAATGTCTTCGTATAGAGGATATTTCCAAGGTAAAAGGGATATGAGCAAAATAGCTGTTTCACAAATAACAGAACAGTTTTTTAGAGTTATATTAGGAATAGGTCTTGCGTATTATTTTATGCAAAAAAATGGACCTGAAATGGGTGCAGCAGGAGCTATAGCAGGAGCAACAATAGGTGCTATAGGATCAATTACATATTTAATAATTGCTTATCTTAGAGAAGCTAAGCAACGTAAAGCAGATATAAAAGCAAGTAAGAGATTTAAAGATGAAAGTGTTTCTAGAAT
Organism: Romboutsia sp. CE17; assembly: GCF_012317385.1. GTDB lineage: Bacteria > Bacillota > Clostridia > Peptostreptococcales > Peptostreptococcaceae > Romboutsia_E. Next base: position 2,913,508 of record NZ_CP051144.1, read on the forward strand.
ACTAAAGAAAATATTACTAGTTGCGATACCAATAACAATAGGTGCTTCAGTAATGCCTTTAGTTAACATGATGGATAATGTGATTGTTATAAGAAGACTTGTTGAAGGTGGATTTACATCAGAACAAGCAGTGTCTTTATTTGGTCAGTTAACAGGTATGGCGATGGCTATAGTTAATTTACCTTCAGTAATAACTTCTGCTATAGGTATGAGCTTAGTTCCATCTATATCAGAATCATTTGCTTTAGGTAAAGTAGGTAAGGCTAGAAAAGAAACTAGAAGTGCAATAAAAGTAACTTTATTAGTTGTTTTACCTTGTGCATTTGGTATAGCATCTCTAGCGGGACCAATAATGAAATTACTATATCCTGATGAACCTGCATTTTTAGGTACAATATTATTTACAATATCTCCTGCTATAATATTTTTAGGATTGATATTTAGTTTAAATGGTATACTTCAAGGTATGGGTAAACCGATGATACCTGTTATGGCCTTAAGTATAGGTATGCTGTTTAAAATAATAATAAGTTACTCATTAACTGTAATACCTGAAATTAATGTATTAGGATCAGGTTTAGGTACAGTAACGGCATATGCTGTAGCATCATTAATTGAGCTACACTTTGTCAAGAAATATATGGGTGTTAAATTTGGTAAAAAAGAATTTATTATAAAACCACTAATAACAGTTTTAACTATGTTCGTAGCTGTTAAGTTATCTTATGGATTTATGAGTGGGGCTATTGGAAATACATTATCGACATTAGTTTCAATATGTATTGGTGCAGTAGTTTATGTTTTAGTTTTATTAGGAATAGGCGGAATTAGAAAAGAAGAACTTTTAATTATGCCAAAAGGTGAAAAAATTTATAAGCTTTTAAGAAAGTTAAATCTTATGAAATAATCAAAGTATATATATGAAAATACAAGGATATACTTAAAAATAAGCATATAATTGGTTTAGTAGATTCATATAAAGGTACTATAGGAGTGATATTATGGGAAAGATAAATATCGTAGGACTTGGACCAGGGGATGAAACTCTTATTAGCCAAGGTGCATTAGATATTTTAAAATCAAGTTCTAGAATTTATCTAAGAACTGAAAAGCATCCAACTGTAGATAAACTAAAGGATAGCATTACATATACTAATTTAGATTATTTTTATGATAATGAAGAAAACTTTGAAAATGTATATAGAGAAATTGCTGAGTTTATAATAGAAAAATCATATGAAGGTGATTTAGTATATGCTGTTCCAGGGCATCCAAGGGTAGCAGAAAGAACTGTAAGCCAAATAGAAGCTATTGCTAAGCTAAAAGGTATCGAAGTTGAAGTTATAGCTTCTATGAGCTTTGTAGACGCAATGTTTAACTATTTGGCTATTGACCCAGCTAATGGATTTAAGTTAGTAGATGCTTTTGAAATAGAAAATTCATATATAGATACAAATACAAGTATGATAATTACTCAAGTATATGATCATTTTATAGCTTCAAATGTTAAATTAAGATTAATGGAATGCTATGATTATGACCAAGAAGTATGTATAGTAAATGGTGCAGGTGTCAAAGCTTTAGAAAGTAAGAAATATGTTCCATTACATGAATTAGATAGAGCGGAAAACTTATTTAATTATTTAACTAGTGTTTATATACCAAAGAGCTCTAAAAAAATGTATAATAATATACATGACTTAGAGGAAATAATGGAAACACTTAGAGGTCCAGAAGGTTGTGATTGGGACAAAAAGCAAGATCATGAAAGTTTAAAAAAATATATAATAGAAGAAGCATACGAGCTTTGCCAAGCAATTGATAATGATGATATCGATGAAATGATAGAAGAGTTAGGAGATGTGCTTTTACAAGTTATTTTCCACTGTCAAATAGGTAAAGAAACAGGTTTCTTTGATCTATCAGAAGTATTAAATAGTATATGTAATAAGCTTATATATAGACATCCACATGTTTTTAAAAATATTAATATAGACATGAATAATTTTGATAAAACTTGGGAAGATTTGAAAAGGAAAGAAAAAGGCGAATCTACAGTAACTGAAGGGTTAACTAGAATTCCAAATCATTTACCAGCTCTAATAAAAGCAGAAAAAATACAAAAAAAAGCAGCATTAGTAGGTTTTGACTGGGATGATATAAGTGATGTATATAAAAAAATTGAAGAAGAATACAAAGAATTACTTGACGAATGTAAAGAAGGAAATATAAAATACATAAAGGAAGAACTAGGAGATTTGCTGTTCTCTATTGTAAATTTAGCTAGATTTTTAAAGTTAGATCCAGAAGAAGCTTTAAATATGACTAATGATAAATTTATAAAAAGATTTAAATTTATTGAAGATAGTGCAATAAATTCTGATAAGAAATTAGAAGATATGACACTTGAGGAAATGGATAAACTTTGGGAAAAAGCGAAATTTAAATAATATAAAGAAGGAAAATCACTAAAGATATAGAATAGTAAAAACATAAATAATTCTATATGATAAACATTTTAGGAGGTAAGTATCGTGAACAAAGCTGAATTAGTAACAAAAATGGCAGAAAAAAGTGAATTAACTAAAAAAGAAGCAGAGGCTGCATTAAATGCATTCATGCAATCTGTAGAAGAAGCTTTAGTTGAAGGAGATAAAGTACAATTAGTAGGATTTGGTACTTTTGAAACTAGAGAAAGAGCTGCTAGACAAGGTAGAAATCCAAGAAATCCAGAAGAAGTTATAGAAATACCAGCTTCTAAGGCTCCAGTATTCAAAGCTGGAAAGTCTTTAAAAGAAGTTATAAACAAGTAATATAAATACATAAATTAATTTTAAGGTTAATACCTTAGAGTTTATATATGAATTAAATATAAGGTGCCTATAGTTTATATGACTGTAGGCATTTTTTAAAATAAATATAAATTGTTTCATAGGGATAGAAACGAAGGAGAATGAATATGAGATTAGATAAGTATTTAAAAGTATCTAGAATAATTAAAAGAAGAACTGTCGCAAAGGAAGCTTGTGATAAAGGTATTGTAACTATAAATGGAAAGCCTGCAAAATCTTCATCTGAAGTAAATGTGGGAGATCTATTAGAAATACAATTCGGTGAAAAGAAAATGAAGTTTAAGATAAATGAGATAAAAGAACATGTGTTAAAAAATGATGCAAAAGAAATGTACGATATAATAGAATAAATTTTAATCCCCTTAAGTATATTTATAGTAGTATGAATTGAAATATTACTGGGGGGATAATTATGGAACATAACATAACTCTAAAAGATAGAAGTAATTTAGTTATTTCTGGTGTAGAGCATATATACTCTTTTAATGATAAGAAGGTAGAGATAAAAACTTCTGCAGGCGAAATGGTAATAGAAGGTGAAGAGTTAGATATGAGCAAACTTAATTTAGAAGAAAGTATCATAAGTATAGATGGTACTATTAATTCTATAGTATATGCGAAGCCTAAAAAAACACAAGAAAATATATTTAAAAAGGTGTTTAAGTAGATGATACCATTTACACAAGATTTAAGTGCATTTTATGCAACTATTTACGGTGGCATAGCTGTAGGATTATTATTTGATATCTATAGAAGTTTTAGACAAAATTTTAAGCTTATAAGATATATGTCTCTTTTATTTGATGCTCTGTTTTGGGTTGTTGTTACTATACTAACTTTTATAACCATAAATGCCGTAGAAAATTTTAATTTGAGATACTACCACATGGTCGCTTTATTTATTGGATTTTTGATATATTATAGCACCATAAGTAAATTTGTTTTGGCAGGGTTGAATAAATTAATTTTTTTCATAACAAATTTATTCAAAAAAACTGTACATTACATAGTCGGTATTTTGAACAATTTGTATTACGTTATTATCTATTCTTTGCACCTATTATTTGATATCATATTTTATATACCTAATATGTTTTTAGCTACTAGAAAATATATCAAAAGAAAATCTATGGGTAGATTAAAGATAAAAAAAAGGGTGTAAGTATATGAAAATACAAAAGAAGTTCTCTGGTCAATATATAGGTCTATGTATGTTTTTAATTTCTATAGTTTTCTCAATGATAGGTGGATTTGGATTTCAAATTTCTAAATATAAAACATATAGCTCTGAAATAAAATCACTTAGTAAGCAAATAGATCAAGCTGATAAAGAAATTAAAGAGCTTAAATCCATAGAATCTGGTCAGAGCGAAGAAGACTTGGAGTCGATTGCAAGAATACGTTTAAATATGGTTAAGCCAAATGAGATTGTTTATATGATCGAAAAATAGGATGAGGTAGAATAGTTTTATAAAGCTATTCTACCTCATCCTATTTTTATTTAAATAATGTATATTAAAATATTAATCATATAAGTAATAAAATAGATTAGATTTAATATCTCATTAAGATATAATGGATATAATAAAATTTATATAATGAAAAATAAATATAGAATATTTTTATAGGGTGAGAATATTCTTTAGGAGGTTGATTTTTTATGAAAATAGGAGCTATAGATATTGGTACAAATTCTATGAGACTATTAGTTTGTGATTTTATTAATGATGAATTATTAAATAGAAAGAAGTTTGTCAATACTACTAGAATTGGAAAAGGTGTTGATGAATATGGATTTATATCACAAGAAGCGATTAGAAGAAATATTGATGCGCTAAAAGAATTTTATAAACTTAGTAAGTCAGAAGGTTGCGATTATATTTACTGTATTGGAACATCGGCATTAAGAGACAGTAAAAATGGAGATGATTTTGTTAGGATAGCTAAAGAAGAGATAGATATAGATATTGAAATTATTAGCGGTGAAGAAGAATCAAATTTAGGATTCTTGGGAGTTCTTAAAGGTGCAAATGAAAACGATGATATATTAGTTATTGATATAGGTGGAGGATCGACAGAGTTTATATTGGGGAATATGGATGGGATTAAGTTTTCAAAAAGTGAAAATGTTGGAGCCCTTAGAATGACTGAAAAATTTTTAACTACTGATATAGTTGACAATTATGAATTTGATATGATGAGCGAGTTTATAGAAAATGAGATTAGAGAAACATTAGAATCATTAAAAGAGAAACATATTAATAAACTTGTTGGTATAGGGGGAACTATAACTTCGTTATCAGCAATAAATCAAGAGTTAGAAGTGTATTCTATGGAAAAAATACATAATAGCGTTGTTACGATAGATGATATAGAAAATATTCTACAAAATTTAAAAAAAATGACATTAAATGATAAGAAGTCTCTAAAAGGACTACAAAGTAAGCGAGCAGATATTATAACTGCTGGTGTAAAAATTTTACATATAATAATGGAAAAATTAGAATTAAGAGAGATAATAGTAAGTGAGTATGATAATTTGGAAGGCTTAATATGTCTAAAATCAAAAAAACTGTCTTAATTTTTTTATTATTTATAAACTTAATATGACAAAAAAGAAAACTCCTCTTTGTTATAATCTCTTGTATAAACAAATGAGGAGGTTTTTTTTATGGAAAGAACTATTAATTCTTTAAAAAGTAGAGATGTTAAATTAAGTAATATTAGAATAAGTAAATTCTTTGATACTAATACAATTATATTCATATTAATGGGATTTTTACTAAGTAGATCTCTCTTAATTGATTCTATGGCTCCATTAGGAGTAGCATTTTTCTTATGTATATGTAAGTTTGATAGATATAAATACCCCGTATTTACATCTACTCTATTAGGTATAGTTTTATCTGGAAATAGTACTAGCGCCATTTTTAAATATTCTATAGCGCTAACGGCTATTTTAGCATTTAGTATTTATTTAAAGAAAATACCTTCTATTTTTAAAATTAGTATAGTAGGGGTATCTATACTTTTGGCGATTTCAATTGGACAGACATTAGTGGGAAGTAAGTATATTTATGACTTATTTTTGATAGGTATGGAAGTTGTAATATTATTTATATCTACATATGTATTTTCATTTGGAGTATCGCTAATTATAAATGCAAATAATCGGGTCTCAGTACGGCTTGAAGAAGCAATATCTATAAGTCTACTAGTTACATTTAGCATTATGGGAATTGGAAATATAACTACATTTGGAATATCTATTAGATCTGTATTATCAACAATTTTAATTTTAGTAGCATCTATAGTTGGTGGTTCAGGTATGGGAGCTACAAGCGGTGTTGTAGTTGGTATTGCATTTATAATAAACAATATAACATCTGCAGTTTATATGGGGATATATTCATTTGCAGGATTAGTAGGAGGAGCGTTTAATAGACTAAATAGATATTTCTGTATATTAGGATATATATTAAGTTGGATAATTATGTATTCTTATACATCTGGACTTAGTTCAAATATTATGGAAATAAGAGATATCTTAATTGCATCATTGGTAGTGATTTTATTGCCAAAGTCATTTTTTAATAGAGTTGAAAAGCTAGTAAAAAGTAATATAGATTCAAATGAGCTAGTTTATGATTATATAGATAGAAGTAAAAAACTTACTAATAGTAGACTTATGGACATGCACAAGACTTATACTGAACTTGCTAATACATTCGATAAAATTAGAGAAAGAGATAATATAATAAATGAAAAAGATATAACAAATCTAATAGATATGGTTCATAATGATGAATGTTATAACTGTAGTATGAAGAGAGTATGTTGGGAGACTAGATTTAATCATACTTACAAATTGATGTATAGATTAATAGAAAATATAGAGGAGTATGGACAAGCTACTGCAAAAACTATACCAGAAGAATTTAGAAAAGAATGTATGAAGCCTGAGATGATAGCAAAAGTAGCCAATTATTATTATAAGCTTTTTGTATTAGATTATGATTGGAATAATAAGTTTATTGAAAGTAGAAGATTAATAGCAAATCAAATTAGAAATATATCAAAATCTATAGAAGATTTATCTAAGGATTTAGAAACAAATATCAGTATAGATCTAGAAAAAGAAAAAGAAATTTCAGATGAACTAGAAAGAAATAATATTAATATAAATAGAATAAATTACATTAGTAAAGATAAAGAGGATTTTGAAATAATTATAGATAAAAGAACATGTAGTAATGGTTGCTTATGTGATAAGAAATTAGTCAATATAATAGAAGATTGTTTGGATCAAAAGCTATCTGTACAAAAAATTGGATGCCATTCATTAGCTTCTAATTGTACTATTAAACTAACAAAAGCTCAAGTATATAAGGCTGTTACTGAGGTGGCTTCTATGTCTAGAGATGGACATATACTTTCAGGAGATAATTATACTCATATGGAAGTTAGTGATGGAAAATATATTATGGCTATTAGTGATGGAATGGGAAAAGGCAAAAAGGCTTATGATGAATCATCTGTAACTATAGATATATTAGAAAAAATGATAGATGCAAAAATAGAACATGAAATAATTATCGATACTATAAATAATATGCTATTGTTAAAGTCTTCAGATGAAATGTTTTCAACTTTAGATTTAGGGATGATTGACTTAAAAAAAGGTAGTTTAGAAACTGTAAAAATGGGATCTTGCCCATCTTATATAAAACGAAATAATGGTGAGGTAGATCTAATATCTTCATCTTCTTTACCAGTAGGAATTTTATCTGATGTTAAGATGGATAGACATAGAACTAAAATTAATACAGGAGACTATATAGTTATGGTTTCAGATGGAATTATTGATGCTGGAAAAAGTAATGATTTCGGAGAAAATTGGTTAATATATTTCTTGCAGAAAATGAATTCAACTAATCCAAAAGAAATAGCTGATAAAATATTAGATAGGGCTTTAGAGCTACAGTTAGGTGAGGTAGAAGACGATATGACTGTATTGGTAACGAAAATATTTACTTAATAAGTCTAAATTATAAAATTGTGAATAAATGTTACTGATATGTGGATAAGTTTTAAATAAGAATATAAATATAATAAAACGTTGAAATTTCAAACTTCGACAAAGTTCAACAAAAGGTAGATAAAAAGAATTACCTTAAGATATTTCGAAATTTGGAGAATTATCAACAAAAAATATAAGATTTATGCATTAATTTGTTGATAAATACAAAAAAAGTGTTAATAATTTAGTGAATATATAGTATATATAAACAAAAATATATTTATGAATAACTGAAATAACTTATTCTAGCTACGTTTTATAGGCTGTTGATATGTTAATAACTATGTGGATAACTTTTTATATTATGATTGATTAAATGGTAAAGTTTGAATAATATAGCTGAAAGAAGCCATCCTAATATTAAGTAGACTTAGTGAAAGGATGGATCTTTATGAGGATAAAGTTTTTTAAAATAATATTAATATCTTTATTAATGATTAGCTCCAGTATATTTATAACAGGTGAAGCTGAAAAGTCTGATGATAGTCAATGTAAATTAGTTATGAATAGCTTGGATAATAAAGATAGTGAAAGTAAGAAAGAAGAAAAAGTTAATATAGACTATACAAAAACTATTTGGGATTTAAGCTCATTATATAAAAGTGATAAACAGTGGGAATCAGAACTTCAATCTTTTAGGAAAGATACTAAAGAACTAAAAAATTATATTGGAAAGGTTACAAAATCAGAAACGCACTTCGCGTTTGCTTTAGATATTAAAGAAAAATTAGATATAAGAATAAATAAATTATGCTCATATCCAAAATTAAAATTAGACATAAATAAGGATTCATATAAATATTTAGATATGAATGAAGAAGTTAAAAAAGTTTATAAGGAGTATATGTCAATATGCTCAAATCTAGAACTTGAGATACTAAAATTATCAGATAAAGACTATAATAAATTTATTAGCAATAATAAAATAAGTAAGAAATATGGAATGTATATCAATGATATAAGAAGAAATAAAGACCATTACTTAGATGATGAAGAAGAAGCATTATTGAACAATACATCTTCATTAGCAAATTTACCAGGTAATGCATATGATCTTTTTAGGAATATGGATAAAAAAACAGGTTTAACTCCAGGTGAATATGCAACAGAAATAGAGTCAACAGATAGAAGTAGTAGAAAGAATGCATATACAGGTGAATTTATTCCATATAATGATAATATAAATACATTGTCTGCATTATTGATTGGACAAGTTAAGAAAAATATATTTTACTCAACATCAAGAGGATATGATTCTTCTTTAGATATGTATTTAAAATCAGATGATATAGACAAAAAAGTATATAATGAATTAATAGATACAGTTAGTAAGCATACAGATAGTTTACACAAGTATATAAATTTGAGAAAAAAAGTATTAGGATTAGATAAAGTATATTATTATGATATGTTTGTACCTATTGTAGAACCAGTGGATAATAATATAACATATGATAAAGCCCAGACTATGGTATATTCTGCAATGTCTCCTTTAGGAGAAGAATATGCAGATATAATTTACAAAGCATTTAATGAAAAATGGATAGATGTTTACTCAAATGATAATAAAGTTAGTGGGGGATATTGCTTATCAGTATATGATAATCATCCATATGTTTTATTAAACTATAATAACTCTTTAGGATCTGTATCAACATTATCGCATGAATTAGGACATGCAATATATGAATATTTAAGCTGTAAAAATCAAAACTATTTTAATTCTAGCCCTTCGATATTTACTCATGAAGTTGCTTCAATAACAAATGAAGCCTTATTATATGAAGGGTTAATAAAAGGTGCTAGAAATGACAAAGAAAAAGCATATTATATATCAGAATATCTAGATTTGATAAAGAATACTTTATATACTCAAACTATGTATGCAGAATTTGAAAAAACTATACATGAGATGGTTGAAAGCAACAAGAATGTAAATGCATTAGTATTAAATGATATATGGGGACAACTATTGAAAAAATACTATGGAAATAGCTACGAAGTAGATCAGCTATCAATGGTTGGTTGGTCAAGAATTCCTCATTTTTATAATAGCTTTTATGTATATAAATATGCTACTGGATGTAGTGCAGGTATTACATTTGCTCAATCTATATTAAAGGATAATGGAGCTGAGAACTATATGTATTTCTTAAAAAAAGGAGGGTCAAATTATCCTCTAAAAATATTGAAAGATAGTGGCGTAAATTTAACTATTACAAAACCTATGGAAAATACAATTAAAAGATTTGATGATTTGGTAAAAGAATTAGAAGAAATTTTGGCTAAACAATAAAATATATATTAAAGGAAACAAAAAGGCTGATTTTATTATTTAATCAAAACAGCCTTTTTTATATGGGGATTGCTATGTATACATAAAATGTATGATATTTATCATACAAAAAGTTGATGAACCAGATTTAAATAAATATGGTATAATATCAGCGAAACACATTTGAGGCTATCAATATGACGTTGGATATAAATTTGTTTTTTAGAATAATTAAAGATAGTTTGTATGAAAAATAATAAGCAAGAAGATAATTAAAATGATTATTATAAACTTGATAAGATATGACTTATACATTTAATTAGAGAGGTGATTTAATGTTGACAGCAAAGAATAAAAAAAGAAATAAAATAATAGCTATAGCTATAGTTATTGCACTTGTATCAACAAGTATAGTAAGTTTTTTAAGTATTGTTTCAGCTGCTTTTTAAAGAGTGTATTATACACTCTTTTATTTTGTATTATATACAGATATATAGCGTGTATTATATTGGTTTTATTATGAAGTAATGCGACAAAATTAAATAAAATATGAGTTATATTTACTAAAATATGAATATAATGTATAATTTTTAATGAATATAACTAAGGAGTGTCGTATTATGGATAGAAATTTGGCGTTAGAGTTAGTAAGGGTTACAGAAGCAGCGGCATTAGTTTCTTCTAAATTTATGGGTAGAGGAGATAAAAATGGAGCTGATGGTGCAGCAGTAGAAGCTATGAGAAGAGCTTTTGAATCTATTAAGATAAATGGTGAAGTTGTTATTGGTGAAGGTGAACTAGATGAAGCTCCAATGCTTTATATAGGAGAAAAGGTAGGGTTACAAACTGAGGATTGTAAAGAAGTTGATATAGCTGTAGATCCGCTTGAAGGTACTACATTAATAGCTAAAGGTCTTCCGAATGCTATATCTGTAATAGCTATGGGAGCGAAAGGGAGTTTACTAAATGCTCCAGATACATATATGAAAAAGATAATAGTTGGTCCTAAAGCTAAGGGATCAATAGATTTAAATAAAAGCGCAGAAGAGAATATCTTATCTGTAGCAAAGGCTTTAGGAAAGAAAACATCAGAGATGACTATAATAACTCAAGATAGAGAAAGACATGATTATATTGTTAAAGCAGCTAGAAAGCTTGGCGCTAGAATTAGAGTATTTAGTGATGGAGATGTTGCAGCAGGTATAGCTACATGTTTTGATGATACAGGTATAGATATGCTTATGGGAATTGGTGGAGGCCCAGAGGGTGTTATAACAGCAGCTGCCGTAAAATGTATGGGTGGAGATATGCAAGGTCAAATATATCCGTTAAGTGAACAAGAAGTAAATAGATGTCATGAAATGGGATTATCGGATGAAGAAATAAATAAAGTTTTATCTATAGATGATTTAGCAAAAGGTGATGATTTATTTTTTGCAGCAACAGGAATTACTCAAGGGGATTTATTAAAAGGAGTAACTCATATAGGTAATAATAAAGCAAAAACACAATCGGTAGTAATGAGGGGTAAAACAGGAACTATAAGATTTGTAGACGCAATACATAATTTAGATAAAAATGACATACTTATAGATTTAATGAAAAAATACAATATGGACTAATAAAAATTTAGGCTTGGAGTTTAATACCAAGTCTAAATTTTTATTAATTTTTATGAACTTGTATTTTATTATTATTTGTTGACCATAATACAATAATAATGATATTATTAATTTAATTATTTATAAATGAACTTTTCTTTTTCACACCTTTAATTCCCGAATGAATATAAATATGAAAATGAAATATAAGTTATACATGAGGAGGATTTTTTTAACTTGAATAATTTAACGATAGAAGAATTAAGTAATAAAACTTTAGCACAGTTAAGAGATATAGCAAAAGAATTAAATATAAAATCAATTAGTAAGTATAAAAAAAGCGAATTAATTGAAATTATTAATGGAAACACAGAAAAAAGTACATCACTAGATAGTGATAAAAGAAACGAAGATAACTCTGAAAATAAACATATTAATGTTAACAATAAAGAGCAAGACAATCCTGAAGAGATGACTAAATCTGAGAGGACTTATGTAAGGCCTTCTTATAATAAGGTAGAGTCTCAAAATAATGGAAAATACATAGATAATAGAAATCAAAGAGCGGAAAATAGAACTCAAAACAATGATTATACTAAAGTACAAGGAATAGATAGCAGACAACCTAGAAATAATAACAATAAACCTTACTATACTCCAAAGGTAGTTGAAGAATCTAAAATAATTGATGAGTTTAATACTTCTAAAGAAGATGAGGTAATGGGAGTACTTGAAATATTACCAGATGGTTTTGGATTCTTAAGAGGGTCAAACTATCTATCTACAGAAGGAGATGTTTATGTATCTCCATCTCAAATAAGAAGATTTAATATGAAAACAGGGGATAAAGTAAAAGGGATAACTAGACATCCGAAGAGTGGAGAAAAGTTTAGAGCTCTTTTATATGTACAAAAAATAAATGATGAAAAACCTGAAACAGCTATACAAAGAAAGGCTTTTGAAACATTAACGCCAATATATCCTGAGGAAAAACTAACTTTAGAAAAAAATCAAAATGAAATAGCTACAAGATTAATAGATTTAATATCGCCAATCGGTAAGGGGCAAAGAGGATTAATAGTTGCACCTCCTAAAGCAGGTAAAACTATGCTTCTTAAAAATGTAGCCAATAGTATAGTTAAGAATCATCCAAATGTAGAATTAATAGTTCTTTTAATAGATGAAAGACCTGAAGAAGTTACAGATATGAAGGAGTCTATAAATGGTGATGTTATTTACTCTACTTTTGACCAGGTTTCAAGCCATCATGTCAAAGTAGCAGAGATGGTTTTAAATAGAGCTCAAAGGCTAGTCGAACATGGAAAAGATGTAGTAATATTGTTAGATAGTATAACTAGACTTGCAAGAGCGTACAACTTAACTATATCTCCAACAGGAAGAACTTTATCAGGAGGTCTTGATCCAGGGGCATTACATGGACCTAAGAAGTTCTTTGGAGCTGCTAGAAATATAAGACAAGGTGGATCTCTTACTATATTGGCAACAGCTTTAGTTGAAACAGGATCAAGAATGGATGATGTAATATTTGAAGAATTTAAAGGTACAGGTAATATGGAATTGCATCTAGATAGAAAGCTTGCAGAGAAGAGAATATTCCCAGCAGTAGATATTTATAAGTCGGGAACTAGAAGAGAGGACTTATTACTTACTGAAGAAGAAAAGACAGCATTATGGAGACTTAGAAGAGAAATGAGTAATAATTCTGTTATGGAAGTTACTGATAAAGTAATAGAATTATTAAAAAGAACTAAGAATAATGATGAGTTTATTAAATCAATAAAAGCGCTTTAAACTAATTCAAAAACTCCTTGTACCACTAAAAAACTTGTGTTATAATGGTGTAGTTGATAATGTAAATGAAAAATTAATATAATTAATTTTAAAAATAAAGAGAAGAGGTGACAATAATGCAAAAAGATATACAACCAAAATACAATGTAGTTGAAGTAAGTTGTGCTTGTGGAAATAAATTCCAAGCTGGTTCAACTAATGATGAAATAAAAGTTGAAATATGTTCAGAATGCCATCCATTCTATACTGGAAAGCAAAAGAATATAGAAAAAGGTGGAAGAATCGACAAGTTCAAGAAGAGATTCAAAATGGACTAATTTTTATAAAAATGGAGTTGGGGAGCCAACTCCTATTTTATTTAAATAAATGTATAAATTTTTTATTCAACTAGGGGGGTTCTAATGATGTATAGACCAATAAATCATGGTTATATAGAAGCTGTAATTGGACCGATGTACAGTGGAAAAAGCGAAGAGCTTATAAGAAGACTAAAAAGAGCTAGGATAGCTAAACAAAATGTTTTAGTCTTCAAACCTAAAATAGATGATAGATACAGCAAAGAAGACGTAGTTTCGCATAGTGGAGATAGTATAGATGCAATTCCTATAGAAAACCCAAGTGAAATTTATGATTATATAGATAATAAAGTTCAGGTTGTAGGAATTGATGAAGTACAATTTTTTGATGAAAAAATAGTTGATATAGCTGTAGATTTAGCTAATAAAGGAATTAGAGTTATAGCAGCAGGTTTAGACATGGATTTCAAAGGTGAACCATTTGGTCCGACTCCTAAATTATTAGCAGTAGCAGAATTTGTAGATAAAATACAGGCTGTTTGTTCTGTTTGTGGTCAGCCAGCAACAAGATCTCAAAGGTTAATAGATGGGAAACCAGCGAGATATGATGATCCAATAATACAAGTTGGCGCAGTAGAAAGCTATGAAGCTAGATGCAGAAAATGTCACGTAGTATATAGAGATAAATAGTTAATTTTAATAATCTGTCCCTTTAGAGTGATATAAAGTTTACTTTAAAGGGTATTTTTATATTATAATAAACTATAAGTATAAAATTATTTAAGAGGTGTATATATGAGCAGACAAGCGGTTGGCGGGCAAGCATTAATAGAAGGGGTAATGATGCAGTCCAAAAATAAAAGAGCTATTGCTGTAAGAAAATCAGATGGAAAAATTGTAATAAAAAAAAATAAAATAAAGAGTTGGATAAGTGAAAAAAATATAGATAAGATACCTTTTATAAGAGGATCATTTATATTAATAGAAAATATGATAGAAGGCGTTAATAGCTTAAATTACTCTTCTGAGTTTTTTATCGATGAAGATGAAGAGGAAGATAAATTTGATTTATTTTTAAAGAAAATATTCAAAGATAGGGCCAACGATGTAATTGTAAGTATATCTATGGTACTTGCAATGATATTATCAATAGGGTTATTTGTATTAATTCCTACTTTTGTAGGTGGATTATTCTCAAATATTATTTCTAGTAAAGTTATTTTAAATTTAATAGAGGGAATAATTAGGATATTAATACTATTTATTTACATTGTGTTAATTTCAAAGAATAAAGATATAGAACGAACATTCCAATATCATGGAGCAGAGCATAAGGCTGTATATTGTTATGAAAATAATTTAGAATTAACCGTAGAAAATGCAAGGAAGTTTACAACACTTCATCCTAGATGTGGAACTAATTTTTTATTTATAGTTATGTCTACATCTATAATATTATTTTCTTTCTTTGGATGGCCTAATCCACTACTAAGAGTAGTTATGAGAATATTATGTATACCTATAGTAGCAGGTATTTCATATGAAATAATAAGATTTCTTGGGAAATATAATAATAAATTCACTAAAATTGTTGCTTATCCAGGAATGATGTTACAAAAGTTTACTACAAAAGAGCCTGATGACTCACAATTAGAAGTAGCACTAGAGGCTTTAAAAGCAGTTGTAAACGAATAAAAAGGAGTAGTTATGACGATAAAAGATATAATAATAAATTATTCAAAAAAGCTAGAAAATATTAGTGATACACCTAGATTAGATGTGGAAATATTGTTAGAAAAAGCTCTTGGAGGAGTAGATAACCTTTATATACGTTTAAATCTTAATAAAGAATTAACTAAAGATCAGGAAATACTATTTAATGATTTTATAGAAGATAGGTTAAAAGGGAGACCTATAGCCTATATAGTTGAAAATAGAGAATTTATGGGACTAGATTTTTATGTAAAAGAAGGAGTTCTTATTCCTAGACCAGATACAGAAACTTTGGTAGAAGAGTTAATAGATATTTGTAAGTCAAAAGAAAATTTACATATACTAGATATAGGTACAGGATCAGGAGCAATAACTATAAGTCTAGCTAAATATTTACCAACATCAATGGTAAAATCTTTAGATATATCAGATATACCATTGGAAGTAGGAAAACAAAATGCGATTACCAATGGTGTCTCTGAAAGGATAGAGTTTATAAAATCCGACTTATTTAATTCTATAGAAAATACAGATATGAAATTTGATGTTATAGTATCTAACCCACCATATATACCAAAGTGTGATATAGATACTTTACACACTCAAGTAAAAGACTATGAACCATATAATGCACTAGAAGGTGGGGAAGATGGATTAGATTTTTATAGAAAAATAACAGCACAATCTAAAAAGTATATAAAAGAAAATGGAATACTAGCGTATGAAGTTGGTCATGATCAAGCAAAGGATGTTGCAGAAATTATGGTCAATAATGGGTATACTAACATATATACAAAGAAAGACCTTCAAGGTATCGATAGAGTTGTTATAGGTTATAAACTATGATATAATGAAAAATTGATATGTTACAAATAAAGAGGTGAAAGTATGTTACAGAAATTAGCAGTACTAGAAGATAAATACAAAGACCTAACTGAAAAAATAAGTGATCCTGAAATAATTAACGATCAAAAAGTTTGGCAAAAGTATATGAAAGAACATGCTGATTTAGAACCGATCATAATGAAATTCAGAGAATATCAATCAGTTCTAAACAGTATAAAAGAGTCTAAAGAAATTTTACAAGAGGAATCAGATGAAGAGTTAAGAGAATTAGCTAAAATGGAATTATCTGATATGGAACATCAAGTAGAACCAATAGAAGCGGAGTTAAAAATATTATTACTACCAAAAGACCCTAACGATGAGAAGAACGTTATAGTTGAGGTTAGAGGTGGAGCAGGTGGAGATGAAGCAGCTCTATTTGCAGGAGACTTATTCAGAATGTATTCAAGATACGCTGAAAGAAGAAGATGGAAAATAGAATTACTAAGTGCTAGTGATACTGGTGTTGGTGGATATAAAGAGGTATCTTTCTTAATAAAAGGTAAAGGTGCATACTCAAGACTAAAATATGAGTCTGGGGTTCATAGAGTTCAAAGAATTCCTTCTACTGAATCAGGAGGAAGAATACACACATCAACTGCAACAGTTGCAGTATTACCAGAAGTTGAAACAGTAGAAGTAAATATAAATCCAAATGACTTAAGAATAGATGTGTTCCGTTCTTCAGGAAATGGTGGACAAAGTGTTAATACTACTGACTCTGCGGTTAGAATAACTCATATACCAACAGGAGAGGTAGTTTCTTGTCAAGATGGTAAGTCGCAATTAAAAAATAAAGAGCAAGCTTTAAAAATATTAGTTGCAAGACTTAATGATAAGGCTATAGCTGAACAAAACAAAGAAATTTCAGCTGAAAGAAAGAGTCAGGTAGGTACAGGAGATAGATCTGAGAGAATAAGAACTTATAACTTCCCTCAAGGAAGAGTAAGTGACCATAGAATAAACTTAACATTATACAAGTTAGATCAATTTTTAGATGGAGATTTAGATGAAATGATAGATGCTCTTATAACAGTTGATCAAACTGAAAAAATGTCAGCAATATAAATCCCTAATATTTAGGGATTTTTCTATAGGTACTTTAGTTATCTTATGGGGTTGTACTGTATATAATTAATATATAAAGGTACAAGGGGGTTATGAGTTGATATTAAAGATAACATTAGTTGGTTTATTTGCAGGAGTTATAGGAACTGGCTTTGGAGGAGTAATTTCAGCGATATTTAAGAAAAAAGTAGATAAGTATATAGACTTTTTCATGGGATTATCAGGGGGGATAATGCTAGCTGTAGTTGTATTTGATCTTATGAAGGAATCTATGGAGGTTATGGGAGTAATACAGACAGTTATTTTTACATTTTTAGGTGTAATTATTACTATGTTTATAAAATCTAGACTAGATGTATCTGGAGATATGAAATCTGGATATTTAATTTTCCTTAGTATATTATTACATAACCTGCCAGAAGGCTTAGCAATAGGATCATCCTTTATGTCAAAAGAGTCACTAGGCATGACCTTAGCCATCGTTATAGGAATACATAATATACCAGAAGGTTTAGCAACGGCATTAAGCTTAGTGGGTAGTAATATGAAAATTACTAAAGTAATTTTATTTACAGTAATAGCGGGGATACCTATGGGTATAGGCAGCTTTTTAGGTGCTTATTTTGGAGGGATTTTCAATTCTCTTATAGGCGTATTTCTTGCTACAGCAGCAGGAACAATGATGTATGTTGTTTTAGAAGAAATATTTCCTAAATCGAGAAGTTTATTTTGTATAATTGGATTTCTAGTAGGTACATTGATTGTATATTGCATCTAGAAAAAAGGTAAAGGTAGGTATACATAAGATGAAAACTATCATAAGTAATATTGATATAAATGATATAGACTTAAATGAAATAAAAAAACATGCGAAACTTATAAAAGAAGGTAATACAGTTATATTTCCAACAGAAACAGTATACGGTCTAGGGGCAAATGCTCTTAATGAAAATGCTGTAAAAAAAATATATGAGGCAAAAGGTAGGCCAAGTGATAATCCTCTTATAGTCCATATATGTGATAAAGAAGAAGTTTATAATTTAGCTGAGGATATAAGTGAGAAGGCTAAAATTGTAATGGATAACTTTTGGCCAGGTCCAATAACTATAGTATTAAATAAAAAAGATATAGTTCCTAAAACTACAAGTGGAGGTCTAGAGACAGTAGCTATAAGAATGCCATCTAATAAGATAGCACAAGCAATTATAAGAGAATCTGGTGTTCCTATAGCAGCTCCTTCGGCTAATATTTCGGGAAGACCATCTCCTACTAAAGGAGATCATGTAAAAGAAGAAATGGACGGTAGAGTAGGCGGTATAATACTAGGAGGAGATTGTAATTTTGGATTAGAATCAACTGTATTAGATATGACTGAAGAAATACCTATGATTTTAAGACCTGGAAGCATAACAAAGGAAGAATTAGAAAAATTAATTGGAGATATTAATTTAGATCCATCTTTAGAAAAAAAAGAAGATAACAAAAAAGCTAAGGCACCCGGAATGAAGTACACACATTATTCACCAAATGCAGATGTATACATTGTTTCTGGAGATGAACAAAGTGTGATAGAAAAAATTAATAATATGTATAAAGAAAATATGAATAATAATTTAAAAACTGGAGTAATGTGCATTAACAAAAATATTCATAAGTATGAAGGGTTAGCAATTGGCTTAGGAAATAGTTTAGAAGAAGTTGGAAGTAATTTGTTTAGTGCATTAATTGAAATGGATAAACATAATATAGATATAATATACTCAGAGGAATTTCCGAATAGTGGTGTTGGAAGAGCTATAATGAACAGATTGCTTAAATCTGCAGGATATAAAGTGATTAAAGCATAATTTAAAAATTTAAAGCTATATGAAAAATACTAGTAAAAATTGATTTTATCTAATATAATATCATAGGAATACTATAATATAGCGAATATTTTTAAATATAAATTTTAATTAAATTCGCTATTTTAGTAAAATATACACAAATACATAATGCGGAGGAACATTAAATATGAAAATCGGATTAGGGTGTGACCATGGAGGATATAACCTTAAATTAGAAATTATCAAGCACTTACAATCTAAAGGGATTGAATGTGTAGATTATGGTACAAATAATGATTTAGATTCAGTTGATTATCCAATTTATGGAGAATCAGTTGCCAATGCAGTAGTAAATAAAGATGTAGATTATGGAATAGTTTGTTGTGGCACAGGTATAGGAATATCTTTAGCTGCGAATAAGGTTCCAGGTATTAGGTGTGCTGTAGTATCAGATGTATTTTCAGCAAAAATGTCAAAAGCTCATAATAATGCAAATATGTTATCTCTAGGAGAGAGGGTTTTAGGAAAAGGTCTAGCTTTAGAGATAGTTGATGCGTGGATAAATACAGAGTTTGAAGGAGATAGACACTCTAGAAGAGTTGATATGATAAATAAAATAGAGGAAAAACATAATAAGTAGGAGGGACACATAATGAGTAAAGTAATAGTAACAGATCATCCATTAATACAACACAAATTAACATTAATGAGAGATGAAAATACAGGTTCAAAAGATTTTAGAGAACTTTTAACTGAAATAACAATGTTAATGGGATATGAAATAACAAGAGACTTACCATTAGAAGATGCAGAAATAAAAACACCAGTAGTTAAGGCTACATGTAAGGTATTACAAGGTAAAAAATTAGGAATAGTGCCAATATTAAGAGCAGGTCTTGGTATGGTAGATGGATTGGTAAATTTAATACCAGCAGCTAAAATAGGACATGTTGGATTATATAGAGATCCTGAAACTTTAAAACCAGTTGAATACTATTGTAAACTTCCTCAAGATATACATGAAAGGGAAATGTTAATAGTAGATCCAATGCTTGCCACAGGTGGATCAGCAGTAGCAGCTATAGATGTATTAAAAGCAAAAGGTGCTACAAATATAAAATTAGTTAATTTAGTTGCTGCTCCAGAAGGTATTGAAGAAGTGCAAAAATATCATCCTGATGTGGATATATATGTTGCTGCTATAGATGAAAAATTAAATGATCATGGATATATAGTTCCTGGATTAGGTGATGCAGGAGATAGATTATTTGGAACAAAATAATTCTAAAAGGGTAGGAATAAAATTAAGTTTAAATTTTATTCCTACCCTTTTACAATTTATTTTAATATTTAATAAAATAATACAAAATATTGAATACAAAATTCTACTACAACTAGAAATTGAAATTGACAGAAATATTTAGAAAAATATTTGAATTATTTGTGAAATGTGATATCATGAATATAATAAATATTTGCAAAAAATTAACAAATACAATAATTAAGAAATTAAATTATATAATATCATCAATAAAAAAATTTTAAAAAATATTTTAATTTATATAATTAATTTCAATAAAAAATGACGTAAATGGTGTAAAATACAAAGAAATCTGTTGACTATGTCAACTCAAGGTGTATAATGTTGATTATATCAATTTTGTATAAATATAAGGAAGAGGCAAACCTAATGGCAAAGAAAAATGTGTATTTAGAAGTTGTGAGAATGTTTTCATTGATAAGCCAATTAGGGCTAATGATGGTGATTTCTATACTGGGTACTTTTTTCGTAGGACGGTATATAGACAACTTGATTAACACAAAACCAATTTTCACACTAATATTTCTAATAATGGGAATAGGTGGAGCGTTTGTATCTGTTTATAAGACAATTATTGGATATACAAAAAGGAAGTGATGAGTTGGATATTAAATTGCAAGAAGAAATAACTAATATAAATAAAGGAGTTCTTATATACGATGTTGTAATCTTTATTGGACTATTACTAACTTCGACACTTAGTGGAAGTATGGTTTTAGGTTTGATACTAGGTACATTAGTAGCATTAATGAACCTTACATCATTAGCAAGAACTATTGAAAAATCAGTAGATATGACTCCAAGTCGTGCTAAAATTTATACATCATCTAAATATTCTTTAAGAATGATGATAATAGCATTAGTACTATTTGTAACAGTAAAATCCTCAAAACTACACTTAATTGGTGTATTTTTAGGTTTAATAGGACCAAAAATAGTAATTTTAACAAGAAACATGCTATTTAATAAAATTAAAAGAAAGGAGTTATAGGATGAGTTATGCAAGATGGATAATAGAGTTTGGTAACTTTCGAATAAGTACGACAGTGACAACTAGTTGGTTAATAATAGCTGCACTAGCTTTAGCATCGTATTTTTTAACTAGAAATCTAAAGAAAGTTCCAACTAGTAAAGTGCAGATATTCCTAGAATATGCTGTGACAGCTCTTTTAAATCTAGTGAAATCTACTATGGGTGAAAAAGCTATTGAAAAGATGCCTAATATAGTTCCGTATGTAGGTAGTTTGTTTATATTCTTTACATGTTCAAATCTAATCGGACTATTAGGGTTTAGATCACCTACAACTGATTTAGATACAACATTAGCATTTTCATTGATAACAGTATTTCTAATTTACTACGCTGGAATTAAACAAAAAGGAATAGGTTATTTCAAGGGGCTAGCTGAACCAGTAGCTGTTATGTTACCTCTGAACATAATAGGTGAAATAGCAAGACCTATTTCATTAACTTTCCGTCCATTTGGTAACATATTAGGTGGGACAGTTATAATGGCTCTTCTGTATCAATTTTTAGGATTTTTATCAGGTTTAATACCTGGAGTTACAATACCAATATTCCAATTTGCAATACCAGTACCATTACATCTGTATTTTGACTTATTTTCAGGTGTTTTACAATCATTTATATTTGTAACCTTAACAATGGTATTCGTTGGAAGCGAATTAGAATAATAAAAGTTATAGAATTAAGTAATAAAAATAAAATTTAAAATAATAAAGATAATATATGAATTTTTAGGAGGTATTTAAAATGCAAGATTATACAATGGCTCAAGCAATAATAGCAGCAGGGTCTGCAATAGGTGCAGGTTTAGCAGTAATGACAGGTCTAGGAACAGGTATAGGACAAGGTGTAGCAGCAGGTAAAGGTACTGAAGCTGTAGCAAATCAACCAGAAGCAAAAGGTGACATAATGTCTACAATGCTTTTAGGATGTGCAGTAGCAGAATCTACTGGTATATATGGTCTAGTAATATCTATAATTCTTATATTTGCTAATCCATGGATATAAGGTGAATCTTCATAGAAGAAGAGTTGATTTTAAATTTTTAATTAGGAGATGGTTAACCATCTCCTAACTAAAAATTGTGGTTAGCAGAAAGGAGGAATTAAAATATGGCAGATAAAGCGCTTATAACTATAACGAGTGACCTTGTATTTCAGCTTATAAATACAGGTTTAGTATTTATTGTATTAAAGAAACTTTTATTTAAACCTGTATTAAATATAATTGAATCTAGAGAAAATGATATACAAGATAATTTAGCTAAAGGTGAGCTAGCTAAAAGTCAAGGTATAGCTTTAAAAAATGAGTACGAAGAAAAAATAAGTCGTGCAAAAGAAGAAGGTCAAGAAATAATAAAACAAGCGACTTTAAGAGCAGAGCAAAAGTCTGAAGAAATAATATCTGAAGCTAAACAAGAGGCAACTCATATTAAAGAAAAAGCTAATAAAGATATTGAACTAGAAAGACAAAAAGTTATGAATGAAATAAAAGATGATATATCTGATATAGCTTTACTTGCGGCTTCTAAGGTTATTGAAAAAGATATAGATAAAGCAAAACATGAAGACTTAATAAATGATTTTATAAAAAAGGTGGGCGAATCTAAATGATAAATGTAGTAGCAAGTAGATATGCTGAAGCCTTATTTCAAATAGGAGAAGATGAAAAAATAACTGATAGGTTATATGAAGAGTTAAGTGAAATCACTAAACTATTTAATGAATGTAAAGAATTTTATTCAGTTTTAAAATCTCCTGTTATATCTAAAAAAGAAAAATTAAGTTTGATTGATAATATAATAGAAGATAAAGTAAATATCAATTTAAAGAACTTTTTAAAATTACTTATTGAAAAAAATAGAATATCATTTATACATGATATATCTTATTCATATAAAGAACTATTAAATGAAAAATATAATGTTATAGAAGGTGTTGTAATTACTGCAATACCAATGAATGAAAAAGAAATTAAAGAGTTAGAAGAAAAGCTTTCTCAAAAATATAATAAAAATGTTACTTTAGAGAATAAAGTTGATAAATCTATTCTAGGTGGAGTTTTAGTAAGACTTGGAAATGAAGAAATAGATGGAACAGTTAAAAATCGTTTAGATAAAATAAAAGAACAACTATCTCAAGTAATATCTTAGGAGGGCGGTGAACCCATGAACTTAAGACCTGAAGAAATAAGTTCTATAATAAAACAACAAATAAAAAATTATGAAAATAAAATTGAATTAACAGATACAGGTAGCGTATTAAAAGTAGGAGATGGTATCGCAACTGTATATGGATTAGATAAAGTTATGTCAAGTGAGCTTTTAGAGTTCCCAGGGCAAGTATATGGAATGGCTCTTAACCTTGAAGAAGGTGTAGTTGGTGCTGTTATATTTGGCGATGACTCTAACATAAAAGAAGGTGACATAGTTAAGAGAACTGGTAAAATCGTTGAGGTTCCAGTTGGTGAAGCTATGATCGGTAGAGTTGTAAGTCCATTAGGATTACCTATAGATGGTAAAGGACCTATAAATACTAACAAAACTAGACCTGTTGAAGCTTCAGCTCCAGGTATAATGGATAGAAAATCAGTTCATGAACCATTACAAACAGGTATAAAAGCTATAGACTCAATGGTACCAATAGGTAGAGGACAAAGAGAGCTTGTAATAGGGGATAGACAAACAGGTAAAACTTCTATACTTATAGATACAATATTAAATCAAAAAGGTAAGGATGTTATATGTATATATGTTGCTATAGGGCAAAAACGTTCTACAGTAGCACAATTAGTTTCTACTCTTGAAAAAGGTGGAGCTATGGATTATACAATAGTAGTTTCAGCTACAGCATCTGAATCTGCACCACTTCAATACTTAGCACCTTATGCTGGGGCTGCTATGGGTGAAGAATTTATGTACAATGGTAAACATGTACTTATAATATATGATGACTTAAGTAAGCAAGCTGTTGCATACAGAGAAATGTCATTACTACTTAGAAGACCACCAGGTCGTGAAGCTTATCCAGGGGATGTATTCTACTTACACTCTAGATTACTTGAAAGAGCAGCTAAGCTTTCAGATGAATTAGGTGGAGGATCTATGACAGCATTACCAGTTATAGAAACTCAAGCAGGAGACGTTTCTGCATACATACCAACTAACGTTATATCTATAACAGATGGACAAATATACTTACAACCAGAATTATTCTATTCAGGAGTAAGACCAGCTGTTGATCCTGGTATATCTGTATCAAGGGTTGGAGGTAGTGCTCAAATAAAAGCAATGAAAAAAGTTGCTGGTACATTAAGACTAGCATACTCTCAATATAAAGAACTTGCAGCTTTCTCTCAATTTGGATCTGACCTAGATGAAGATACTAAAAAGCAACTTGCTCAAGGTGAAAGAATAGTTGAAGTTTTAAAACAAGGAGAGCATGACCCAATAAAGGTTGAGCATCAAGTTATGATAATATTTGCTGTTATAAATAACTTCTTAGAAGATATTCCAGTAAATAATATAGCTATATTTGAAAAGGAACTTTATAATTTTGTAGATAACAACTATCCAGATGTTTCTACTAAAATATTAGCTGGAGAAGATTTCTCTTCTGATTTAACAAACGCTATAAATCAATTTAAGAAAAAGTTTGTTATAGAAGCTTAATCCTTTTTAAAAGGAGGTAATTTAATTGGCAGGTGCAGGAAGTAAAGAAATCAAAACTCGTATTAACAGTGTTGAAAGTACAAAGCAAATAACTAAAGCGATGCAACTTGTAGCATCATCTAAGTTAAGAAAAGCTAAAGAAAGAGCTGAAAGCTCAAGACCATACTTTACAGCATTATACAGTACTATAAAAGATATATCTCAAGGTAGTAAAGGTATAAAGGATGACTTTTTAAAACAAAGAGAAGTTAAAAATAGATGTTATATAGTTGTTGCTGGAGATAGAGGATTAGCTGGAGGATACAACTCAAATGTATTAAAAGCTACGGTTTCTCATATGGAAGGTAAACAAGAAAAGATTATTTCTATAGGTAAAAAAGCATATGAGTTTTTTGGTAAAAGAGGCTATGATATACTAAACTCTGTAGAAAGCGTTGAGCATTGTGATTATAATAATGCCTTAGAAATATCAAATAATGTAATGGATTTATATAAAAAAGGAGAAATTGATGAAGTGTATATGGCTTATACAGAATTTGTATCTCCTTTAGTACAAAATGTTAAATTAATAAAAGTACTTCCATTAGCATTTGAAAAAGAAGAAGCCAAGTCTCAAGAAAAATCTGCAAGAAAAGGTAGAGTACAATATTTGCCATCAGCAGAAGCTGTTTTAGGCTATATAATACCTAAGTATATCTCTGGAACGATATATGGAGGAGTTATAGAATCTTTTGCATCAGAAAATGGTGCTAGAAGAACGGCAATGGAATCGGCTACAGATAATGCAGATGAAATGCTATCTGATTTAGAGTTGAAATACAACAGAGCAAGACAATCAGCGGTAACTCAAGAAATAACAGAGATAGTAGGTGGAGTTGAAGCTCTAAAATAAGGAGGTTAGGAAATGGCAAATGTAGGTAAAATAGTATCAATCGTAGGGGTTGTACTTGATGTTAAGTTTGATAGTGAAAAAAGCCTACCTAACTTATTAAACGCGTTAGTTATAAAGTTAGGAGATAAAGAAATAGTTGCAGAAGTTGCACAACACATAGGTGATGATACAGTTAGATGTATTGCTATGAGTGCTACTGATGGATTAGTAAGAGGTATGGAAGTTGTAGATACAGGAAAACCAATAAGTGTTCCTGTTGGAGATGCAACTTTAGGAAGAATATTTAATGTTTTAGGTGAACCAGTTGATAATAAGCCAGCACCAAAGGATGCGCCACAACTTCCTATACATAGACAAGCGCCAAGCTTTGAAGAAATAGAAAGTAGTGCAGAAATACTTGAAACAGGTATAAAGGTTGTTGACTTATTATGTCCATACTTAAAAGGTGGAAAAATCGGTCTATTCGGTGGAGCTGGAGTTGGTAAAACAGTTCTTATACAAGAACTTATAAACAACATAGCTAAGCAACACGGTGGTATATCAGTATTTGCCGGTGTTGGAGAAAGAACAAGAGAAGGTAATGACCTTTACCATGAAATGGCTGATTCTGGAGTTATAAATAAAACTGCTCTAGTATTCGGACAAATGAATGAGCCACCTGGAGCGAGAATGAGGGTTGCACTTAGTGGTCTTACAATGGCTGAGCACTTTAGAGATGAGCAAGGTCAAGACGTGTTATTATTCGTAGATAATATATTCCGTTTCACACAAGCAGGTTCAGAAGTTTCAGCACTTCTTGGACGTATGCCATCAGCAGTTGGATACCAACCAACATTAGCTACAGAAATGGGTAACTTACAAGAAAGAATAACATCAACTAAGAAAGGGTCTATAACATCTGTTCAAGCAGTTTATGTACCAGCAGATGACTTAACTGACCCAGCACCAGCTACAACATTCACACACTTAGATGCTAAAACAGTTTTATCTAGACAAATAGCATCACTTGGTATATACCCAGCAGTTGACCCATTAGAGTCTACTTCAAGAGTTCTTGACCCAAGTATAGTAGGTAAAGAACACTATGAAGTTGCAAGAGGTGTACAATCAATACTTCAAAGATATAAAGAACTTCAAGATATAATAGCTATACTTGGTATGGATGAATTATCTGATGAAGATAAGATTATAGTTGCTCGTGCTAGAAAGATACAAAGATTCCTTTCTCAATCTTTCACAGTTGCAGAGCAGTTTACAGGATTAAAAGGTACTTACGTACCAGTTAAAGAAACTGTAAGAGGATTTAAAGAGATATTAGAAGGTAAGCATGATGATTTACCAGAATCAGCATTCTTATTAGTAGGAACTATAGAAGAAGCTGTTGCAAAGGCGAAGGAGAGTAGATAACTATGGCAAGTGAATTTTCACTAGAAGTTGTAACTCCTGATAAGATATTTTATCATGATAATGTAGAAATGGTAATAACTAGAACTACAGAAGGTGATAGAGGTATTCTTAGAAATCATAGACCATTTGTGGCAGGGCTAGTTGAAGGTATCCTTAGAGTTAAAAAAAATGGAGACTTTAAAGAGGCTAAAATATCAGGTGGATTTATTACAGTAGATAAAGAAAAAGCTACTATATTAACAGAATCGGCTGAATGGATATAATAAATATACGACTATTTAGGATTTAGATGAATTTTTCATCTTAACTCCTAATATAGTCGTTTTTTATATTAATAAGGAAATTCAAATATATCAGACCACACTAGTAATAAATGTTAAATAGTGTGGTTCTTTTTGTTTTAGATTAAAACATATATAATTAGTTTATAATGGATATACGCATATTTAATTATAAGTATTTGAATATAATAATTTAATCGTAATAAAATAATAATAAGATAAGTTTTGGAGGAGTAGATGAATATACTAGATATTGGTGTTGATATAGTTGAAATTGAAAGAATTAAAGATGCTATAAATAAAAATAGTAGATTTTTATATAGATTTTTTACAGAAGATGAAATTGAATATTTTAAATCTAAAAATTTTAAAACTGAAACGATAGCTGGAAACTTTGCTGCGAAGGAGGCTGTTAGTAAGTCTATTGGGACAGGCATTAGAGGTTATGAATTTAAAGACATTGAGATAACTAGAAATTCTCTTGGTAAACCGATAGTAAAAACCTATAATAATTTAAAACAAATTTGCATAGACTATAATGTTCTAGATATAAAAGTTTCAATATCTCATAGCGAAAAATATGCTGTAGCTAATGCTATCGCTATAACTAAGGAGTGATAAAATGAATGAAAAAAAAGCAAAAGATATAATGACAACTGATGTAATTGTTGCAAAAAAAGGAGATACTATATCCAAAGTGGCCAACATACTTATATCTGGAAAGATTGGAGGTCTTCCTGTAGTTGATGACGATAATAGAGTTGTAGGGATAATATCAGAAACAGATATAATTAAGAAAGAGAAAAAGGTACATTCAACACCATTTATAAATGTACTAGAAGGGATAATATTTTTAGATGATTTCAATAAAATGGAGCAGGACTTAAAGCGAATTGCTGCATATAAGGTAGAAGACTTAATGTCAAAAAATATAGTTAAAGTTTATGAAGATGATGCATTTGATATCGTTGCTAATATAATGATAAGTAAATCTATTAATAGGGTTCCTGTAGTAGATGAAGATAATAAATTAAAAGGTATAATTTGCAGATATGATATAATAAAGGCCATGTATAATGAATAAACTATAATAGGAGTGATTATGTGAGAAACAAGTTAATGACATTATTTATAATAACTATTTGTGTATTCATAAGCTTGGTAGGATGTCAAGATAAAGAATATACAAAAGAGGAAGTATATAAAGCATTTCAAGAACAAGTTTCAAAAATAGAATCCTATAAGTGTACAGCAGAAGTTGAGGTTATAGGAAATAAAGGCAATACAAGTTATACAATGATACACAATTATACAAAGCCAGATTATTATAAGCTAGAGGTAATATCACCAAAGCATCTTAAAGGTAAAACTATAGAGTACAAAGATGGTAAAATTACAGTTAATAATCCTGAAATTAATGATTCTATAGAATTGTCAACCAATAATAAAGATGGATTATATTTATTTGTAGGTGATTTTTTAAACAATTATATTCAGAATGAAGATATGAATATGGACTTTTATGATAAATACTTAGTATTAGAAACTATTATACCTGGAGATGACAAATACTTTAATAAACAAATTTTATATGTAGATATAGAAAGTAAGGTCCCAGATAAAATGGAAATTTTAGATAAGGAAGGTAATATCAGATCTATAGTTAAGTATAAAAATTTTGAATATAAAAAATAAGGGGAAGCAAAAGATGAATAAATTAACAACTGTCCCTACTTGGGCGGAGATAAATCTAGATAACATAAAATTCAACTTAAATAACATAAAAAAATTACTAAATGAGGATACTAAAGTTTGTGGAGTAGTTAAAGCTAATGCATATGGTCATGGAGCAGTTGAAATTGCAAAATTGTTACAACGAGAGAAGGTAGATTATTTAGCAGTTGCTAGATTAGAAGAAGGTATAGAGCTTAGACAGAATTATATAAATCTCCCAATTTTATGTTTAGGTTATATTCCTGAAGATAGTATTGAATATGCCATAATAAATGACCTAACTATAACGGTATATTCTTTAGAAATGGCTAAAAAAATAAGTGAAGTAGCTGAAAATATAAATAAAGAAGCTAAAATTCATATAAAAGTTGATACTGGTATGACTAGATTAGGTTTTCAACCAAATGAAAATTCACTTAATGAAATATTTTCTATTAGTCAATTAAAGAATATAGAAATAGAAGGTATATATACACATTTTGCAAAGGCTGATGAAGAAGATAAATCTTATACTTACCTTCAAGCACAAAAGTACATTTATATGGTGGACAAATTAGAAGAAGCTAATATAAATATACCTATAAAACATGTCTCAAATAGTGCTGCAACAATGGAATGTCTTGATTTAAGATTTAATATGGTTAGATGTGGAATTATACTGTATGGACACTATCCATCAGATGAAGTAAATAAAGGTATAATAGAACTCAAGCCAGCTATGAAACTAAAATCAAGAGTTTCTTATATAAAAGATGTTGATCCAGATGTAGGTATAAGCTATGGTTGGAAATACAAAACAACTAATACAGAAAAGATAGCAACTATACCAATTGGATATGCAGATGGATTTACTAGAATGCAAAAAAATGCAAAGATATATATAAAAAATAAACCTTTTAATGTTGTAGGAAGAATATGCATGGATCAATGTATGGTAAAAATAGATAAAGATATAGATATAAAAATTGGTGATGAAGTTATAATCTTTGGAGAAGGTAATGCAACGGTAGAAGATATAGCAAAAGATTTGAATACTATAAACTATGAAGTTCTATGCATGGTCTCAAAGCGTGTTAAACGCGTGTATATGGAAAGAAATGCAATTTTACAATCAAACAGTTATTTGATAAAATAAAGAGGATAGTATACTCTGGGAGGCGATTTTGTGCATAATAAGAGCAAGGAAAAAATTGTGTTTACTTTACCTGACTCTCTTATATCTGAAGTAGATTATATTGTTCAGATGGAAAATAGTAACAGAGAAGATTTTGCAAAAGCTGCTTTTCAATTCTATATAACTCAGAAAAAAAAGATAGACTTAAAAGAGTGTATGATTAAGGGTTATAAAGAAATGGGTCAAATAAACTTATCCTTAGCTGAACTAGGTATGACGAATGAGGTATCTTCTGATATTGAATCTGAAGGGAATATGGCTCAAGTTGAGTAATGTTAACTTAGAGATTAAAAGAGGAGACTTGTATTATGCTGATTTAAGCCCAGTTGTAGGATCAGAACAAGGTGGAGTAAGACCTGTTTTGATAATACAAAATAATATAGGGAATAAATATAGCCCGACAGTTATTATAGCTGCAATTACATCTCAAATCAATAAAGCTAAATTACCTACTCATATAGAGATAAGTGCCAATGAATATGGGCTTAACAAGGATTCTGTAATTCTCTTAGAGCAAATTAGAACTATAGATAAAAAGAGAATAAGAGAAAAGATAGGTTGTCTAGATAATAACGTAATGTTAAAAGTAGATAATGGACTTCAAATAAGTCTAGGTCTATTCAGTATCTGAAAAGTTATTGATATTATATTAATATCAATAACTTTTTTTATGTAAAATTTGAAAAATATATAATATATATTTTATTTTAAAAATGGAGTAAAAAACTGAAGAGAAGTGGTATAATAATATGAGATTGGTATAAAAATGTACATTACATAATATTGATTTTTTTACTTTACAAACCAGGGAGGTAATTACATGAGAGACCATAAAGGATTAAATGAAATTACGCGTAGTATAAGAAAAGATATAGTTTCTATGATACACGGAGCAAAATCAGGACATCCAGGAGGATCATTATCATCAGTAGAGATATTAACAGCTCTTTATTTTGATGAAATGAATATAGATCCAACAAATCCAAAAATGGAGGATAGAGATAGATTTGTTTTATCTAAAGGACATGCAGCGCCAGTTTTATACGCTACTCTGGCTCATAAAGGCTACTTTGATAAAGAAGAGTTATCAGGATTAAGAAAAATGGGTAGAATGTTACAAGGTCACCCAGATATGAAAGGAACTCCAGGTGTTGAAATGTCAACTGGTTCACTAGGTCAAGGATTTTCTGTAGCGTGTGGTATGGCCATGGCATCTAAATTAGATAATGCACCATGGAGAGTATACGCTTTACTTGGAGACGGTGAATGCCAAGAAGGTATAGTTTGGGAAGCTGCAATGAGTGCTGCTCATTACAAATTAGATAATATGACAGCATTTTTAGATTATAATGGACTTCAAATAGATGGTAATACAGATGATGTAATGAGTTTAGGTTCAATAGTTGATAAATTTAAAGCTTTTGGATGGAATGTTATAGAAATAGATGGTCATGATTTTGATCAAATATTTGCATCTCTTGATATGGCAAAATCAACAATAGGCAAACCAACAATGATAGTTGCTAAGACGATAAAAGGTAGAGGTGTATCATTTATGGAGAACCAAGCTGGATGGCATGGAAATGCTCCAAATGATGAACATTTAAGAATTGCTTTAGATGAATTAGGAGGTAATTTCCATGAGTAAAATAGCTACTAGAGATGCATATGGGAAAACATTACTAAAATTAGGTGAGATAAATGATGATGTAGTTGTATTAGATGCAGATTTATCAAAATCAACAAAAACAAATGATTTTTCAAAGGCATTCCCAAATAGATTTTTCAATATGGGTATAGCAGAGCAAAACTTAATAGGAGCAGCTTGTGGTTTAGCAACAGCTGGAAAGATTCCTTTTGCAAGTACATTTGCGATGTTTGCAACAGGTAGAGCATTTGAAGTTATAAGAAACTCAGTATGTTATCCTAAATTAAATGTTAAAATATGTGCTACACATGCTGGTATAACAGTAGGTGAAGATGGAGCCTCTCATGAAAGTATTGAAGATATAGCTATAATGAGAGCTATACCTAATATGACTGTTGTAGTTCCTGCTGATGGAATAGAAACAGAAAAAGTAATATTAGAGGCGGCTAAATATAATGGACCGATGTATGTTCGTCTTGGAAGAAGTGCAGTTCCAACTTTATTCAATGAAGATTATAAGTTTGAAATTGGAAAAGGTTCAGTTGTTAGAGATGGAAATGATGCTACAATAATAGCTTGTGGTATGATGGTTAATGAGGCTATTATAGCTCATGAAGCGTTAAAATCAGAAGGTATAAATGTTAGAGTTATAAATATGTCTACTATAAAGCCTATAGATAGAGAATTAATAATAAATGCTGCTAAAGAAACTAAAGCAATAGTAACTGCCGAAGAACATAGTATAGTTGGTGGATTAGGTTCAGCTGTAAGTGAAGTAGTATCTGAAGAGTGTCCAGTAGTAGTTAAAAAAGTAGGAGTAAAAGATGTATTTGGAGAGTCTGGTACACCTGCTGAATTGCTAGAAAAACATGGATTAACAGCTAAACATATAGTAGAATCTGTTAAAGAAGCAATAAACAATAAATAATAAAAATATTTAGTTATTAAATATTATACTTTAGATATAGAATGTAGTATAGCATTATACTATTTTCTATATCTTTTTTTATTATTGTTATGTTTTTTAGTTAAAGTCTATAATCATTAAATCTATCTATTTTAAAAATATTTATTTATTGATGAAATACACATTTATATAAATTATACAACTACATAATTCTTATATTCATATTTTGCCTCATAGATATTACATAAGTATTTTATATTTATAAGTAAAAATTTATTCTATTAATAATCTTCTAACATATAGATTATATTCATATATTAGAATAGATGGAGGTGAGATTGTGAATATAAAATTTAATATGAAAGGTGTAGTTATAGGGGTTGCATTACTTTTTTTAGTTGTAGGAGGATTTTTATTTTTACCTAAAATGTTTATGGAGGATTCAACGCCTGTAGATTATACTATGATACAAAGGGAACAAATTCCAGAAAAAATATTGAATATAATGGATAAGTATACAAATGAAGAGAGAGCATTAGCTATAAAATTAGATGGTAAAATATATGTAATAGTTACTAGAGCTCAAAATAAAGATCAAGGTATACAAATTAATAAAATAAGCTTACTTAAGGATGAAGACAAAGATGTTATGAAAGTTGATATAACATATAGAGATAAATCAGAATCATATCCTTTTGTAGTTGCAGAAACAAACTTAAAAGATCTTCCAGATAGAATAGAATTAAATTCTTCAGAAGAAACTAATTAATAGTACATATAAGATTAAATAAAAAAATAGCTAGAAAAATATATATTTTTCTAGCTATTTTTTTATTTAAAGTATTAAATTGCTTATTATTTAATGATAAGTAGGGAAAAATAAATCAAATATAATTTAGAGGTGAAGCAATGTTAAATATAGATAAATATAGAGTTAAAGTTGAAGATTTGAAATATAAATGCTCTTTAGATGATATAGATTTTGAAAATACAGAGAATATTCGACCTATAGATGAAATTATAGGTCAGGATAGAGCAGTAAGTTCTATAGAATTTGGATTGAAGATGAAACATAAAGGATACAACATATATATATCTGGTGTAAGTGGAATTGGAAGAACTAGTTATGCAAAATCATTAATAAAGAAAAATGTAAATATGAATCAGAATTTAAAGGATTGGATATATGTAAACAATTTTAAGAATAATAATGAACCAGTTGCCTTATCGTTTAAAGCAGGAATTGGAAAAATATTTAAATATGATATAGATGATATAATCGAAAAATTAAAAATAGAGATACCTAAAATATTTAACTCTAAGGAGTATGAAAGCCACAATAGATTATTGATGACAGAGTTAGAGAATAATATACATAGTATAATTGATGATTTAAACGAGTTTGCAAAACCTAAAGGATTTAAATTTCAAATTACAGAAAGAGGCCTAATGAGTGTTCCTATCAAAGAAGATGGAACACTAATGGAAGAAGCTGAATTAGGAAATCTTACAGCGTCACAAATAGCAGATTTAAGAGAGCGAGGATTAAAATTAAATCAAGAAAGCAAGGATTATATAGATAAGATTAAGTTATGTGAAGATACTTATAAAAATAAATGCGATGAATTAGATAGAAATGTGGGTAGAAGTCTAGTTGGATTTTACGGTCAATATTTACTAAACAAATATGGAGAAGATGAAAAAGTAGGAAAATATATAAATGATTTATGTAATGATATTGTAAATAATATATCTAAGTTTAAAAAAGAACCTGAAGATGAAAAGAAAAATGCGATGTCATTATTTGGTATTATACCAAGTAAAAAAGATGATAAATTTTTAAACAAATATAAAGTAAATTTATTTATAGATAATAGCGAATGTAAAGAATGTAAGATAATAGTAGAAAGTAATCCTACTTACTATAATTTAACTGGATCTATAGAATATAAAAATGAAATGGGTTCATTAACAACAAGCTTTATGGAAATAAAACCAGGTGCTTTACATAAAGCGAATGGTGGATTTTTAATAATAAATGTAAGAGATTTATTATCTAGTCCTTTTGCTTGGGAATGTTTGAAAAGAACACTAAAAACAGAAGAAATAACTATAGAGTCATTAAATAAGCAATATGGATATTTAGTTACATCAACATTGAAACCAGAGCCTATAGATTTAGATCTAAAGGTTATTTTGGTAGGAGATAGTTATTATTATAGCGTTCTTTATGCTTATGAAGAGGATTTTAGAGATTTATTCAAGATAATGGCTGATTTTGATATAGAGATAGATAAAAATAAGGAAAATATATATAAAACTATTCAATTTATAGCTAACAAATGTAACGAATCAAATATTAAGCATTTTGATAAATCTGCTGTAGAGAGACTTATTGAATATAGTACAAGAATAACTGACAATAAAGAAAAGCTTAGTGCAAGATTTAATAAAATAGTTGATATGATTTACGAAGCGGATGCTGTTACAGATGATAGTGAACTATATGTAACAAGAAATGATGTTGAAGAAGCTATAAATCAAAGATTATATAGAAACAATAAATATGAAGAAAAATTAAATGAAATGTTTGAAGATGAAACTTTACTAATAGACCTAGATGGTGAAAAGGTAGGACAGATAAATGGACTTGCTGTTATGGGTACTGGAGAATATTGTTTTGGAAAACCATCTAAAATAACAGCATCTACTTATAGAGGAAGAAGAGGAATTATTAATATAGAAAGAGAAATAAAACAAAGTGGAAGTATACATGATAAAGGAGTATTAATTTTAAGTGGATATTTAGGGGCAAGATATGGCAAAGAAAAGCCACTATCTATATCAACTTCAATAACTTTTGAACAGAATTATAATGGAGTAGATGGGGATAGTGCTTCTAGTACTGAGTTATATGCAATTATATCCAGTATTGCTGACATACCTATAAAACAATATATAGCAGTAACTGGATCTGTAAGTCAAAAAGGTGAAATTCAACCAATAGGTGGAGTAAATGAAAAAATAGAAGGTTTTTTTGATGTATGTAAAATAAAAGGACTTACAGGTAATCAGGGTGTAATAATACCTATACAAAATGTCAAAAATTTAATGTTAAAAGATGAGGTTGTGCAAGCGGTTAAAGAAGGTATATTTAACATATACGCTATATCAACTATTGATCAAGGTTTAGAAATTTTAACTGGAAAAACAAAAAATGAGATAGATTCAAAAGTAAATGAAGTATTAGATAAATATAGAAAATTGGATAAAGAGAGTGAAACATATGAATCTAAGATAGATAAGAAGTAATATTATAAGATAATTTTATTAATAAAGCTGTAGTATATACAAATAAATAATAAACTACAGCTTTATTAATTATTTCAATTAAGGAAATAATATTATTTCGATGATGATGTATAGAGTTTTTGATGATAATAGTAAATCGAATTTTATATAAATGTTTAATTTTTAGGTATTAAAATTTGAGATTCCGTTATAATAAAGTCTAATTGAGCATCATGAGGTTCTCTAGGTACTTCATCAAATATTTGTAAGTCAAAAGCAATTCCAATAGTTTTTGCGTCAGGTCTTAAATTTACTAAAAATCTATCGTAAAATCCACCTCCATAACCAAGTCGATAACAATTTTTATCGTAGGCAACAGCAGGTACAATTACAATATCTAAATCTTTTACATTTATAGTAGGGGAACAATCTGGTTTTGGTTCTCTTATATTATAAGGTCCAAAAGTATTAACTGTTAATCCGTTTATTGGATCTGTAATTTGAGCTGGTATTAATTTATGTTCTTTTTTTAATGTTATTGGAGAAGCAACTGTCTTTCTTAAAGATATTAATTTTGTAATAAGATGGTCAGTTTTTACTTCATTATTAAAGTCTAAATAAAGCATAATCGTATTTGCTTCTTTTATACAATCCATTTCTAATATTTTTTCTGTTATTATAGATGAGTTTTTATTGATAAACTCAGAAGTTTGATTTTTTCTTTCAGATATAACCTTTTTTCTAAATTCTTTTTTCATTAAAATCAACCCCTTTACATTATGGTATAATATGGATATAAAAAATGATATACCTAATATAAATTCTAATATATGTACAAAACTTGAGCAACCGAATTGATAAATGGGTAATAAAAAGAATAGCTAGTCATATAATATATAGTAGATTATTTAAAGGAGATGCATTAAATGATATCAAAGAAAAAGGCCATAATAGGTTCAATAGTCTTAGTAGTAGTTACAGCTATGTTGACATCAACAGTTCAAATTGCACTTGGAAATAGAGTTGTAATATCTAAGGACTTATATGAAAGTTATAAGAAGTATAATAAGTTGATTGGATTAGAGCAAATGGTAGAAGAGGATTTTTACAAAGATGTTCAAGATGATGAGTTAGTACAAGGGGCTATAAAAGGTATGTTTTCAGGATTAGGTGATATATATTCTCAGTATTATACTAAAGAAGAATTTGAATTATTAAAAGAACAAACAAGCGGTTCATTTGTAGGTATAGGTGTTTATATAAGCCCAACGTCTGATGATGATTATATAACAATAATTTCACCAATAGAAGGTTCACCAGCTGAAAAGAGTGGGATAAAAGCAGGAGATAAAATTATAAAAGTAGATGATCAAAATGTTTATGCTGATGAATCAGACAAGGCAATTAGCATGATAAAGGGGAAAGAGGGAACTAATGTAAAGTTAACATTAAAAAGAGGTAGTGAAGAACTTGATGTGACAGTAAAAAGAGAAGAAATAATATCTAAAAGTGTTGATAGTAAGGTATTAGAAGATAATATAGGTTACATAAAAATAACATCATTTAATGAAAATACATATAAAGAATTTAAAGAAGCTTTAGAAAAATTAAAGAAGGATAATATAAAGGGATTAGCTCTAGATCTTAGAAATAATCCAGGAGGATTATTAGATGTTTGTAGCGAAATAGCAGATGAGTTAATAGGAGAAGGGACTATAGTATATACAAAGGATAATAAAGGTGATAAAGAATACCTAAAATCTGATAAAAATAAACTTGGATTACCAATAGCTGTACTAGTCAATGAAGGAAGTGCATCTGCATCTGAAATACTTACAGCTGCTATAGTGGATAATAATGAGGGAATAGCAGTTGGAACTACTACATTTGGAAAAGGATTAGTACAAAGTGTAAGAGAGTTGAAAGATGGTACAGGGTATAAATTAACAACAGCGCAATATTTTACTCCTAATGGAGACTATATAAATGGAAAAGGTATAGAACCTAAAATTATTGAGGAAGATGAAAGTAAGCAACTTGATGCAGCTTTAAGCTGGTTAAAAGAACAAATTAAATAATTGATAAAATAAAGATGGCATTGTTTATATAATCATAAATTAGTGCCATTTTTATTTTATATTATATGTATATATTTTCATGAATTAAATCATAATCATATATATGATTATATATACATTTTCAAAAAATAAGATAAATAAAATTAAAATGAAATTATAAATAAATTTATAAATGGAAAAAAATATATCATTTTGAAGCAAAAATAAAAAACTATGGTTATATTTAACAAAATTTGTATTAAAAATAAAAGGAAAAATAGAAAATGTATAGAATTAAAAAATTATAAAATTAGTAATATTAATGGGATGTGAGTTTATGAAAGAAAGCAGAGCAAAAATTATTGATTTGGACGAGTATAAAAATAAAAAGAAAAAAATAGAAGTGGATAGAGGAGAACTTTTGAAACTTATAAGAGAAATAGTTATGACAAAATAGAGAGCTTAATGCTCTCTATTTTTAAATTTAAAACAATAAACTTAAGACATTCTAAGGCCACTTATATAATCTTTAAAATTAGAAAAATCCTGGTCATTATCTAATTCTACAACTTTGGAACTCTCTGTATCAAAGTTTTTTAAATATATTGTATGGTTATTTTCGGCGTGATCATAGTAAATACATCTATATCCATCTTCATATAAATCTTTAATTTGATTAAATTTAGCCATATTATCATCTCCTTAAAATGCTTATATATATTTTTACAAAAAAGGTACAAAAGTATTCAAATATTAATTCATATGTAATTTATTATAAAAAATATATATAAATTATAAAAAAGTATTGACTATATTAAATTATGATGGTAAAGTATTACTTGTCCGAGAGATACGGATGAAAATAAAATGAAAGAAAGTCTTGACTAAGGGGTAATAACCTGGTAAGATAAGTAAGTCGAGAAAATGAACTTTGAAAATTAAACAGTAGGTTAATTTATATAACTTAAATTCTTTTATAAGAATTAAACACAAACAACCAAGCCAGATATTCAGATAATGATTAGCTGAGCGATGGACAACTTTTATTTGAGAGTTTGATCCTGGCTCAGGATGAACGCTGGCGGCGTGCCTAACACATGCAAGTCGAGCGAACCCTTCGGGGTGAGCGGCGGACGGGTGAGTAACGCGTGGGTAACCTGCCCTATACACACGGATAACGTACCGAAAGGTACGCTAATACGGGATGATATAAGAGATTCGCATGGATTTCTTATCAAAGCTCCGGCGGTATAGGATGGACCCGCGTCTGATTAGCTAGTTGGTAAGGTAACGGCTTACCAAGGCGACGATCAGTAGCCGACCTGAGAGGGTGATCGGCCACATTGGAACTGAGACACGGTCCAAACTCCTACGGGAGGCAGCAGTGGGGAATATTGCACAATGGGCGAAAGCCTGATGCAGCAACGCCGCGTGAGCGATGAAGGCCTTCGGGTCGTAAAGCTCTGTCCTCAAGGAAGATAATGACGGTACTTGAGGAGGAAGCCCCGGCTAACTACGTGCCAGCAGCCGCGGTAATACGTAGGGGGCTAGCGTTATCCGGAATTACTGGGCGTAAAGGGTGCGTAGGTGGTTTCTTAAGTCAGAGGTGAAAGGCTACGGCTCAACCGTAGTAAGCCTTTGAAACTGGGAAACTTGAGTGCAGGAGAGGAGAGTGGAATTCCTAGTGTAGCGGTGAAATGCGTAGATATTAGGAGGAACACCAGTTGCGAAGGCGGCTCTCTGGACTGTAACTGACACTGAGGCACGAAAGCGTGGGGAGCAAACAGGATTAGATACCCTGGTAGTCCACGCCGTAAACGATGAGTACTAGCTGTCGGAGGTTACCCCCTTCGGTGGCGCAGCTAACGCATTAAGTACTCCGCCTGGGAAGTACGCTCGCAAGAGTGAAACTCAAAGGAATTGACGGGGACCCGCACAAGTAGCGGAGCATGTGGTTTAATTCGAAGCAACGCGAAGAACCTTACCTAAGCTTGACATCCTTTTGACCTCTCCCTAATCGGAGATTTCCCTTCGGGGACAGAAGTGACAGGTGGTGCATGGTTGTCGTCAGCTCGTGTCGTGAGATGTTGGGTTAAGTCCCGCAACGAGCGCAACCCTTGCCTTTAGTTGCCAGCATTAAGTTGGGCACTCTAGAGGGACTGCCAGGGATAACCTGGAGGAAGGTGGGGATGACGTCAAATCATCATGCCCCTTATGCTTAGGGCTACACACGTGCTACAATGGGTGGTACAGAGGGCAGCCAAGTCGTGAGGCGGAGCTAATCCCTTAAAGCCATTCTCAGTTCGGATTGTAGGCTGAAACTCGCCTACATGAAGCTGGAGTTACTAGTAATCGCAGATCAGAATGCTGCGGTGAATGCGTTCCCGGGTCTTGTACACACCGCCCGTCACACCATGGGAGTTGGGGGCGCCCGAAGCCGGTTAGCTAACCTTTTGGAAGCGGCCGTCGAAGGTGAAACCAATAACTGGGGTGAAGTCGTAACAAGGTAGCCGTATCGGAAGGTGCGGCTGGATCACCTCCTTTCTAAGGAGAATTGCCTACTGTTTAATTTTGAGGGTTCATTTAACAATGAAACTCAATTAAAGAGGGCGTAGCCCAATGCGATTGTACTTGAGCAACGTAGCACGACCGAATGGGAGTGACCGTTGGCGACATGCGATAGCATTTTAGTACTTTGAAAACTGCATAACATTTAGTGATATGACATCATTTAATTATAAATAGACAAGACAAGTCTTTAAAATTACAAACTTTGAGCAATGGGATTTACCTGAATGAATATGAAGGTAAAGACATTGGCGAAGCATTTTAATAACTGGTCAAGTTATTAAGGGTGCAGGGCGGATGCCTTGGCACTAGGAGCCGATGAAGGACGTGATAAGCTGCGATAAGCTTCGGGGAGTTGCACGTAAACTTTGATCCGAAGATTTCCGAATGAGGAAACTCACTTAGAGTAATGTCTAAGTATCGTTAAGTGAATACATAGCTTAGCGAGGGGAACCCGGGGAACTGAAACATCTAAGTACCTGGAGGAAGAGAAAGAAAAATCGATTCCGTAAGTAGCGGCGAGCGAACGCGGAACAGGCCAAACCAATGAAGTTTACTTCGTTGGGGTTGCGGACATGTCATTAACGAAGAGGTATCGTAAGTGAAGAGAGTTGGAAAGCTCCGCTATAAAAGGTAATAGCCCTGTAGCTGAAACGAGAAGACTTTAGACATGATCCAGAGTACCACGGGACACGTGAAACCCTGTGGGAAGCAGGAGGGACCATCCTCCAAGCCTAAATACTACCTAGTGACCGATAGCGCATAGTACCGTGAGGGAAAGGTGAAAAGAACCCCGGGAGGGGAGTGAAATAGAACCTGAAACCCTGTACTTACAAGCTGTGGGAGCACATTTCTTGTGTGACCGCGTACTTTTTGTAGAACGGGCCAACGAGTTACGTTAAGTAGCAAGGTTAAGCACTTAAGGTGTGGAGCCGTAGCGAAAGCGAGTCTTAAATGGGCGATTTAAGTTACTTGGCGTAGACCCGAAACCGGGCGACCTATCCATGAGCAGGTTGAAGCGAAAGTAAAATTTCGTGGAGGACCGAACCCACGAGCGTTGAAAAGCTCGGGGATGACTTGTGGATAGCGGTGAAATTCCAATCGAGCCCGGAGATAGCTGGTTCTCCCCGAAATAGCTTTAGGGCTAGCCTCAAGGTTGAGAGAAGCGGAGGTAGAGCACTGAATGTCCTAGGGGGTATTGCACTTACCGAAGACTATCAAACTCCGAATGCCGTATTCTTATACTTGGGAGTCAGACTGTGGGTGATAAGATTCATAGTCAAGAGGGCAACAGCCCAGATCGTCAGCTAAGGTCCCTAAATGTACGTTAAGTGGTAAAGGATGTGGGATTGCACAGACAACCAGGATGTTGGCTTAGAAGCAGCCACTCATTTAAAGAGTGCGTAATAGCTCACTGGTCGAGTGATCCTGCGCCGAAAATTTCCGGGGCTAAAACGTACTACCGAAGCTACGGCATCATTATGATGGGTAGGGGAGCTTCGTATGCAGGTTGAAGCATGACCGTAAGGACATGTGGACAGTATACGAGTGAGAATGTTGGCATGAGTAGCGAGATGTGGGTGAGAATCCCACAGGCCGTAAACCCAAGGTTTCCAGGGGAAGGTTCGTCCGCCCTGGGTTAGTCAGGACCTAAGCCGAGGCCGAAAGGCGTAGGTGATGGACAACAGGTTGATATTCCTGTACCACCAATAACCGTTTGAGAGATGGGATGACACAGTAGGATAAGCTAACCGTACTGTTGGTTATGTACGGGCAAGCATTGAGGCAGTTCCTATAGGCAAATCCGTAGGAATAATGCTAGGATGTGATGCGGAGCGAAATTTAGTAGCGAAGTAGCTGATTTCACACTGTCGAGAAAAGTCTCTATCGAGGTTAAAGGTGCCTGTACCGCAAACCGACACAGGTGGGTGAGGAGAGTATCCTAAGGCCAGCCAGAGAACTGTTGTTAAGGAACTCGGCAAAATGACCCCGTAACTTCGGGAGAAGGGGTGCCTGCATTTGCAGGCCGCAGAGAATAGGCCCAAGCGACTGTTTACCAAAAACACAGGTTTCTGCTAAGTCGCAAGACGATGTATAGGAGCTGACGCCTGCCCGGTGCTGGAAGGTTAAGGGGATCTGTTAGAGCAATCGAAGCAGTGAACTTAAGCCCCAGTAAACGGCGGCCGTAACTATAACGGTCCTAAGGTAGCGAAATTCCTTGTCGGGTAAGTTCCGACCCGCACGAAAGGCGTAACGATTTGGGCACTGTCTCAACAACAGACTGGGTGAAATTGTAATACCGGTGAAGATGCCGGTTACCTGCGACAGGACGGAAAGACCCCATGGAGCTTTACTGTAGCTTGACATTGGGTCTTGGTACTACATGTACAGGATAGGTGGGAGACTATGAAGCGTGAACGCCAGTTTGCGTGG
Organism: Romboutsia sp. CE17; assembly: GCF_012317385.1. GTDB lineage: Bacteria > Bacillota > Clostridia > Peptostreptococcales > Peptostreptococcaceae > Romboutsia_E. Next base: position 2,957,325 of record NZ_CP051144.1, read on the forward strand.
AGTCACCCTTGGGATACCACCCTTGTAGTACTGGGACTCTAACCATAGGCCATGAATCTGGTCTTGGGACACTGTCAGGTGGGCAGTTTGACTGGGGCGGTCGCCTCCCAAAAAGTAACGGAGGCGCTCAAAGGTTCTCTCAGTACGGTCGGAAATCGTACGTAGAGTGTAAAGGCACAAGAGAGCTTGATTGCAAGACATACAGGTCGAGCAAGGACGAAAGTCGGACTTAGTGATCCGGTGGTTCCGCATGGAAGGGCCATCGCTCAACGGATAAAAGCTACCCTGGGGATAACAGGCTTATCTCCCCCAAGAGTCCACATCGACGGGGAGGTTTGGCACCTCGATGTCGGCTCATCACATCCTGGGGCTGTAGTAGGTCCCAAGGGTTGGGCTGTTCGCCCATTAAAGTGGTACGCGAGCTGGGTTCAGAACGTCGTGAGACAGTTCGGTCCCTATCCGTCGCAGGCGTAGGAAATTTGAGGAGACCTGTCCTTAGTACGAGAGGACCGGGATGGACGCACCTCTGGTGTACCAGTTGTTCTGCCAAGGGCATAGCTGGGTAGCTAAGTGCGGAATGGATAAGCGCTGAAAGCATCTAAGCGCGAAGCCGACTTCAAGATAAGATTTCCCACCGTAAGGGTAAGACCCCAGGAAGACTACCTGGTTGATAGGTCGAAGGTGTAAGTGCAGTAATGTATTTAGCTTATCGATACTAATAGGTCGAGGACTTGACCACAATTTAAATGATAAATTCTAAATGATATGCAGTTTTCAGAGTATTAACTCTAAATAACTTAATAATAAGTTAATCGAAAGATTATGTGGTTACTATAGCAAAGAGGATACACCTGTTCCCATTCCGAACACAGAAGTTAAGCTCTTTAGCGCTGATGGTACTTGGGGGGCAACCTCCTGGGAGAGTAAGACGTAGCCACGTAATCTTTTTTTATTTAGAAAAAATTAATTAAAATATGTAGTAATATAAAACTTATTTGTAAAAACTTAAAAATAAATATAAATTATTTACTATAATTAAATTGTTTATAGGATATACTTTATTTTCTTTAATAAAAAATGTACATATGGAAAACTTAAAGGTAAGTACATTTTTATTAGAGGAGGTAAACTTATGGATAACATGAGAGAAATGAGGAAAAAACGTCAAGACGGTAAATATGAATTAACATTAGAGATAGGAGATTCAGCTTATTTTGGAACATATGAAGATGTTGATTTAAAATCGGGAGAAGACTTAGTAAGGAATTACTTAAGAACTAACTCTGATGATGCTAGTTTTGATGACATAAAAATAAAATATAATAAAAATAGACATACAGTGAGAGTTACAGCTGAATTAGATTATATTACTGGAGATCATAAAGATTATACTAATAGAAGCAAGCTAATGTAAATTCTAGATAAAAAGAGCGTATTATAAAGTAAATTTACTTTAATACGCTCTTTTTATCTTATGAAAATATTATTTTATATATAAATTGCAAATGAAAAAGTATGTTGCTACAATTATCTTGTAAAACTCATTAAATAACATAAATTCAGAAATGCTTAATATAAGATTTATTAAAATTAGGAGGTATTTATGAACGGTATAATAATAATTGGTCATGGAAATTTTGGCTCAGGTTTAAGTAGTACATTAGAGCTTATTGCAGGTAAACAAGATTTTGTAAAATTTGGAGATTTTACTTCAGATAAATCTCCAGAAGTATTTAAAAATGAAGTAAAGGTAGAGTTAGAAAAGTTAAAAGATAAAAATAAAATATATTTTTTTACAGATGTTGTTGGAGGAACTCCATTTAAGGTGGCTTGTGAACTAAAGCTAGAAGATGATAGAATAGAAGTTTTCTATGGAACTAATATGGCCATGATAATAGAAACGTGTATGAATACACAATTTGGAATAGAATTAGATAATGAATCAATAACTAAAATAGGGAAATCAAATATAGATTCATTTAAATTAGGTAAGAAAAAGCATGAAGAAGAAGTAACTGAAGAAGGAATATAATATAAGATAATAAAATTAGACTTTTAAAGAAAACGTTTACAAAACACAAAAAAGTAATAATAATGAAAAAATACACATATTAATTATTGTATTAGATTTATATAAATCAAGCTAGGTATTCATATAGTAAGATTTATATAAAAGAGAATAATTTTAAAAGGGGGAATTTTAAATGCCAAATATAGTATTAACAAGAATAGATAACAGATTAATCCACGGACAAGTAGCAACGATGTGGACTTCAACTGTAGGAGCAAACTTACTACTAGTTGCTAATGATGCAGTTTCTAATGATGAATTTAGACAGAACTTAATGGATATGGCAGCACCAGCTGCAGCTCAAACTAGATATTTTTCAATAGAAAAAACCATAAATATAATACATAAAGCAAGTCCTTCTCAGATGATAGCGATCATATGTGAGAATCCACAAGATGTTTTAAAATTAGTTGAGGGTGGAGTGCCTATAAAGAAAGTTAATATAGGGAATATGCATATGGCAGAAGGTAAACATCAGATATCAAAAGCTGTATGTGTGGATCAAAGCGATATTGATACATTTAAGAGATTAAAAGACTTAGGAGTAGAATTGGAAATACGCCGTGTTCCATCAGAATCAGCAGAAGATATAAATAAATTATTTGAATAGGGGGAAATGCCATGGATTTAGGTTTTGGTCAAATCGCATTAATACTTATTGTAACAATGATAGCAGCCGTAGACCAATATAGTTTCTTAGAGTCTATTTATAGACCTATAGTAATTGGACCGATAATAGGAGCTATCATGGGAGATTTAAAAACAGGACTTATGATAGGTGCATCATATGAACTTATGATGATAGGGGCAATGCCAGTTGGAGGTGCTCAACCACCAAATCCCGTTATAGGAGGAATAATGGCAACAGTATTTGGCATAAGCTTAAATTTAGATGTTTCAGCAGCATTACCACTTGCAATACCATTTGCTTTACTGGGTCAATACGCAGTTACAGCTTTATTTACAGTAGTATCTCCATTAATGGTTAAGGCTGATAAATATGCACAAGAAAGTAATCCAGCAGGAATAGTAAAATTAAATTATTTAACAATGGGATTACTAGCATTATTATTTGCTTTAATAGTGCTTGCAGGATTAGTTGCAGGTTCTGCAGTAGGAGAGCAATTAACTAGCAAAGTACCAGCTTGGGTATCCACAGGATTATCAGCAGCAGGAAAGATGATGCCAGCTCTAGGATTTGGTATGTTACTAAGAGTAATGTATAGTAAAGAGTTAGCAATGTTCTTATTTGTAGGATTTGTATTTGTTGCATATATGCAATTACCATTATTAGCAGTAGCGCTTATAGGTGTTGCTATAGCTGTATATGACTTCCAAATGAATACAAGAAATATACCAAAAGTAAAGGAGGCTGATACTGATGGCATCTAATACAAAGAGTTATTATGTAGATAAACAAGAAGCTCCAAAGTTAAGTAACAAAGTACTTAATAAAATGGTTTGGAGATCATTATTTTTACAAGCATCATTTAATTACGAAAGAATGCAATCTTGTGGATGGTTATATGGAATATTACCTGGATTAGAAGAAATTCATAAAAATAAAGAAGATTTATCAACATCAATGAGTCACAATTTAGAGTTTTTTAATACACATCCATTCTTAGTAACTTTCGTTATGGGTATAGTATTATCCTTAGAACAAAAGAAAGCTGATGTGCAAACAATAAGATCAATAAGAGTTGCAGCGATGGGACCTTTAGGAGGAATAGGGGACGCTATATTCTGGTTTACGCTACTACCAATAGCTGCAGGGATAGGTTCAAATCTAGCCCTTCAAGGTAGTATATTAGGTCCAATTATATTCTTATTGCTATTTAACGTTGTTCAATTTGGTTTAAGATATTGGCTAATGCATTGGTCATATAAAGTAGGTATAGATGGTATTCAAACTATGACTAAGTTTGCTAAGCAGTTTACTCGTTCTGCTACTATACTTGGATTAATAGTAGTTGGAGCTTTAATAGCTTCTTATGTTGGATTCAACGTAGCTTTAGAAATACCAATAGGTGAAACTAGTGTTGTTATCCAAGAAGTATTAGATGGAATAATGCCTTGCTTATTACCATTATGTGTAACATTCATGATGTATGGATTAGTTAAGAAAAATGTAAGCCCATTATTAAATATAGGATTACTAGTCTTAATAGGACTTGTAGGAGCACGTTTTGGAATATTTGCGTAAATTTATATTGCATTATATAGAGACCAAGATTATTAATAATTGATTTTATAAATCAATAAATCCATGATATTAGTTTAAACTATTACTAGTATCATGGATTTTTTATTTAATTATTTATTTTTCAAAAGCTACTTGCCCACGGCATATAGTCTTGACTACATTATATTCATTATCAAGTATAACTATATCAGCGTCTTTACCAATATCTAGGCTACCCTTTCTAGATAATATACCTAAATCTTTTGCAGGATTAGTACTAGACATTGTAACAGCATCTTCTAGGGAACATCCTGAGAATAACATTACGTTTTTAATACTATTTTCCATAGTATTAACACTCCCAGCTAAAGACCCTGATTCTAATCTTACTTCATTTTTAATTTTTATTACTCTTTGGCCACCTAATTGATAATTTCCATCTTCTAAACCTTTTGCCTCCATAGCATCAGTTATTAAAGTTACTTTATTTGGAGTTTTTATTTTTACTACAGATTTTACAGTATTAGGATGAAGATGTATACCATCAACTATAATTTCAGTATTTAATTCATCAAGAGTAAATCCAGCTGTTACAACACCTGGAGTTCTATGGTGATGAGGGCTTTGACCATTATGGAAATGAGTTACACTACAAAGTCCAAATGCAACTGCATTTTCAACTTCTTCAAATGTAGCAGAACTGTGACCTACAGATGGTATTATATTTTTTTCGCAAAGATATTTTGTAAATTCGAAATTATTATCTAATTCTGGAGCATATGTAACTTTTCTTATGTTTCCTCTAGACTCTTCCTCAAACTTTTTAAAAGACTCTACTGTTGGTTTTAGTATATATTTTTCAGGTTGGGCACCTTTATGATGACAATTTATAAAAGGACCTTCTAAGTGTATACCTAATATTTCAGGTTGACCTATATTATTATGCTTTTCTATATAGTTTGCAATATTATTTAGAGCTTTGTTTATACTATCGATCTCTTGAGTCATTGTAGTTGGTAAAAAAGATGTTACACCTTCTTTAGCTAATGTTTTAACTATATTATCTAATGATTCAAACGTTCCATCCATTGCATCAGTACCATGAGATCCATGAATATGAGTATCTATAAACCCAGGAACTGCAAAATGACCCTTTGGTATTATGACTTCTTCTCCAGTATCAGATATTTTACCATCTTTTATAAATATGCTAGTATTTGTTAGAACTTTTATCATTGAATTATTCCTCCATTAAGATTATTTTTTAGCTGAATTGCAAGTTGTTTTATAAACTATAAATGCTACTAAGCATGCTAAAGTGATTTTTAGACAGGCTATAAATAAGAATAAACGGAGCAACTCCATAAAATTTAACTCATTAAAAGCTAAATAAAATATTGCTATAGAAGAGGCTAAAATTTCTATTATAGAGACTGATTTAAGAGATGTGATTTCAATTTTAGCTAGATGTTCTTCTTCTTGAGTTATTTTTGGATTGGTTATCCTTTTAATATATGTAAATATATTAAAAGCTAAAAATAGAATCAATGCTACTTTTACTATGAGCATTATTATATATTCACCCCTTTTGAATATTCTAATTTAATTAAATTATATCTTATTTTTATACTAATAAAAATATTTAAAATAATTGAATAAATATTTTTATTAGAGTACATAATATATATATAAAACTAAATAAATAAAAATTACTCAATCTCCCCCATTTTTAAAGATCTCTATACACATAGAGATCTTTATTTTTATGGAAATGAAAATTTTTATAACTTATCTTAAAATATGAATACATATATTCTATATATAAATTTAATAAAAAAGAATAAACTTATTTCCTAAATCAAGGAGGATTATCTACAAATGATAATATCCTTGTTTTTTATTTTAAACTATATATTGTTAAAAAATATATTATAAATTTTAACTTACAAGAGAACTATTACGTAGGATTTAAATCAACTAAATTGGGTAAAATATGTAAAAAATGTTCTTTGGTTAGTAGATAATATTTATATTATGATATAATGATACTTATTAGGAACTAGCGTTCGGAAAGGAGTGATATTATGGATTTCAAAATAAAATCAGATTTCAAGCCTACAGGAGATCAACCAGAGGCTATAAAATCAATAGTAACAGCTATAAATAATGATGAAAAATTTTCAACACTATTAGGTGTTACAGGATCGGGAAAAACTTTTACAATGGCGAATATTATTCAAGAAGTTAAAAAGCCAACCTTGATACTTGCCCATAATAAAACTCTAGCAGCTCAGCTTTACAGTGAGTTTAAAGAGTTTTTTCCAGATAATGCGGTTGAATATTTTGTAAGTTACTATGATTATTATCAACCGGAAGCTTATGTTGCTCATAGTGACACATATATTGAGAAGGATGCAAGTATAAATGATGAAATAGATAAATTAAGACACTCAGCTACAGCAGCTATTTTAGAAAGAAGAGATGTAATTATAATATCTTCGGTATCATGTATTTATGGTTTAGGGGATCCAGAAGATTATAGAGAACTTATGGTATCTTTACGACCTGGAATGCAAAAAGATAGGGATGAAATTATAAAGAAATTAATAGAAATACAATATGAAAGAAACGATATAAACTTTACTAGGGGTACTTTTAGAGTTAGGGGAGATATATTAGAAATATTCCCTGCTAGTAATGATGAAAGGGCTATAAGGGTAGAATTCTTTGGTGATGAAATAGATAGAATAACAGAGATAGATTATGTAACAGGTAAGATTGCAGGCGTAAGAAATCATGTAGTTATATTCCCTGCATCTCATTACGTAACAACACCAGAGAGAATAGAAAAAGCAATAGTAGCAATAGAGGATGAACTAAAAGAAAGAGCCGATGAATTTAGAAAAAATGATAAATTAATAGAAGCTCAAAGAATAGAACAAAGAACTAAATATGATATAGAAATGTTGAAAGAAATTGGATTCTGCCAAGGTATAGAAAATTATTCTAGACATATAACAGGTAGAAAACCTGGCGAAAAACCATATACATTAATGGACTTTTTCCCAGATGATTATTTAATGATAGTAGATGAGTCACATGTTACAGTACCTCAAGTTAGAGGTATGTATGGAGGGGATAGATCAAGAAAAACATCTCTTATAGAAAATGGATTTAGACTTCCATCAGCTTATGATAATAGACCTTTAAATTTTGAAGAATTTGAAGAAAATATAAATCAAATACTATTTGTTACAGCAACTCCAGGTCCATATGAATTGGAACATTCTACAACTATTGCAGAACAAATAATAAGGCCTACTGGACTTTTAGATCCGATTATAGAAGTAAGACCAATAGAAAATCAAATAGATAATTTAGTTGGAGAAATTAATTCTGTAATAGAAAAGGGAGAAAGAGTATTAGTTACTACACTAACTAAAAAAATGAGTGAAGATTTAACTAACTACTTAAAAGAAATCGGAATCAAAGTAAAATATCTACACTCTGATATAGATACACTAGAAAGAACGGAAATAATAAGAGATTTAAGATTAGGTAAGTTTGATGTGTTAGTTGGTATAAACTTACTTAGAGAAGGTTTAGATATACCAGAAGTCTCATTGGTAGCAATTTTAGATGCTGACAAAGAAGGTTTCTTACGTTCAGAAACTTCGTTAATACAGACTGTAGGACGTGCAGCTAGAAATGCAGATGGAAAGGTTATAATGTATGCAGACAAAATAACTAGATCTATGCAAGCTACTATTGAAGAAACTAAAAGAAGAAGAGAAATACAATCACTTTATAATAAAGAGCATGGAATTATTCCTAAGACAATACAAAAAAGTATTAGAGATAGCATAGAAGCTACTAAGGTTGCTGATGAAGAGGTTGTTTATGGAATTAAAGATAGTAATAATATAGAAGAAATTAAGAATAATATAGCTACATTACAAGCGGAAATGATGGAAGCAGCGCAAAACTTACAATTTGAGAGAGCTGCAGAGCTTAGAGATAAAATAAAAGAATTAGAAGAAAGGATTAAAGATTAATGGAAGATAAGATCATAATAAAAGGCGCAAAAGAACATAATCTAAAAAATGTTAATTTGGAACTTCCGAGAAATAAGTTTATAGTTTTCACAGGACTATCAGGTTCAGGTAAATCTTCTTTAGCTTTTGATACTATTTATGCAGAAGGTCAAAGAAGATATGTGGAAAGTTTATCAGCATATGCAAGACAATTTTTAGGTCAAATGGAAAAACCTAATGTTGAATATATAGAAGGTTTATCACCTGCAATATCAATAGATCAAAAAACAACATCTAAAAACCCACGTTCAACAGTAGGTACTGTTACTGAAATATATGATTATTTAAGATTATTATTTGCAAGAGTTGGGGAAGTACATTGTCCTACATGTGGAGAAAAAATAAGTCAAATGACTATTCAAGAAATAGTAGATAAGGTATTGGAATTACCTGAAAGAACTAAATTACAAATATTGTCGCCAGTAGTTAGAGGCCAAAAAGGAACTCATAAAAAGGTTATAGATAATATAAAAAAGGAAGGATTCGTAAGAATTAGAGTAGATGGAGAAAATTACGAAGTTACTGATGAATTTGAATTAAACAAAAATCAAAAACATAATATAGAAGTTGTTGTAGATAGAATAATTGTTAAAGATGGAATAGAGTCTAGATTAGCAGATTCAATAGAAACCGCTGTAAAGCTATCTGATGGACTTGTTATAGCTCAAATTATAGATGGAGAAGAAATTCTTTACTCTACTAAATTTGCTTGTCCAGAGCATGGAATAGGAATAGAGGAACTATCACCAAGAATGTTCTCATTTAATGCTCCTTTTGGTGCTTGTACAGTATGTAATGGTTTAGGAGAAAGTAAAGAGGTTGATCCAGAACTAGTTATACCTAATAAAGAATTATCTATAAAGCAAGGTGCAATTGCTGCATGGGGATCTGTAAGTACGAGCGATGATACTTACTATAGCAAGATGGTGCAAAGCTTGGCAGCACATTTTAATGTATCATTAGATACACCTTTTAAGGATTTACCAGAAGATTTCGTACAAGAATTACTTTATGGTGAAAATAATATAATGGTAGAATTTATATTTGAGTCAAAGTTTGGAGGAAGAAGAGAATATAAAGCTCCATTTGAGGGTGTTATAGTAAACTTAGAAAGAAGATATAGGGAAACTAATTCTGAATATTCTAGAGAAAAAATAGAAGAATTTATGGCAGAAAGACCTTGTCCAAAATGTAAAGGTTCAAGACTTAGAAAAGAGGTTTTATCTGTATTAGTTGATAATAAAAACATAATGGATGTAACTGATTTATCAGTTAATGAACTTATAGACTTTATATCAAATATAAAGTTAAGTGAAAAGCAAGAATTTATAGCTCATGAAATACTAAAAGAAATAAAAGGAAGGGCTTCATTCTTAAAAGATGTAGGTTTAGATTATTTAAACTTATCTAGAAAAGCAGGAACACTATCAGGAGGAGAAGCGCAACGTATAAGACTTGCAACTCAAATTGGTTCTGCTTTAGTGGGAGTTCTATATGTACTAGATGAACCTAGTATAGGTTTACATCAAAGAGATAATGATAAGTTAATAGCGACGCTAAGACATTTAACAGACTTAGGAAATACTCTTATAGTTGTAGAACATGATGAAGATACCATGAGAGAAGCTGACTATATAGTAGATATAGGTCCAGGAGCAGGTATTCATGGGGGTGAAATTGTAGGCGAGGGAACTCTTGATGAAATTTTAGCAAATGAAAATTCGATAACAGGACAATATTTAAGTGGTAAGAAGCAAATAGTAATTCCTGAAAAAACTAGAGAAGGTAATGGAAGTTTTATAGAGGTTGTAAAAGCTAGTGAAAACAATCTTAAAAATATAAGTGTAAAATTCCCTCTAGGAAAATTTATATGTGTAACAGGAGTTTCTGGATCAGGGAAAAGTACTTTAATTAATGATATTTTATATACAGGTATAGCATCAAAAGTTAATAGACTTAGAGCAAGACCTGGTAAACATAAGGAAATAAAAGGAATTGAAAATATAGATAAAGTAATAAATATAGACCAAAGTCCTATAGGAAGGACTCCAAGATCAAACCCAGCAACTTATACAGGTGTATTTGATCAAATAAGAGATTTATTTGCTGCAACTAATGAAGCTAAAGCTAGAGGATATAAAAAAGGTAGGTTTAGTTTCAATGTAAAAGGTGGTAGATGTGAAGCTTGTAAAGGTGATGGTATAATAAAAATAGAAATGCATTTCTTACCAGATGTTTATGTACCATGTGAAGTATGTAAAGGTGAAAGATATAATAGAGAGACTTTACAGGTAAAATATAAAGATAAAACAATAGCTGACGTACTTGATATGAATGTTGAAGAAGCTCTAGAATTCTTTGAAAATATACCTAATATAAAAAGAAAACTTGAAACATTAATGGATGTTGGACTTTCTTATATAAAATTAGGACAGCCATCAACTCAATTATCTGGTGGTGAAGCTCAAAGAATAAAGTTAGCTACAGAGTTAAGCAAAAGACCTACAGGAAAAACTATATATATACTAGATGAGCCTACTACAGGTCTTCATATGGCAGATGTAGATAAGCTTATAGATGTATTACAAAGATTAGCAGATACAGGAAATACTATAGTTGTAATAGAACATAACTTAGATGTTATAAAAACTTGTGACTATATAATAGACTTAGGCCCAGAAGGTGGAGATAAAGGTGGAACTATAGTGGCACAGGGAACTCCAAGAGATGTTTCTAATGTAGAAGGATCTTATACAGGAAAGTTCTTAAAAAGATATTTCAAGTAAGTTATTAATTCGCATCATATACTAAGAAATAAAGTTGTTTATTAAAATAAATTATTAAAAAATACCTCCTATTTGAATTATGCTAAGAAAATTAGTAATTTAGAATATGGAGGTATTTTTATTCTATGTTAAACCTTGGTGATAACTGTAAGAGAAATTTTAAGTTTTTAGGGTATAATTTTAATATAAATTCAAATCTGGAGGGAATAATTTGTTTGATATACAAGAGCAGTTAAAGAAGCTTCCAGCACAGCCTGGAGTATATTTAATGAAAGATAAATTTAATAACATAATCTATGTAGGAAAGGCAATATCATTAAAAAATAGAGTAAGACAATATTTTCAATCATCCAAAAATCATTCTTCAAAAGTTAAATCAATGGTAAAAAATATAGAAAGCTTTGAATATATCATAACAGATTCAGAGTTAGAGGCACTTATACTTGAGTGTAATCTTATAAAGCAATATAGACCTAAGTATAATGTCTTATTGAGAGATGATAAAACTTATCCGTATATAAAAGTAACTACGAATGAAGATTATCCAAGAGTATTAAAGGTAAGGAAGGTATTAAAAGATAAAGCGAAATATTTTGGTCCATATACGAATCTAACAGCAGTAAATGATACTTTGGAAATAATAAGAAATACCTACCCAATAAGAACTTGTAATATAGATATAGATAAAGCTATAAAAAATAAAGTTAGACCTTGTTTAAATATGCATATAAAAAAATGCGTGGGACCTTGTACAGGCAATATTTCTAAAGAAGAATATAATAAAATGATAGAAGAGATAATAATGTTTCTATCAGGGAAAGAAGAGAATTTAATAGAAATATTAAAAGAAAAAATGAATAAATGTGCAATGGATTTTAATTTTGAAGATGCAGCGATTTATAGAGATAAAATAAGAAGTTTAGAAGAAATGATGCAAAAACAAAAAATAGATGCAACAACATCAGATCTAAATCAAGATGTAATTGCTATGGCAAGAGCTCATGATGAAGCTTGTGTTCAAGTATTCTTTGTGCGAAATGGTAAGATAGTAGGTAGAGAACATTTTATTCTAGTTGGAGTAATGGATAGCACTAGAGAATCAATACTTGGTTCATTTGTAAAACAATTTTATATGGAGCAAGAGTATATTCCAAGAGAGTTAATAATTGAAGATGAAATTGAGGATAGCTTTATATTAGAAGAATGGTTATCTGCGAAAAAAGGATCAAAAGTAACTATAAGAATACCGCAAAAAGGTGAGAAAAAGAGTTTAGTAGATATGGTAAGAAAAAATGCCACAGAATATCTAGAAAAATTCTCTGAGTTAAATAAAAGGAAATATGAAAAGAGTACAGGTGCACTAGAACAACTTAAAGAATTACTAAACTTAGATGAAATACCAATAAGAATTGAATCGTTTGATATATCTAATATACAAGGTGTTGACTCTATAGGTTCTATGGTTGTATTTACAAATGGAAAGAAAGATAAAAAAGAGTATAGAAGATATAAGATAAAAACTGTTATAGGCCCAAATGATTATGATTCTATGGCAGAAATAGTAGAAAGAAGATTAAAGTATGGAGATTTACCAAACTTAATTTTATTAGATGGCGGAAAAGGTCAAGTTAGCGCAGTTCAAAAAGTACTTGATAGATATGGTTTAGAAATACCACTATGGGGAATGTATAAAGACGATAAACATAGAACTAAGGGATTAATTTCCCAGGAAAAGGAGATAGAACTAGATAAAACTAGTAATTTGTATAGATTTGTAGCTAGTATTCAAGAGGAAGTTCATAACTTTGCCATCACATACCATAGAAGCTTGAGAAATAAATCTTTGACAAAGTCAGTCCTAGATGATATACAAGGTATAGGGGAAAAAAGAAAGAAAGCTTTATTAGCTTATTTCAAAGATATAGATGCTATAAAGAAAGCTAGTGTTGAAGAGTTAGCTCAAGTAGAGGGAATGAATAAAGCATCAGCAGAAAGTGTATATAATTTTTTTAGAAAGGGATAGTAAAATAATATGGAATACTTAGATAGGGTGTCAATAAAAGATATAATAAAAGATTTAAAGTTAGATATTGTATATATGCCAGAAGGAAAGGAATATTATGTTACTTCTCAAGATTTAAATAGAACTGGATTACAGTTTGCTGGATATTTCGAGTATTTTGCATATGAAAGATTACAGATAGTAGGTAAGGCTGAGTATAATTATTTTAGCAATATGGATGCAGCAAGAAGAGAAGAAGTATTAGATAAATTTTTTTCTTATGAGATACCAGCATTAATAGTTTCTAGAGACTTAAAAGTTAAGCCTGATGTTATAGAAAAAGCAAAGCAATATGATAGAGTAATCCTAAGCTCGAGAAGAAATACAACGAGAATTATGAATTCATTATCAAATTATTTAGATAATAAATTAGCTCCACATACTACAATACATGGAGTTTTAGTTGATGTATATGGTATAGGAGTATTAATAAAAGGAGAAAGTAGTATAGGAAAATCAGAGACTGCATTAGAACTTATACAGAGAGGGCATAGATTAGTAGCAGATGATGCTGTAGAAATTAGAAAATTAGATGATAGTTTTCTAGTAGGTCAATCTCCTGAGTTACTAAGACATTTCTTAGAAATAAGAGGTATAGGTATAATCGATGTAAGAAGCTTATACGGAGTAGGAGCAGTTAAAAATTCTAAAAAAATTGATTTAGTAATACATCTAGAAGGATGGGATGAAAATAAATATTATGATAGACTAGGATTAGATAAGGAATATGAAAAAATCCTAGATGAAAAAGTAGAAAGATTAGTAGTTCCAGTAAAACCAGGAAGAAATACAGCTATGATAATAGAAGTTGCAGCAATGAACTTCCGCCAAAAAGGAATGGGATATGATGCGGCTCAAGAGTTTACAAAGAAGCTATCAGATTTGATAGAGAAGAAATAGATTATCAATTTAAATAGCATAAAATCAAAAGACTAAGTATATATTTACTTAGTCTTTTTGATTTTATAACAATACTTTTATTCAGCAGCTCCATCTGTAGCTAATTCAGGTTCAGATATTTCTTCTCCATAAACATTACTTCTATCAAAATAATGAGTATGTAAGTATTTATGTGCGAGATGGCCATTTGGCTCACCTAAGAAATCAGCATATAGTTTTTGCACATCTGGATTCTCATGAGATTTACGAAGTGGTTTATTAGTATCTATTTCATATAATCCAGCACTTCTAGCTTTAACTTTAGCATAATCTCCTCCATGGAATGGTTGCCCACCACCAGCTACACATCCACCAGGACAGGCCATTATTTCGATTATATGATATTTAGATTTACCAGCTCTTAGATCATCCATCAGAACCCTAGCATTACCTAAACTACTTGCAGCAGCAACATTAACAATAGTTCCACCGACATCTATGCTGGCTTCTTTGATTCCTTCCATACCTCTTACTGAAGTAAAGTCTATATTTTCTAATGTTTCATTAGTGATTACTTCATATGCAGTACGAAGAGCAGCTTCTAGAACACCACCAGTAGCACCAAATATATCAGCAGCACCAGTAGAGTATCCTAGAGGACTATCGAAATCAGTTTCTTCTAAATTAGCTAAATCAATACCAGCCTCTTTTATCATTCTAGCTAACTCTCTAACTGTTAAAGATAAATCAGTATCTATGATTCTATCTTGACTTAATTCTTCTCTTGCTACTTCATATTTTTTTGCAACACAAGGCATTATAGATATAATAGTAACCTCATCTGGTTTTTTATTTAAAAATTTTTCAGCAAAGTAATATCTAGCTATTGGAGAGAACATACTTTGAGGAGATCTACAAGTTGATAAATGAGGTATTAAATCTGGGTATTCAATTTCTACAAAGTTAACCCAAGCAGGACAACAACTTGTCAGTATAGGAAGATTTTTATTTTCTTTTAATCTGCTTATGAATTCAGTTCCTTCCTCCATTATAGTTAAGTCTGCAGCAAAGTTAGTATCAAACACATAATCAAATCCTAGTAATTTTAAAGCAGTAACTAACTTACCTGTAGATATAGAACCTGGTTCTAAATCAAATTCTTCACTTATACCAACCCTTACAGCAGGGGCTATTTGTACCATTACAGGTTTTTCTTTTTGAGATAAAGCAGCCCAAGCTTCAGATGTATTATCTTTTTCCATTAGAGCTCCAGTAGGACAGACGCTTATACACTGACCACAGAAAGTACATTCAGTATCAGCAAGATTTACATCGAAGAATGTTCCTACTTTAGTATGGAAACCACGATTAATCCCAGAAAGGACACCTACCGTTTGTACTTCGTTACACATAGTTTCACATCTTCTACATAATATACATTTATCATGATCTCTAACTATAGACTTGGAAGATGTATCAGTCGGAGCAGTAGACTGCTCACCTTTAAATCTTACTTTTCTTATACCTAATTCAGCAGCTATATTTTGTAATTCACATTTACCGTTTTTAGAACAAGATAAGCAATCTTGTGGATGGTCTGATAATAGCAACTCAACAACATTTTTACGGAATCTTAATGCTTCAGGAGTATTAGTATTAACCACCATACCTTCTTTAACATTTGTACCACAAGCAGGAACTAAGCCTCTTCCAGCACTAACCATACATACACGACAAGATGCACATTGGTTAATCATATTTATTTCGTCCATATGAAGATGACATAAATTAGGTATATTAATATTTACTTGCTTTGCAGCATCAAGGATTTTAGTACCAGCAGGAACTGAAACCGATTTGCCATTTATAGTTAAATTAACTAAATTCATTGATATCCCCCCTAAACTTATTACCTAGTGATTATAGCGTTAAACTTACAGTTATCTATACAAGTACCACATTTTAAACACTTTTCAGTATCTATAACGTGTTGTTCTTTCTTATTACCAGTTATACAATTAGCAGGACAAGCTCTAGCGCATCTAGTACACCCTTTACAAGCATCTGTTATAAAATACTCTAACATAGCAGTACATTTACCAGATGGACACTTGTGGTCTCTAACGTGAGCTAAATACTCATCATAGAAATATTCAAGAGTACTTAAAACTGGGTTAGGAGCACATTTACCTAATCCACATAAAGATGTAGCTTTAATAGTAGTAGCTAAGTCTTTTAAGTCAACAAGATCTTCTTCAGTACCTTTACCTTCAGTTATCTTAGTAAGTAGTTCTAATAATCTCT
Organism: Romboutsia sp. CE17; assembly: GCF_012317385.1. Classification (GTDB taxonomy): domain Bacteria; phylum Bacillota; class Clostridia; order Peptostreptococcales; family Peptostreptococcaceae; genus Romboutsia_E. The sequence goes on from NZ_CP051144.1 coordinate 2,973,706, forward strand.
TATTACCTATACGACATGGAGTACACTTACCACAAGATTCTTCAACAGTAAATTCAAGGAAGAATTTAGCTATGTTAACCATACAGTCAGAATCATCAAGAACAAGCATACCACCAGAACCCATCATAGAGCCTATAGAACCTAATGATTTAAAGTCTATAGGAGTATCTAAGTTTTTAGAAGATATACATCCACCAGATGGTCCACCAGTTTGAACAGCTTTGAATTCTCTTCCGTTAGGTATACCTCCACCTATTTCATAAACTATTTCTCTTAAAGTAGTTCCCATAGGTACTTCAACAAGACCAACATTATTTACCTTTCCACCAAGTGCAAAAACTTTAGTACCAGGAGAATCTTCAGTTCCATAATTATTGAACCAAGATGCACCTTTGTTTATGATAGCTGGTATATTTGCAAAAGTTTCAACGTTATTTAAACAAGTAGGAGCGTTCCATAGTCCACGTTTAGATGAACTAAATGTTTTCACCCTAGGTTCACCACGTTTACCTTCTATAGAGTGAATTAGAGCGGTACCTTCACCGCATACAAATGCTCCAGCACCATATTTTAATTCTATATTAAAGTTAAAGCCAGTTCCCATTATATTTTCACCAAGAAGGCCAGATTCTTCAGCTTGAGCTATAGCAACTTTTAATCTTTCTATAGCAAGAGGATATTCAGCTCTTATATATATGTAACCAGTATCAGCGCCAACAGAATAACCACATATAGCCATAGCTTCTAAAATACTATGAGGATCACCTTCAAGGACAGATCTATCCATGAATGCACCAGGATCACCTTCATCAGCATTACAGACTACATATTTATTTCCTGGAGGAGTATTGGCTGTAGACTCCCATTTTACCCCAGTAGGGAAACCAGCTCCACCTCTACCTCTTAAACCAGAGTTTTTTATTTCAGATATAACCTCATCTGGTTTCATTTCAGTTAGACACTTTCCAAGAGCAACATAACCATCGTTGCCTATGTATTCATTTATATTTTCTGGATTTATATGACCACAGTTTCTTAGAGCAATACGGCATTGTTTTTTATAGAATGACATTTCATCATGTCTTTCAACTTTTTTATGATCTAAATCTGGTTCTTCAAATAATAATCTTTCCACTATTCTATGGTTAAGAATATGTTCTTGAATAATTTCTTTAGCATCTTCAGGCTTAACTTGAACGTAGAAAACGTTATCCGGATAGACCTTAACTATAGGTCCTTTTGCACAGAAACCAAAACATCCAGTTAACTGAACTTCAGCATAATTAGAAAGACCAGCTTTTTTTATTTCAGCTTTTAAATTTTCTATTATTTCCATACTATCAGAAGAAGAGCAACCAGTACCTCCGCAAACTAGTATATCTCTTTTAACTAAATTATCCTTTGTAAAATGTTCTCTTAATTGAAGAGATGGCTTAAATTCACGAACTGCATTTTTTAATTCATCAAATGACTTTATTCTACTCATTTTTATCCCCCCTTAACAACTTAACTCTAGTTCTCTATAGTGATTTATTATTTCACTAACTTTATCAGGTGTAACTTGGCCATAAACTTTACCATTAACAACAACCACTGGAGCAAGACCACATGCACCAACACATCTTAGCCCTTCTAGAGTAAATTTAAGGTCCTTAGTAGTTTCGCCAGCTTTAATACCTAACTGCTTTTCAAATTCAGCCATTATTTTATCTGAACCTTTAACAAAGCATACAGTACCTAAGCAAACACTTATTTTATACTCGCCAATTGGTTCAGTAGTAAAGTAAGAGTAGAAACTTACAACACCATAAACTTTAGATGGAGAAACATTTAATTTATTGGCTATATGAATTTGAACTTCTTTTGGGAGGTATCCAAAAATTCCTTGAGCGGTGTGTAAAACTTGGATTAAAGCCCCTTTTTTAGATGGAAGAGAGTCAATAAAGCTATCTAGCTCTTCAAACAAATTCTTGTTGCGAGAAACAAAATCGCACATAAAAATCCTCCTTTTCAATTTGAAAGTTATTATATATAAAATAATTAACTAGCTATTTGAGAATAAATAACTTAATTAATATCAAAAAATATGGGATACAAACAAAGCTGATTAGTTTTAAGAATTGCTAAGATGAGTTAGTTTTTTTGATTTTATAATAAACTATATTTTATATTATAGTATAAAAAAGAGTGCAGTAGTTAATAAAAGATTAAGTATACAATAATAATTTGGATTAAGTAATTAAAATACTATATATTGTTAAAATAAGAAATACTCTTAAATGCATTGAACATAAAAATGCTTTAAGAGTATTTCTTACTTTATAGTAAAGGTGATAGAAGTCTAGAAATAGATTCTTTTATTTTAATAGATCTAGGTCTAGAATTATACGAATCTATGGTAATTTCGTTAGAATTAGTTATATCATTTTCAAAAATAGTTCTTTGTTTTTTAGAAACTTCTTCAGAGTAAATAAATGCATTTACTTCAAAGTTTAGCTCAAAGCTTCTAATATCCATATTTGCTGTACCTATAGAACAAATTTTATCATCTATAACTATTGTTTTAGCATGCAAGAAGGCATCATCACCATAAGTGTAAACTTTAGCTCCGAATTTAAGTAGTTCTCCAGCATAAGAACAAGATGCCCAGTAAACAAATGGGTGATCTGGTTTGGAAGGAATCATTATTCTTACATCAACACCAGATAAACAAGCTATTTTTAATGAGTCAATAAGAGTTCTATCTAAAATAAGATAAGGACTTTGGATATAGATATACTTTCTAGCCTTTTGAATCATTTTAATATATCCATATTTGATTTCATCTAATTCTGTAATGTCTGGACCACTAGAAACTATTTGTATTCCTATATTATTTGACGATTTATTAAAACTGATATTTGGGGTCTGACATTCATCGAAATATTTGGCTAAATCTAAATTTTCTTTTGTTGTATATCTCCAATCCAAAATAAATCTAATATTAAGATCTACAACACAATCACCAGTAAGTTTTAAATGGGTATCTCTCCACTCACCAAACCTAGGATTCTTTCCTAAATACTCATCTCCAACATTATTTCCTCCAACAAAGGCAACATTACCATCAATAACAACTATTTTACGATGATTTCTATAATTTAAGTTGAAATTAACTATCTTAAGTAGTGAAGGGAAGAATGATCCTGTTTTAACACCATTTTTCTTCAACTTAACTAATGTTTTTTCTGAAAGCAAACGACTACCTACAGCATCGTATAATAGCCTAACTTCAACACCACTTTTAGCTTTTTCAATAAGAATATCAATTATTTTATTACCTATATCATCATCTTTAAATATATAAAACTGAATATTTATATACTGTTGAGCATTTTTTAATTCTTCTAAAAGAGAATCGAAAAAGTCTATAGATTTATCATATATATCTACACTATTATTATTAGTATAATGAGCATTATTTGAATTAGTAAGAGCATCTATCATATCTATATTATCTTTTAAGTTTTGGTCAATCATAGAGGAATATTTTAGTCTATCCTTGGATTGACTTATACTTGCTTTAATTATTTTATCTTCTTGTTCTTTTATTTTAAACATGTTATTCTTAGCAATTCCCCTACCGAATAGCATGAAGATAACAATTCCTACAGCGGGTAAAGTAGTAAGTACAGCAGTCCAAGCTACAATAGTTTCTATACTTCTTTTTTCTCTAAATATAAGATTCAATATAATTGCAAAGTTAATTATATATATAGATGTAGCAGCTATTTCATAAGCAGATTCTTGTAAAAATGATAACAATAAAGCACCTCCAAATTTAACAATATATTAGTATATTATATAAAATAAATTGATAATAAAAAAGTATAAATTATCATATAGTATATATAAAAAGAGATTGAACTATCTTTATGTAGAACAATCTCTTTTTATATATAAATATTTTCGATAAATTATACTATTAAGCTGCTTTTTTTTCAGAAGCAGAATTATTATTTTCTTTAATGAATAAGAAGTAGTATACACCAGCTACAAATATAGCTCCACCTAATATGTTACCTATTGTAACAGGAATTAAGTTGTTCATGAATATGCTTGGTATATCTAACTTAGCAGCTTCTTCTGCAGTTTTATGAGCAGCTTCTAAGTACATTGGATTAGATTTAACAAATAATCCAGCAAAGAAGTAAGCCATATTTGCAACGCAGTGTTCAAATCCAGTACATACGAATAAGAATATACCGAAGAATCCAGTTAAAACTTTTCCAGTTATATCTTTAGCACCGTAAGTCATCCAAACTGTAGCACAAACTAACCAGTTACATAATATACCAGATGCTATAGCAGCACCCCAACTAAATCCTAATTTACCAATAGCATTTTTTACTATTACACCACCATATAAACCATTACTCCAGTCAAATACACCAGATAAGCTAACTAACCAAGCTACTAACATACCGCCAAGTAAGTTACCAATCCAAACTATAGCCCAGTTTTTAAAAGCTTGTCCCCAAGTAACTCTTTTCTTTAAAGCAGCTAAAGTTATAAGTATATTACCTGTAAATAAATCCGCACCAGCTACTAAAACAAATATTAAACCAGCTGGGAACATAAGACCAGCTAATGCTTTACCTAATCCGTAAGTTTCAGGATTTGCTAATAAATTGTAAGCAGCACCTATTGAACCTAGAGCACCGAATGCTATATACGCTCCTGCAAGGAAAGCAGATGCTAAAACTTTCTTAGTAGGTGTAGTTGCTTTCTTAACACCAGCTTCAATCGTGTATTGAGCTATTTCAGCTGGAGCTAACATCATTTTTTGTGACATTATAATTCCTCCTCAGATTTTTATAAAAATTATTATAAATTTCAAAATAAAATATGCCTTAATTTATGCTTTAATTTAGACAGCTTTAATATTATACAATAAAACTAAAGCTTTGTATACATTAAACAGTGTATTATTAATGTTATAATTCTGGAAATATTTTTAGAATATTTTAGTGTTATATGTGCATAAAAAGCTATCAATGTGGATTTAAAAATAATGTATACATATATATATTTACCATATATAACCATAAGTGATGATATAATAAGCTTGTAGTATAAAATACAAGCTAATATAAAGGGGGGAATTTTATGGACAAAAAATTCTTAACACCCGGGGAAATAGCTAAAGCAACTATAAATGCAGGAATTAAAAAGGCAAATCTATCAACAAAGTCATGCATTATATTAGGAATTCTAGCAGGTTTTTTCATAGGGTTAGGTGGTTTAGCAAACATAATAATTAGTCAAACCATTGGAGGAATTGATGTAGGTTTAGCAAAGTTTTTAGGTGCAATGGTATTTCCAGTTGGACTTATGCTAGTTGTAGTTTGTGGAGCAGAACTTTTTACAGGTAATAATCTAATGACATTAGCAGTTATGGATAAAAAAATACATTTAGGAGAAATGTTTAGAAATTGGGGTATAGTATGGTGTGCTAATCTTATTGGATCATTACTATTGGTTTTACTAGTTTACTACTCTAATACATTAAATGGAGAAGCAATTGCTAAAGCGATTGCAGTAGCAGAAGTAAAAGCGACTATGCCTTTATTAGATGCATTTTTAAAAGGTATACTTTGTAATATAGTTGTTGTGTTAGCTGTATGGTTTGCTACAGCGGCTCAAGATGTTATATCTAAAATTTTTGCATGTTGGTTCCCAATAATGTTGTTTGTATTATGTGGATTTGAGCATAGTGTTGCAAATATGTTTTTTATACCAATGGGAATGATTTTAGGTGGAGATGTATCAGTATCTAATCTTATAATAAGTATAATTACAGTAACATTAGGAAATATAGCAGGTGGAGCTTTAGTAATACCAGCAATGTATTATAATTGTTACATTAAAGAAGAGGATACTAAAATAGTTACTAACATATCTAAATAGAAATATAAGGCAGTCTCTTTATAGAGATATGCCTTTTTTTATGATTAGAGATATAAAATGCTATTAAAGGCAAGATATAAGGGATTTCCAATTAATTTTACTTATTTAATATATATTGTTATTTTTTTTTTAATACATTATTATATTAGATATATAAAATTAATATAGTTAAATATATAAATAATGAATAAATATTATAAACTAGGAGGAAATATAATGAATAAGCAATATATATACGAAAGTTTATTAAATATAATAGATGATAAAAATAATATAAAAATTGATGAACCTATGAATAAACATATATCATTTAAAGTTGGAGGTCCAGCTGATATATTAGTTAAACCAAGCTCAGAAGAAGAGTTAAGTGGGATTCTTAAATTAATAAAAGAAGAAAATATTCCATACTTAGTAATAGGAAACGGATCAAACCTTCTAGTTAAAGATGGAGGAATAAGAGGTATTGTTATTGAAATCTCAGATAATTTCAATAACTTTGATATAGATGGTAATTTAATTAATATACAATCAGGAGCATTACTTTCTGTTGTAGGTAAAGCAGCTTTAAGAGCAGAGTTAAAAGGGTTTGAATTTGCAGCTGGAATACCAGGTACATTAGGTGGTGCTTTAGCAATGAATGCTGGAGCATACGGTGGAGAAATGAAACATATAGTCAAATCTGTTAGACTTATGGATACAGATGGTAGTATACATGAATTTTCTAATGAAGATATGCAATTCGAATATAGAAAAAGTATATTAACAAGAGAGCCTTATATAGTACTATCTGCAGTTATAGAATTAGAAAATGGAAATTATAATGAGATAAAAGAAACTATGGCAGACTTTACTCAAAGAAGAGTTACAAAACAGCCATTAAGTTTGCCAAGTGCAGGAAGTACATTTAAAAGACCACCAGGAAATTTTGCAGGAAAGCTAATAGAAGATAGTGGATTAAGAGGTCTTACTTTAAGAGGGGCTCAAGTATCTGAAAAACACTGTGGTTTTGTAGTTAATTTAGGAAATGCAAAAGCTAAAGATATTCTAGATTTAATGTATGTTGTAAAAAGTACAGTAAATGCAAAGTATGGAATAATGTTAGAGGAAGAAGTAAAAATACTTGGAGAGGATTAATAAATGCAAATACTAGCAGATTATCATACTCATACAATCTATAGTCATGGAAAAGGAACTATAGAAGATAATGTAAAAGTTGCTATATCAAAAGGAATTAAAACTATAGGTATATCCGATCATGGATATAAGCATATGGCTTATGGAGTTAAAATAAAAGATATAGCTAAGATGAGAGAAGAAATTGACAAATTAAATGAAAAGTATAAGGAAATAAATATACTTTTAGGTATGGAATGTAACATATTAGATGAAAAAGGGAACATAGATTTAAATGATAAATTCTCTTCTTATTTAGATTATATAATGGCAGGATATCACTTTGGATCTACACCTAGAAGTATAAGAAGTTTAATTAATCATTGTGACAACTATATAGCTAAGAGTGAAAGGGCTAAAGAGCATAATACAAATGCAATAATCAATGCTATGAAAAATAACGATATATTCATTATAACTCACCCTGGAGATAAGGGAGATGTTTATATAGAGGATATTGCTAAAGTAGCAAAAAATACAGATACACGATTAGAAATTAATAGTAGTCATGGATTTTTAAATGTAAAACAAATAAAAGAAATTAAACATATTGGAAATAAATTTATTATAGGTTCCGATGCTCATATACCTCAAAATGTAGGTAATTTTAAGTTAGCAATGAATATTATAAATGAATCTAAAATAGATGTAACACTTATTGAAAATATTATATTATAGTTGGGGGGAGTTAGAGTGAAGTTCGTAATAGTTACAGGTTTATCTGGATCTGGGAAAAGTGAAGCGATGAGAGCATTAGAGGATATGGGTTTTTATTGTGTAGATAACTTACCTCCTGCACTAATAACTAAATTCGCAGAGTTATGTTATCAGCCAAATTCAAGTATAGATAAAGTAGCTCTAGGTATAGATATAAGAGGAAGAAAATTTTTTGAAGCACTTCATGAAAGCTTAAATTATTTACGTAAAGCAAATTATAAGTATGAAATAATGTATTTAGATTGTTCAGATAATGTTTTAATAAGAAGATATAAAATGACTCGAAGAAACCATCCATTAGCTAAAAGCATACAAATACCAGAAGGTATAAAAATGGAAAGAGCAATAATGGAGCCATTAAAAGAAATATCAGACTGCATAATAGACACATCTAATATGAAACCGAAAGATTTAAAAGAAGAAATTAGTAAGATATACTCAGGTGGCGATAGCAATCAAAACTTAACAATATCAGTAGTATCTTTTGGTTTTAAGCATGGGATACCTGTTGATTGTGATTTAGTATTTGATGTTAGATTTTTACCTAATCCATATTATGTAGAAGATTTAAGGCCTAAAACAGGTGATGATAAGGAAGTTAGGGACTATGTAATGAATTCTAAGATTAGTGAAGAATTTTACACTAAGCTATTAGATATGGTAAACTTTTTAGTACCTCAGTATATAGAAGAGGGGAAACATCATTTAGTTATAGGAATAGGGTGTACAGGAGGAAGACATAGATCAGTAACTATATCTAATTTAATTTATAATGACTTAATAAATAAAGGATATAGAGTAATAAAGAAACATAGAGACTCTATGCTGAGATAAAATGGAGGCATATAATGGAGACTATATTCGTGATAGTAGGTATTTTTGGATGGATAGCCTTACTTACATCTCTATATCTATTAAAAAAATTAAGAAAAGAAAAGAACCAAATTATAGAATCAAAAGGTATTGAAAAAAAAGGTCCAAAAGTAGTTGTTATAGGAGGAGGAACAGGTCAATCTATTTTTTTGAGAGGATTAAAGTATTATACTCAAAATATAACTGCTATTGTAACCGTTGCTGATGATGGCGGAGGATCAGGCGTATTAAGAGAAGATCTAGGTATGCTGCCTCCAGGAGATATAAGAAACTGCTTGTTAGCTCTTGCAAATATAGAGCCAACTATGAATGAAGTAATGCAATATAGATTTACAGAAGGAAACTTAAAAGGTCAAAGTTTTGGAAATTTATTTATTGCAGCTATGAATGGACTTTATGGAAACTTTGAAACTGCAGTGTATAAAATGAGTGAAATATTTGCTATAACAGGGAGGGTTTTACCTGTTACTTTAGAAAATATAAATTTAATAGCAAGGTTAAAAAATGGAAGTTTAGTAAAAGGTGAGTCTAGGATACCTGTTGAGGTTAAACTCCAAAAATCAGGTATAGAAAAAATATCTCTAGACCCTATAGATGTTACACCTTTAGAAGAGGTAATTACATCTATATATGATGCAGATATAATTGTTATTGGTCCAGGTAGTTTATATACCAGCATAATACCAAATTTATTAGTAAGAGATGTGGTTAAAGCTATAAAAAAATCTAATGCTCCTAAAGTATATATATCGAATATAATGACTCAGCCAGGAGAAACAGAAAATTATAATGTATTAGACCATATTAATGCGATAAATAAACATGCAGATAAGGAATTAATAAACTATGTTATTGTGAACAACGAGATATTGCCTGAAAATGTTTTTGAAAAATATAAAAAAGATGGAGCAGAGCAAGTTTTATTAGATGAGGTTCAGAGAAAAGATTTAAATAACATGGGTATAAAAGTTATACAAGATAATTTAGTTGAAGTTAAAAATAATTATATTAGACATGATGCAAAACATATAGCTAATATAATAATTAACTTGGCACTAAGTCATAATTATGACAATGATAAGTAAAAAAGGATTTTAATTATTTATGTAGAAATCCTTATTATTATGTTAGTTTTAAGGAGTGAACATCTATGAGAGAAGAGGTTAGTGCCGGTGGAGTAGTATTGTTTGGAAATGCCATTCTTTTATTGAGAAAGTTTAATGGAGACTGGGTTTTGCCTAAAGGAAAGGTAGAAGAAGGCGAAAATAAGCAAGAAGCAGCACTAAGAGAAGTTTTAGAAGAAACTGGAGTTAAGGCAGATATATTGAAATATTTAGGAGAGATACACTATACATTTAAAGAAAACTGGGATGAGAATAGAGCTGTTCATAAAACGGTTTTTTGGTATTTAATGAAAGCGAGAGGTATGGATACTGTACCACAAAAAGAAGAAGGTTTCATTGATGCTAAATTTATTCATTTAGATAGAGTCGTTGACTTAGCTAGATATGATGATGAAAAAGAAATAATAAAAGTAGCCTTGCAAGAAATAAGAAAAAGGCTTAAAAATAATAGTTAGTCTATAGGTGATAATATGTCGTTTTCAGCAGAAGCAAAGAATGAATTAGCTAGAATATTACCAGAAGACAAAGATTGTAGTTTATGTGAATTATCGGCTTTAATCAAACTTTCAGGTAGTATACAAATTGTAGGATATAAAAAATTAAATATAAAAGTAATCACAGAATTAAACTCTATAGCAAGAAAAATTTTTAAATTATTAAAACAAAATTTTGATATAAATACTACTATTAGTGTAAATAAAAACCAAATGCTAAAGCGTAATAATAGCTATGTTCTTGTTGTAAAAAGTGAAATGGGAGCTGAAAAGTTATTAAGAGATTTATGTATTTTACCAAAGGAAGAAGCTTTTTATCCTTTAAATGAAGTTCCAAAGGAATTGTTAAAAAATGAAGAATGTATAAGAGCATTTTTAAGAGGAGCATTTTTAGGTGGAGGATCAATAAGTGATCCAGAAAAAAATTATCATATGGAGTTTGTAACTAACAATGAAGAATTTTCTAAATCATTAAGAGATTTAATAAACTCTTTAGGGTTTAATTCAAAAATAGTATCAAGGAAAAACAATTATGTGGTGTATCTAAAAGAAAGTGAGCAAATATCAGATTTACTAAGCATAATAGGTGCTCATAATGCACTTTTAAGTTTGCAAAATACAAAGATAGTAAAAGAAATGAGAAATAATGTAAATAGATTAGTAAATTGTGAAACAGCAAATCTTTCTAAAACAGTAAATGCAGCAGTAAGACAGGTTGAAAATATTAGACTTATTCAAGATACAATAGGTATAAGTAGTTTACCAGAAAATTTACAAGAAATTGCAAGAATTAGGGAAGAGTATGAGGATATGACATTAAAAGAATTAGGCGAAATGTTAAATCCACCTATAGGTAAATCAGGGGTAAACCATAGACTAAGAAAAATTGAGGAAATAGCTAATAAGTTGAGAGAAAATACTTATAAATAAGGGGTTATATTTTATATAGCTCCTTTTTGTTTTAACATAAAGAATTTATGGTAAAATTAGAATTAGAAATAGGAGGTGAGATAATGAGCAATAAATTTGTTCATCTTCATGTTCACACAGAATATAGTTTACTTGATGGTTTTTCAAGGTTAAAGAAACTTATAAATAGATGTAAAGAACTTAATATGGATGCCATTGCGATAACTGACCATGGTTGTATGTTTGGAGCAATAGATTTTTATAAAGAAGCTAAAAAAGCTGGTATAAAACCTATAATAGGTTGTGAAGTTTATACAGCAGCACGTAGTTTAAATGATAAAGATCCAAATTACGATAAGTCACAGGGACACTTAGTATTATTGGCTGAAAATATGACTGGTTATAGCAATTTAATAAAGATGGTATCAAAATCTTATGTAGAGGGATTCTATTATAAACCAAGAGTAGATATGGAGGAACTTAGACAACATAGTGAAGGAATAATTGCTTTATCAGCATGTTTAGCAGGAGATGTATCTCAAGCTCTTATGGATAGAAATTATGAAAAAGCTAAAAGACTTACATTAGAATATAGAGATATATTTGGTAAAGACAACTATTTTTTAGAAATACAGGATCATAATTTACCAGAGCAAAAAGAAGTAAATGCTGGAATTATAAAGTTGTCGAAAGAACTAGATATACCATTAGTTGCAACTAATGACTTGCATTATGTAAACAAAGAAGATTCAAAAATACATGATATACTTATGTGTATTCAAATGGGAAAAACAGTAAATGATCCAAGTAGAATGAGATTTGGTAGTGATGAATTTTATCTTAAATCTAGAGAAGAAATGGAAGAAATATTTCCATATGCAATAGATGCATTAGATAATACTGTAAAGATAGCAGAACGATGTAATGTAGAATTTGACTTTAACACAATTCATCTTCCTAATTATGATGTCCCTGAAGGATATACAACGAATAGTTATTTAAGGGAACTGTGTTTTAAAGGTCTAAAAGAGAGATATGAAAATCCTAATGAAGAGGTAATAGAAAGATTAAATTATGAACTTAGTGTTATTGAGAAAATGGGATATGTAGAGTATTTCTTAATAACATGGGACTTTATAAATTATGCAAAAGAAAACAATATAATGGTTGGTCCAGGTCGTGGTAGTGCTGCAGGTTCAATTGTTGCTTATACATTAAAAATAACAGATATAGATCCAATTAAATACTCATTATTATTTGAGCGTTTTTTAAACCCAGAACGTGTATCCATGCCGGATATAGATATAGATTTTTGCTACGAAAGAAGAGAAGAAGTTATAGATTATGTAAAGCATAAGTATGGAGAAGATCATGTTGCACAAATTATTACCTTTGGAACAATGGGAGCAAAAGCAGCTATAAGAGATGTTGGTAGAGTATTAGATATACCATATAATAAAGTCGATAAGATAGCAAAAGAAATACCATTTGCATTAGGAATGACAATAGATAAGGCATTAGATACAAATCCTAATTTAAGAGAATTATATGAAAATGATGCAGAGACGAAAGAAATAATAGATATTTCAAAGTCAATAGAAGGTATGTTAAGACATGCTTCAACACATGCTGCTGGAGTTGTTATATCGAAAAAGCCAGTAGATGAGTATGTACCACTATACAAACATCAAGATGCAATTACTACACAATTTACAATGACTACTTTAGAAGAACTAGGTCTATTAAAAATGGATTTCCTTGGGCTTAGAACACTTACAGTAATAAGGGATGCATTAGATTTAATAGAAAAAAATTATGGAAAAAAAATAGATTTCTCTAAAATGGACTATGATGATCCTAAGGTTTATGAGCTTTTATCATCAGGTAATACATTAGGAGTATTCCAGTTAGAAAGTGCTGGAATGAGAAGTTTCATGAAGCAGCTTAAGCCAGATAATTTTGAGGATATAGTAGCCGGAATATCACTATATAGACCAGGTCCTATGGATTCTATACCAACATATATAGAAAATAAAAATAACCCTGATAAAGTTAAATATATTCATGAATCTTTAAGACCTATAATGGAAGTAACATATGGATGTTTAGTATATCAAGAGCAGGTAATGCAGGTAGTTAGAGACTTAGGCGGATATAGCTATGGACGTAGTGACTTAGTTAGAAGAGCAATGGGTAAAAAGAAAATGGATGTCATGGAAGAAGAAAGACAATACTTTATATATGGTAAAAAAGATGAAGATGGTAATGTTGAAATACCAGGTTGTATATCAAATGGAATTCCTGAAGATGTGGCTAATAAGATATTTGACGATATGATAGACTTTGCAAAGTATGCGTTTAATAAATCTCATGCAGCAGCTTATGGAGTTTTATCATATGAAACGGCATATTTAAAAGCACATTATCCTGTGGAATTTATGGCAGCTTTAATAACTAGTGTAATGGGTAATACAGATAAAGTTGTTGAATATATTAGAGAATGTAATGCTTTAGGAATAGATGTATTAAAACCAGATATAAATAAAAGTTTTGGTAAATTTTCAGTTGAAGGTAATAATATAAGATTTGGATTAGCTGCAGTTAAAAATGTTGGTGTTAATGTTATAAATAATATTATAGATGAAAGAGAAATTAATGGAACTTTTACAGATTTTGTAGACTTAGTAAAAAGATTGGATTCAAAGGATACAAATAAAAGAGTTTTAGAAAGTTTAATAAAGTGTGGAGCATTTGATAATATAAGTCAAAATAGAGCTAGTTTAATGGCAGGATATGAATCTTTATTAGACAGTATATCTATGGATAGAAAGAAGAATATACAGGGGCAAATATCTTTGTTTGATGCTTTTGGTACAAGCAATGAGACAGAGCAATTTCAGGATATATATACTATGCCAAAAAGAGAAGAATATGAAGAAAGAGAAAGACTAAATTTAGAAAAAGAAGTTTTAGGAATGTATGTAAGTGGTCACCCTTTATCCCAATATAAAGAAGAGTTAGAAAGAAAAACCTCGATTGATAATGGTAAATTAAACTCTTTAAAAGAAGACGAAGAAGCATTTTTTTCTTTAGATGATAGAGAAGTAATAATGGGTGGAATGGTAGTTAATAAAACTATAAAAACTACTAAAAGAAATGATATTATGGCCTTTATAGAGTTAGAAGATTTATATGGTACGATAGAAGTAATAGTATTTCCACAAATTTTACAAAGATATAATGCTATACTTAATGAGGATAGTATAATTTATGTTAAAGGTAGACTAAACATAAAAGAAGGAGAAAATGCAAAAATCATTGCTAATGAATTTAAAGATATAAATGATAACATTGATTTTGGAGAAAATAAAAAATACACAGCTAAAAAAACATCTAAAACAGGGTTATATTTAAAGATTGATAGCTTTAGCAATAATGACTTACTAGATAGGATAAAGTATATATTATTAGATAACAGAGGAACGGAATATGTATACTTATACGCAGATGATACAAAACAATTGTATAAATGGAATGGCATTAGTATAAACATAAATGAAAATGTTATACACAGATTAGAAAGCTTACTACCTAAAGCTAATATAAAAGTAAAAATGTAAGTGGAAAATAAAAAAAATAAATAATTATAATAGTATAAAAAATATTTTGAGATATGATATAATATCAAAAAATGGATATTTTTTAGAGATTTTTAATTTTTTTACCTATAATGGGATAAAAAAATAATCTAGGGACTTAAAAAGTCCCTAATATAGAAATCAGGAGGAAATACTATGAAGACTATAGGGATTTTAACAAGTGGAGGAGATGCTCCAGGAATGAATGCAGCTATAAGAGCTGTAGTAAGATCAGCTATATATTATGGTTGCAAAGTATATGGCATAAATAGAGGATATAAGGGATTATTAGAAGAAGACTTAGTTGAAATGGATTTATCTTCTGTTGGTGACATAATACATAGGGGGGGGACAATATTAAAATCTTCTAGATGTGAAGAGTTTAAAACAGAAGAAGGAAGATTACAAGGTGTAAAAGTACTTAAAAAATATAAAATAGATTTCTTAGTTGTAATAGGTGGAGATGGCTCATTTAATGGTGCTCAAAAACTAAGTGATTTAGGATTTCCAGCAATAGGAATACCAGGAACGATAGATAATGATTTAGCTTATACAGATTATACAATAGGATTTGATACAGCTATGAATACTGTAGCAGATGCAATAAGTAAAATAAGAGATACTTCTTCATCTCATGAAAGAGTTAATATAGTTGAAGTTATGGGGAGACACTGTGGTGACTTAGCTTTATATTCAGGTCTTGCAGGTGGAGCAGAAACTATAATAGTTCCAGAAGTAGATTTTAAGATTGAAGATATATGTAATAGATTAAGAACTACACAAAAAAGAGGCAAAAGACATAGTATAATAGTTTTAGCTGAAGGTGTAGGAAATGCTAGTGATTTAGGTAAGGAAATAATAAAAGAAACAGGTGCAGATTTAAGGGTAACTGTTTTAGGTCATGTACAAAGAGGTGGATGTCCATCTGTATTTGATAGAATTCTTGCAAGTAGAATGGGAGTTAGAGCAGTTGAATTATTACTAGATGGAAAATCAGCCAGAGTTATAGGAGTAAGAGATAATAAAATTATAGATATGGATATAAATGAAGCTCTTTCAATGACTAGAGCTTTTGATAAAGAAACTTATGAAATGGCAAAAATATTATCTATATAATTAGGAGGAAAATATAAATGCTTAAAAATGTAAAAAGAACTAAAATAGTTTGTACATTAGGACCAGCTTCCGAAAGTGAAGAAATACTAACTCAGCTAGTAGAAAATGGGTTAAATGTATGTAGATTTAACTTCTCTCACGGGTCACATGAAGAGCATAAAGAAAGGCTAGATATAGCAAAAAAAGTTAGGGAAAAATTAAATAAGCCTGTTGCATTATTATTAGATACAAAAGGACCTGAAATAAGAACTGGTCAATTTGCTGATCCTGAAGTTTTCTTAGAAGAAGGAAGTAAGTTTACTATAACAATGAAAGATGTTATAGGAACAAAAGAAATGTGTACAGTAAGCTATAAGGACCTTGTTAAAGATGTTAAAACTGGGGACATGATATTAATAGATGATGGTTTAGTTGGCCTTAGAGTTCAAGAAATAAATGATGCTGATATAATTTGTGTTGTTGAGAACTCAGGTGTAGTTAAAAATCATAAAGGAGTTAATGTTCCAGGAGTAAAAATAAACTTACCAGCAATAACTCCAAAAGATATAAGTGATATAGAATTTGGTATAAGTCAAGGAATAGATTTTATAGCTGCATCTTTCGTTAGAAAGGCATCGGATGTATTAGCTATAAGAGAAATATTAGAAAATAATAATGCTACAGATATAAAAATAATATCTAAGATAGAAAACCAAGAAGGTGTAGATAACTTAGATGAAATATTAAAAGTATCTGACGGTATAATGGTAGCAAGAGGAGATCTTGGAGTTGAAATACCAACAGAAGAAATGCCTATAGTTCAAAAGATGATGATAAAAAAATGTAAAGAAGCAGCTAAGCCAGTTATAACAGCTACTCAAATGCTAGACTCTATGATAAGAAATCCAAGACCAACAAGAGCAGAAGTAACAGATGTTGCAAATGCAATATATGACGGAACTGATGCAATAATGCTATCGGGAGAAACTGCTGCAGGAAAATATCCAATTGAAGCTGTAAAAACAATGGCTACAATAGCTAGAAGAACAGAGCAGACTTTAGATTATTCTAAGTTATTAAAAGAAAATTCAACTAATCATGAAACAGTAACCGACGCTATAAGTTATGCAACTTGCTCAACTGCAGTTTCATTAAATGCATCAGCTATAGTAACAGCTACATCTTCAGGATATACTGCAAAAATGGTATCTAAATTTAGACCACAATCTCCAATAGTTGCTGCTACTGCAAATGATAAAGTTATGAGACAATTAAACCTTAGTTGGGGAGTATATCCGGTTAAATCTGATTTAGCATCTAATACTGATGAGGTTATAGAAAATTCTATAGACGCAGCTAAAGATGCTAAGTATGTAAACGATGGAGAATTAGTTGTAGTAACATCAGGTGTTCCAGTTGGTGTAAGCGGAACAACAAACTTAATAAAAGTTCATGTTATTAGTGAAGAAATAGTTCAAGGTATAGGTGTAGGAGACAAAACTGTAGAAGGTAAGGTTCATATAGTTAAGTCCGGCCAAGTATGCGAAGACTTTAATGAAGGTGATATATTAGTTACTACAATGACTGACATAGAAATGAATCCTTATATAGAAAGGGCTGGAGCTATAGTAACAGAAGATGGCGGAATGACATCTCATGCGGCTATAGTAGGTTTAAACTTAAATAAGGCTGTAGTTGTATCTGCTTATAATATACTTGATTTAGTTAAAGATGGAGAAGTTATAACAGTAGATGCTTCAAGAGGAGCGATATACAGAGGTTCAACAAGAGTCTTATAAGAGCTTAAATAATTGTTATAAAATTACTTAGAATATATAATGAAACTGTTATTATATATTTAAATTATTTGGCCACTAGGTTACTAATAAACTTAGTGGTTCTTTTATATTCTAATATTTGAATAAGACTTAGACCATAAAAGTAATATATACATCAATGTTAACTTTTATCCTAAAATATTAATATCATAGGATTTAAAAGTAAAGATTTATTTATATAAGGGCTTTATAAGCTCTTGTTTTTTTGGTAAAATAAATTCTTGTAGTTTCTTAAATAATATGTACGGAGGATTAACCTATGTTGTCAAAAAATAAAGAGTATATAGTAGATATAGTTGATATAGGTCAAGGTGGCGTTGGAATAGGTAAATACGATGGTTTTACAGTATTTGTAGATGGCGGACTAATAAAAGATAAAGTAAAAGTAAAAATCAATAAATCAAAGAAAAATTATGCTGTAGGAGATATAGTTGAGATAATAGAAGAATCACCATACAGAGTAAAGAGAAGATGCAATGATAGTTTGAAAGAATGCGGAGGATGCCAAATTCAAGAGTTGGATTATCAAAAGCAGCTTGATATAAAAACTAATGAAGTTAAACAAGTAATAAATAGGATCGGAAAATTAGAAAATGTATTAATACATGAAACTCTAGGTATGGAAGATCCAATAAGATATAGAAATAAAGCTCAATTCCCAATACAAAAGGTTGGGTCAAACCCTTTAATAGGATTCTATAAAAAGAAAAGTCATGACATAATACCTACTGATAAATGTGTTATACAGCATGAGATAAATGACAAAATTATGAAAATAATTAAAACTTATATAAATGCATATAAAGTAAGTATTTATGATGAAAAAACTCATACTGGAGTTTTAAGACATTTAGTAACAAAGATAGGATTTACAACAAATGAAGTTATGGTAGTTCTAGTTGCGAATGGAAGAAAATTACCATATTTAAAAGAGTTAGCATCAGTTTTAGAAGAAAATGTTCCTGGATTTAAGACATTAGTTGTAAATGTAAATAGAGAAAAAACAAATGTTATCTTAGGCAAAGAAAATATAGTTGTTTATGGAGACGGAAAAATAAATGATTATATAGGAGATTTAGTTTTTGAGATATCTCCACTATCATTCTTCCAAGTAAATCCTGCTCAAACTGAAGTTTTATATAATAAGGCTTTAGAGTATGCGGATTTAAAAGAGAATGATACAGTATTTGATATATATTGTGGAATAGGTACTATATCATTATTCTTGGCTCAGAAGGCTAAAAAAGTATATGGTATAGAAATAGTAGAAGATGCAATAAAAGATGCTAAAATAAATGCTAACTTAAATAAACTAGATAATGTTGAGTTTTATGTTGGAAAAGCAGAAGAAGTAGTTCCTAAAATGTATAAAGAAGGTAAAACTGCAAATGTAGTAGTTGTGGATCCACCAAGAAAAGGGTGTGATGAGAAGGTTCTTGATACTATAGTTTCAATGAAGCCGGATAGAGTTGTGTATGTTTCTTGTAACCCATCTACTTTGGCTAGAGATTTAGCTTATTTAGATGAAAGAGGTTATAAGTGTTTAGAAATACAACCAGTGGATATGTTCCCACATACAATGCACGTTGAGTGCTGTGCGAAGATAGTTAAGAAGTCTGATTTATAAAATCAGATAAACATATAGATGGCTCCGATAATCGGTAATAAATTCTCGGAGTACCATCTTCATCTACTTCGATTTTATCTATTAATCTATTTATAACATTAGGTGTTAGTTCAGTAATAGTATAAGCTATACTTTTAAAATAGCTTATATTGTTGCTTATATTAGCTTTGAAATTTGTATTCATAGTGCTTTCAATAGAAAGTTTTCTATTTTTTAATTCATTTAGTTCTAAGTTAATATTTTCTACGATAGTATCATAATCATCCTTACTAATAAAATCATCTATAAATTTATTAAGAGCATTATTTTTTCTTATAGTTAATTTTAAAATTTTATTATTTATACTATCTAGTTTATTTTTACTAGATTTAGACTCTATATTTAAGTTGAAATTAAGAGCCTTAAAAAATGATTTATTATTTGTAGAATTACATATAAAATCTAAGTCACACATGATTATATCTTTAAGATTTTGTTCACGTATTATATGAGAACTACAAGCTTTAAGACCATGTTTATTAAAGTTACCACAAATATATCCCTTTCTATTCTTTTTAAAATGCATTCCATGACTACAATCAGCACATATAAGAATATTACTAAATAGATGTGTACTTTGAGCAGGCCTTTTTCTTCTACGAGATGATATTAGCTTCTGAACTGCATAAAAATCATCTTTAGATATTATAGCTTCATGCGTATTTTTTACTATAATTAAATCATCATTAGATATAATTTCTCTTCTAGTAGAAGTAACACTTTTCGTTGTGCTTCTTCCTTGCACTAAATCACCTATAAAATGAGGATTTTCTAAAATACATCTTACAGATGAACCATGCCACTTGGATGATGCATTTGTTATACCTGCCACTTGGCTAGGGCTAGGAATATCATCATTATATAAACCTCTTGCAATAGCATCAAAACCTACACCACTTATGTATTCATTAAATATTCTTTTAACTATGCCAGG
This sequence comes from Romboutsia sp. CE17, assembly GCF_012317385.1. Classification (GTDB taxonomy): domain Bacteria; phylum Bacillota; class Clostridia; order Peptostreptococcales; family Peptostreptococcaceae; genus Romboutsia_E. The sequence goes on from NZ_CP051144.1 coordinate 2,994,116, forward strand.
TGTAAAATCATTTCTAATGAATAACTTACCATCTTTACAGTAATAGCCATATGGAGGAATAGAACCTTTAAATAATCCTTTTTCAGCTCTAGATTTTAATGCATATTTAACTCTGTCACTAATTCTTTGAGATTCTTGTTCATACATCCAAGCATACATACCAAACATATGAGTGTTACCTTCAATAGTATTTATAGCATTGTCTAAAGTTATAATGTGTATATTGTTATTTTCAGCTAACGACTTTACTTCATACGATAGTTTACCATTTCTAGCTATCCTAGAAAGTTCTTTAGCTAATATAATTTCAAATTTTTTATTTTTTGCATCAGATATCATTTGTTGAAACTGTTCTCTTTTATCTTTAGTTCCAGATTCTATATCGATATACATTTTGCCAATATCCCAGCCTTTATCTGAGATATATTTAAAAAATAAGTCTTTTTGATTTTGTAAAGAAGTTTTTTGTTCCTCTTTATCAGTTGAAACTCTTATATAAATTGCACATTTCATTATAAACATCTCCTTTGCTTGAAGATGTAGTATTATTTACCTTAATATAATTATTATAATATTTATAGGAATATAATTCTAGATAGGATATAAATTAGAGGATGAGACCTAAAATCTATAGTAGATTTTAGGTTCACCTAATTTAGTAATTTCTATTTTTTTTATAAAGTAATTTAATATTTGAGGGTTTAAAGATGCTGATTTGATGATTCTTGACTTTAATAAATCGAAATCACGTGGTAAATCTATTTTATCTTTTACCATCAACATAGATTCAATAGCATGTATATTTTTTAAGATATCATTTATATTATTATCTAATTCAGCAATAGCTATATTGTATTCATTTATAGTGATTTCACAATCTAAGTGCATATCAAAAGCTTTTTTTTTCCTATTTTCTAGTCTCTTTTTTTCTATATGAAGGTTAGTTAAAGTAGACTTAGATTTCCTTATATTTTTATTTAGTCTTCTTTCTATATAGTTAAGTAAAAAACCTGAGTCAGAATTATCGATTTTATCAATTATATTTTTAGTCAATAAATTTACTAAGTCAATTTTCTTTATTTTTTCAGTACAACATGTTTTTTTACCATACTTTAAACGACCAGAGCATATGTAATCATTATTCCTAAGTGACATAGCTCTTCCACAAGCTTCACAGTATATAAGATTACTAAATAAATGTGTTTTTCTTGCAACCTTTGTATTGGGTTTTCTAGATTCAATTATATCTTTAACTAAATTAAATTGTTGCGTACTAATTATAGGTTCATGTGTTTTTTCAACTACAATATAATCATTTTTAGAATTATTAACTCTATTTTTATATATAGTATTAACAGCTTCAGTTTTTCCTTGTACCAAATTACCGATATAGTGCTGATTAACTAGTATTTTTCTTATAGTTGAAGAACTCCATTTACTTGAAGCATTTTTCTTATTTAATAATTGACTAGGAGTAATAATATTTTCTTCAGTCAATTTTTTTGCTATAGACTCAGCAGATTCTCCTGATACATAATCACTAAATATTCTTTGCACTACTTTAGGGGATTCATCATCTTTAATATATAGTTTTCCTTCTATGCAACAGTACCCATAAGGTGGTGTTGAACCAATAAATATACCACTTTTAGCCATTGTTTTTTTACTTTGTTTAGTTCTTAAACTAGTTATTTTACTTTCCTCTGAATAAATAAGTATATATGTTGAAAATAAACTTATATTTCCTTTTATACTATTTATATCACCACTCAATGTTACGATATGAAAATTTTTAGCAACTACATGGTCTCGTAAATATTCAAGTTCTAAAGCATTTCTAGAAAGTCGAGAAAGGTCTTTTACTATAATAACATCTATATTTTTAGATAAAGCATCTTTAACTATTTTATTATATCCATCACGCTTATTATAACGACCACTTTTAGTTCCAGTGAAAATATCATGATAAACATTATATACTTCAAAGCCATGAGCCTTTGCAAAATCTCTACAAGCAAGTTCTTGATATTCTAATGATGTTTCTTGAGATTCTTTATCTGTTGATACACGTATATATATTCCAGCTTTCATTAAAGTATTACCTCCTTATTTGAATCATTTGATGAAAGAAGCTCTTGGTAATACTCATTTAAGCAATTATCAATAACATCATCTAAAAACAGTTTTAAAACATCATTCCAATTTAAGTTATTTTCGTATTTTTCCATAAAAAAATCTCCTTATCTAAAACAACTAAAAATGTAATACATTTCATTGTTTTTTTTAAAGAGACATAGGTTCATCTATAAAAAAATTTTTATCAATATTATATATTATTAAATAATAAATCTTAGTTTATATAATATCATTATTTTTTTATATAGTAAATATTAAAATTTTACGGAAGAAAATAATAGAAAATTTAAAATATTTTTTATATTTAGATAAAACCGTTTTGATATTGAAGCTAAAAAATAAATTTAGTATGATTGATAGAAATTTAATATAAAAGATATAAATTTAAATACTAAATAAATATAGTCGGTTTTGGGAAAAAAATATTTGTTAAATATTGATTAAATGTATATTTAATATGAAATTTAATTTCCTGACAAAAAATGGGAGGATAATATGATACATACGATACAATTATATACAAATTTGTCATTTGAGGAAAAAGATAATATAGAAAAAAGATTTAAAAAAAATATAGAAGAAATTATAAAAGATATAAATGGTAATGACGAAAGCATTAAATTATCAGGTAAAAATAGAGAGCTTTATTATCAAGTAACTATATTTGCAGATGTTACAAAAATATTAAATAGAGGAAATATATATGAAGAAGATTATTATGAAGTAAAGAAAAAAATTGATGAAAAGATAGAACATCTTGTGGGATATATCTTAGAGCTTACATTAATTAGAGTAGATTATAGATTTGATAAATATATAAGCTCCAATGCTGAAAGATTGATACTACTTCATTTATATAAAAAAATGATTGATAAGCATGGATTTAAAAAAAAGAAGAGTAAGAAGAAATATAAAACGAGTATTAGATATGATTCAAAAAGTATGCAAATTATAATATATGATAAAGAGCAAGAAAGAAAAGATAGAAATAAAAAATGTGAGTATTACGAAAGATGTATGCTAAGATTTGAAGTTAAGTTACTAAATAAGCATTTAAATTATAATAAAAGAAAATACAATATAGAAAAAAATTTAAAAAACTATTTTAGTAAATCATTACAAGTAAAGTATATGTTATCTAATATACAAAAAATAGTGTATAAAGGAGATTATTATAATATACGTGAAGCTAATAAAATAATAAATAAAAGTAGTATAAGTGATAAAGATAAACAATTTGTTAGAGAATTTCTTATAGACATATCAGAAAAAGGTGTTACAGGTGCTAAGCAAATAACTCTAGATAATAATAAAATAAAATACACACAGTATAAATTTAAGAAAGCTATATCTATATTAGAGGAGCTTAATATTAATCCAATTTTAATACCAAAGAGCAAAGAATATTTAGGTAATGAAAGGATTTATTATATAAAAAATCCGTTTGATTTATAATAGATTTTAATAAAAAATGACTTAGTATTTATAAATTTGATTAAATTTAAATATAATTATGTATCTTCATTAGAAGATTGAGAATTTAGGAAGGAAGGTAATATAAGTATACAACCTTCCTTTATTAAAATAAAAATTATAATATGGAGGTGATTAAAACTGAAATAAATAAAGATAAAGAATTTTTAAAAATGCTATATTCTTGTGGTGTTGTAACTCAGTACGGATTAGAACTTATGAATGTCTCCAGCTATAGGATTAACTTATATAGAGAAAATGACATTATAGAGTTAGTATACGAAAATGGGAATAAAGGGTATAAGTTAACATCTAAAGCTAAAAAAATTATGTCAAAAAAGTACGGATTAAAAAATAGTTATACATATAGGTCTATAAGACATTGTAGTAAGCTACAAGAAATATATTTAAATATTGATTTACAAAGATATAAATGGATAACTGAAACGGAAGTTTTATTAATAATGAATGATAGAATTAATTTATCATATCAATATAATCAAAGAACATTAAATTATCTTGATATATCACCAGTTGATGCAATAATAGTTGACCGTGAAACTAATACAGCCTATGGTATAGAAATTATATCACCTTCATATAGGGAGAGAGATTTAAATAAGAAAGAAAAGTTTTTAAATCTATTAGGTATAGAAGCTATATTTATAGAATGCTAAAAATACAGAATAAAATCTACGTAGAAGTGATTTTATAGAGGAGGTGATATAATGATTAAAACTGAAGATAAATTTGAAATATGTAGAAAATATCGTGTATATTTAGAAATTATATTTATACTTGGAAATGGAGTTATGCTACAGAAGCAGTTTTATGAGATATGTAGAAAGCTGTATATATCAAGAAGTGATTATCAAACAAGAAAGGTATTATCACAGCTAGAGAGGTTACAAATAATAAAGAAACAAAACTTTTTATATAGCAAAAATAAAGTAATAATTCTTAAAAAATTTGCAATTAGATTTTTATTGAACAAGAAATCTAGTAATCAAGTTGCATCTATACCTAAGTCTATAGATAAAAGGGCTATAACAAGTGTTTTTAAGCTTGATAGAATAATAAAAGTAATCGATGCTTATGACTTATATGATTGGAATAATTTTCTGGACAAAATGTATGATTTGAATAGTACTTTAATATACAATAAAATGAAAGGTATTTTTTATCATGAAATGCTTATGAGTAAATATAATTTAAACCTATATGAGCAAGAAATGTATATAAGAGGGCTAGAAAGCCATAAAAATATGTTAAGGAATCTAGAATCTGGAAGAAAAAAGAAGTTTAATAACAATGAAATATCTTATTCAGATTTAGATAGAGATAATATTAAGTTTTTATATAAAGGAAATAAAATGAATAATATAACTATTGATAAACTAATAAATGCAAACATACATATAGAGAGTATAACAGACCTAATAGATACTAAAGTAGTGGAGATTGTAGTTATGGATGTGAATAATAGCCAAAATATTAATCGAATTATTGATAGTATAATAATGTCTTGTATAGCTGTAAAAGAGATATTTAAAAGAGATAACATATCATTTAGATTTAAAATTATAACTTGGGATAATATAGCTAAGAAAAATGTAAAAGCTATTTTAGATAAAAAGAGTGTGAATCAAGAATACAACTATATAAGAAGTAAACTGAGTACATATAAATTGGATGGTAGAAATGTTTTATTAGACTTAAAATTAGATATAAATGATATAAAGATATCTATATCTCATATAGACATTTATAAAAAATATCTAGGAAATCTAAGTTTTATAAATAAATATTGAATAAAAAAAGAAATATTAAAAATATAGTATTTTTAATATTTCTTTTTTAGTTTATTCTCTGTGAACTTTATTTATGATATATAATATAATTAAAGTTCACAATTGTTATATAATACGAATTTGAAAATAGGAGCAGATGCTCCTATTTTTATTGAAGAATTTAAAATTAAAAAAGTTGATAAATATACTTTATAATAAAATTTAACATAAATGCACCGAAATAATAAAGTATTGCGTCTAATAAATATAGAAAGTAAAACTAATAAATGTAATGGAGGAAAATGTGGATATTTTAATAAAAAAAGCGATAAAAGGTAATAGCGAAGCTTTTATTAGTCTAATAGATAAACATGAATTGACTATGTATAAAACAGCAAAAGCTATACTAAACAATGAAGAGGATATAGGAGATGCTATCCAAGAAACCATATTATCAGCATATAAAAGCATTAATAATTTGAAAAATTCAAAGTACTTTAAAACTTGGTTAACAAAAATATTGATTAATAAGTGCAATGATATAGTTAGAGCGAATAAAAACATTGTGTTTATAGAGAAATATACTAAGGAAGAATTTTATGAAGAAGATATTGATAGAAGATTAGAATTTGATGAATGTTTTAAAAAGTTGGGTAGTGAATATAAATTAGTTCTAAGTTTGTATTATGTAGATGGATTTAATGCAAGAGAGATTAGCGAGATACTGAACGAAAATGAAAATACTATAAAATCAAGACTTTTGAGGGGAAAGAAATATCTTAAAAATTTCTTACTAAAGAATCATGAGGAGGTAGATAAGCATGCGTAAGAACATAGATGATGAGATAAAGAATTTATTAAATAAAGAAGAATCAATACCTATGAGCATAAGAAACAAAAAAGAAGATGCATTCAATATTATAAGAGATATGGGGAGTAAAGATATGAAAAATAAAAGGAACTTATTTGGTAAGAAAAATATAGCAGTAGCTACAGTAGTAATTGTTGGAGGTATAACTCTGACTAGTCCTGTCCTTGCAAATTTGAAAGATTTAATTTTTAATGGAAGATACAAAGGAGTACAAACAGCTATAGATAATGGATATGAACAGAATATAGAAGGAGCTTATAGCGAAAGTAATGGGATAAAGATAGAAGTTGTAAAAGCGGTTGTTGACCCTACTATGATAAACTTAAAATTTAAAGTTTCATCAGAAGATATTAAGAGTATAAAAAAATTTAAGTATGTTGAAAATGGACCAAGTATTAATGCTTTCAATATAACTGATGATAAAGGTAGGGTAATACAATTCTATGATGATAAAGAAGGGACAGGGACAAAGCCTATTATTGACGAAAATGGAAAAGAAGTCTGGTTACTATCAGGTGTGGATGAATCAGTTGACATTAAAGATATAGATAATGGGAATGTGTATTTTGATATAATGTTAAATTCATCAGAAGGGAACCTAGGAGAAATAAAGAGCTTAAACTTACAAACTAATAAAATAGCAAACTTAAAAGGTGATTGGAAATTAGATATTAAACTTGATGAACATATGACAAATAATGATATGGTGAATTACATTGCAACTGTAAGTAATGATAATGTAGAAGTCCTAGAAGCAAAATGTATGGCTACAGGAATAAAAGTTAAGTTTATGGTAAATACGCCTATAGATGAAAGCATAATATCAAAGGTTAAATTAGTTAATGAAGATGGAATTGAATACAGAACTGATAGACCAGGATGGATGGAATCAGAGAATGGAAAAGATATAGTTGAAATAACATTTGAAGCAAGTAAATTTGATAATTTAGATGAATTTGATTTTGTTATAGAAGATTTAAATGGCAAAGATGAAGTGATTAAATTAATTAAAGAAGTGAATTAATTGTTGTATAGTTGTAGTTTAGGTTAAAAAATATTGTAAAATTAAATATAGATTATAAAATATAATGAACAAATTTAATATAATGCGAACTAGACCAATAGTTGTATTTGCTTTTCATACAGCTATTGGTTTTTTTACTATTTAAAACTTATCTAATTTCAACAGAGTGTTAAAACATAACCTTATATAAAAATAAAAAAATTAAAATTAATTGATAGGAATATATATAATTTATCGTATTACTAATTGTAAAAGCTTTTACAGAAGGAGGAAGTAAACTTGCAGGACGAATTAATTATTAAATACATAAAAAAGAAAAAAGAGAAAGGAATGGAACTTTTAATAGATAACTATAGAGGGATTATAACTGCTATAGTAAGAAGACACTTAGGAGTATTAATAAATTATGAAGAAGAGTGTGTAGATGATGTTTTGTTATCTATTTGGGATAATATAAAAAGCTTTGATAATAGTAAAAATAGCTTTAAAAATTGGATATGTGCAATATCAAAATATAAAGCAATTGATTATAAAAAAAAGTATTTATCAAAAATAGAATATATGGATATGAGTGAAACAATTTATTATATAGATGAGCAATTATTAAAATCTGAAATAGAAGAAGAAGTAAATGATATATTAAGCCATTTAAATGAAAGTGATAGGACTTTATTTAAACAACATTATTTAGAGGGGCATACTTTAAAAGAAATTGCTTTTAAACATAATATAAGTGTATCTAATATATATAATCGCATATCAAGAGGAAGAAAGAAAATAAGAGAGAGAATATCTAAATAAAGGAGATAAAATATAATGAAAGATAAATTTGAAATATTAAATGATGTAAAAATAGATATAGATGAATATAAAGAAATTAAGTTTGATAACAATGATAAAATTAAAAATAGAATGAAATCAAAAATAAAATCAAGAAAGTCATCTTATAAAAAATTAGCAGTGGTAGCATCTTTAGCAGTTGTATTAGGTTATGGAGCGATATTTAATGAAAGTGTATGGGCAAATGTAGAAACAGTTTGGCATAGTATACAAAACATATTAGATTTTAAATATAAAGAAGTGAAACAATATAAATATGAAATAAATAAAAGTGTTGAAAAGAAAGATATAAAAGTAACATATAAAAATTTAATGATAGATGATGGAAATTTAATTATAGAAATGAATATAGATGATAGAAAGTTTAATCCATTTGATGATTTAACAGAAAAACAACAAAAAGATTGGTATGTTGATGAATGGGGGAATAGGGAAACTTTTATCACATTGGGTGCAGATAGTTTAGAAGCTTATATAAATGGAGAAAAGCAAATAGTACTAGGTGGGCAAGCTAATGATGATGCTAAGATAGAACAAGATGGAAGTACAACTATAATAACATCAATTCCAATAAATCAGATAGATAAATTTAATAACAATATATACAATATAAAATTAAATACTAAAAAAATATATCTATCAGCACAAATGAATGAGGGAGAAAAGGTTCGTTATGGTGGAGTGATAGAAGGTGATTGGAGTATAGATTTAGATATAAAAGAAGATGATTTAGTAAAATCAACAGTAGAGTATAAGGAGTATACAATAGATAAAAGTATAAATCTAAACATAGATGGAATAAATAAAGACCTTCAAATAGATAGATTATATATATCACCTATTTATACAAAAATACAAATGACTACAGATATAGATGGTTATGAAATATCAGATAAATACTCTATTGAAATAAAATTAGAAAATGAAAATGGTGAAGAATATCAAATTTAATATATGACTCCAAATTATGATGAATCAAAACAAAGTTGTAAAGTAGAAGTAGGATATAAAAATATATTCAAAGATAATACAAAAGTAAAAATAACACCTTTAGTAATTGATATTAACAGCGGAGAAGTAATTAAACAAGAATCAATAATAGTAAATTTAACTGAGAATAATAACTAAGAACTGACAAAAAATATTAAATTTTAATAATTTCATAATTTTAATATATTATAAATAAAAGTAGGAGCTGATATAAATTCTCCTACTTTTTTAGATTAATATTCAAACTTAATCTATTTTTTCTTCTTATAATCTAAAGCAAGACTAATAGTGGCACCTAAATATAATCCTATTGATTATCATACAAAATACAAGTTCAGCTTCTATAGAAAGTGTAAAATAGTAATTATTATCCTTTTTATTATTGTTTTCATACATAAAAACTCCAACTATGAATTTGCAAATAGTGTAAAAAAGAATTTATACAAAAGTGTCAAATTAACTTTTTAAGTATTAGGATAGTTTAAAAGTATCAAAATATATTGATGTAATGTTAAAATGATAGTATTATAAAACTATCAATTAAACGTACGTTTAATTGATATAATAAATCATATTTGGAGGAGATAAAATGAATAATACATATTTTTATATGAGAATATCAACTAAAGAAGCATCAGATAAACAAAGTTTCCAAAGACAAAATAAAGCTCTAGAAAAATACGCTGAAATAAATAATTTAAAATATAATAGTAGAACAGTATTTAAAGATGATATAAGTGGAGCAACATTTGACCGAGATGATTGGAAAGCTCTAGAGGGTATTTTAAAAGAAGGAGATACAATAATATTTAAAGAAATATCAAGATTTACAAGACAAGCTGAAGAAGGATATGAGAAATATATGGAGCTTATGGATAAGGGAATTAATTTGATATTCCTGGATAATCCAACTGTAAGCACAGACTACATAAAGCAATTAACAAATATAGCAGATAGTCAGCAACTAGTAACAAAAACAGCTTTAGAAGGTACTATAAAGCTTCTTTTAATAGTCGAGCTTGATAGAGTGCAACAAGAAAGAGAAATATTTATTAAAAGGATAAAGCAAGGTATTGAAGCTTCAACTAAAAAAAGTGGACGTAAATTTGGTCAATTAGATAAAATGAGTGACGAACTTAAAGATGATATAAAGTTATTCTTAATTGATAGAAGTATTAAACAAGTTGATTTAATGAAGAAGCATAATATTAGTAGAAATACATTAAAAAAATATATTGAACTTGTAAAATCTATATAAAGCATATAGATATTCTATTAAATAGTGGTAATCTTATGATACACAAAAAAATGGGGATATAAGTACCATAAAAGATTTAAAAGGTCAAGAACTTAAATTTACAACAATAGTTATCGAAGATAAGAAATTTAAACAACTTACGATGGGAAGTAAGTTAGAAAAAGGATATAAGAAAGAATATATAATATTAGATATACAGCAATTATTAGATATCCTTAAAATGGTACTGGAAAGAACTATTCCAGAGCATATAAGAATTTAAAAGCATATATAGATGATAGAGAGTATAAAAAATAACATACACAAGTATGCCGAGATTAAAGAAAAAGTATTAAAAATATTAAATTATGAAAAAATTCAATTGAAAATGCTATCTTTCAATTGATTATGTTAAGCTTATTATAATATAAAAGTTATAATAATAAACAAGAAAATGTAATACAAAAAAGACTTATATAAATTTATATAAGTTTTTTGTATAAATTTATGAAAAATAAAAAGGAGTTGTATGTAAAAAGTAGAATTTTATTATCATATTTATTTTATAGGGGGGATTATTTAATGAAAAAACCATCAAAAATTGCAGTTTTATCTATGGCGACAGCTATTTTATTAAATGTTAGTTCTATAGGAGTTTATGCGGATTCACAGAAAAATTTAGATGTAAATTCGAGTATTATGCAAGACACTATTTTAGAAAGTGGTGAAACTTATGATGGAATTGAAGTTTATGGTTTAGATAAGCCATCCACATCAAGTTTTCAAAATTTAAATAATGGGAGTTTGAGTTTTTCAGGCAAAGCAGAAGCTTCAACATTATATAGTAATAAGCATTTTAAGGGTAAGTCAACTATAAATTATACTATAAAAAATTATGGCTCAAAGAGATTGGTTGTTAAAATTTACAAATCAGGTTCTTTATTTGCAACAGAAACATTGTATGTTAATGCAAATAGTAGTGCAACTGGAAAAGTGACAGGTTTAGATAGTAGTTCTCTTTACTATTTGAAGTTTGAAGCACCAAGTAATTTTTCAGGTACTATATCATAGAAATTTAATATTAATAATGTCTTTGATTTTGCTTTATTTAAAAAAAATGATAATTTATATGTTACTTTTCATACCTATTTATTTAATAATTAGATTAGTTTATATAAAGAAAAAAAATAAGAGTATAAAATTAATTAATGAATTAATTTTAATGTTTTTTTGTATTTATTGTTGGGGAGTTGTATCTCAAACAATTATACCTAATTGGAGTATGGGAATTATAAGTGAAACAGGTGAATTTTATTTTAATATAAATATGTCGAATTCATTAGCTAAGATAAATATAATTCCATTTAAAACATTGTATGAACAAATTTTTACTAATAATTTAAATGTTTCAACTTGGAAAAAAGTATCAGTTTTAAATATATGTGCAAATATATTTTTATTTATACCATTTGGTTTTTTTATACATGTAATGTGTAAAAATAGTATTAATACAAAACAAGTTATTATAATTTCATTAATTACAACTTTAATTATAGAGGTTATTCAATATATAATTGGTCGTAGTGCAGATATAGATGATATCATACTAAATACAATAGGTGTACTATCTGGATACTTAACAACGAAATATTATATAAAAAAATAGGAGTTTAATAACTCCTATTTTTTATATGAAAAATAGGTTTAAAAATTATAAAATGTAAATAAAATATATAAAAAAACAGGAGCATAAGCTTTAATTTGTATTTTATCAGGTGTAAATCTATTTAAATCTGATAAATAATACATAAAAATAATTGAATATATTATTGATGTATATTTCTCAATATTAATATATTGAGAATTAAATTAATTTGTTGTGCTAGTTATTTTACAACACATATTGAAATTACTATATAAAGTTTTTTACAAAGAATATAAACTATTCTAAACTCTAGTATTTTCAATAATTAAATCTAACTAGCACAACGAGTTAAGTTAGCTAAATTTATGATTGAAATATGAAGTGTTTAATAATTATTATATATTGTAAATTACGTATATGAAAATGGAGAAGTTGCAAGAACTAATTTTAGCATAGGTATAGGGATAAAAGGTTTTAGTGGAATATATAATTTTCTAGAAGAGCAATATTAGTATGTGACGAAATTATAAGTCTATAAAAGTATATCCAGTTAAATATATAAATATATGGGAATAAAATTTTAATATAAAAATTTATATTTATAGAATATTTTAGTTGCAAAATGAGTATTATATTCATATAATAGAATTAATAAAAGGTGTACCCTACCATTAAGTGGGAAAGTTAAAAGAGGTGTACCCTACCATTAAGTGGGAAAGTTAAAAGAGGTGTACCCTACCATTAAGTGGGAAAGTTAAAAGAAGCGAAAGCTTCTTTTTTTATATATAGGGGGAAATAGATGAACTCAGAGGATAAAATTTGGTTCTATGAAGTAACAGATGATTATATTGACTATTTGAGAAAATTTGATAAAAAAGTTCCAAATAGTAAAATATTGGACAGGAAGCATACTAGAAAATATATAGGAGTACTTTTTACCATTAATGGATTTAAATATATAGCACCACTATCTTCATATAAAGACAAGCATAACTCAATGAAGGAATCTATAGATTTCTTAAAAGTTAAGGATTATGCTGTTATAAATTTGAATAATATGATTCCTGTCATAGATGAGTGTATATCTAAAGTGATGTTTGAAGAGGTTAGTGATGAGTATTATAAAGACCTTCTTGAAAATGAATACAAAGTAATTAAAACTAAAAAAAATCAAATACTAAAAAATGCTAATATAGTATATAATCAGGTTACAAAGTATAAGAAACAAAAAGGACTAATAAATAGATGTTGTGATTTTAATCTTTTAGAAGAAAAAGCAGAAATTTATTTTCAGAAAAATTACTAGCAATAACGTAAGTAGCTTTATATAAATATAGTTAAGAATGTTGATTTATAAAATTATATAATGATAAAACTTAAAAATACATAGTAAGAATTAAAATAAAAATTAGAGTATTTATTATTAATAGATACTCTAATTTTCATTTTTAAAAGAGGAATATCATACAAGTCAAAACTAAGGTATTATTTACAGAATTATAGTTAAAGAAGAAGGTAAAATACATTCAAGTATTAGATTTAATAATTGATTTTAGGTTAATTATTTTCACAAATCCTTTAATTAAAACTAACGTGGCTTATATGATTATAAAATCAAAGAAATGTATAGGATGACTAGTAAAGGCTATAGCAAATAAATATATAGTTACTATATTAGATTTTAGAATAAATAATAGATTATTAGTACTATATAAAAGACTAGCTGGGACTTTATATTAATTAAGTCAAAAACAGATGATATAAATAAAATAATATTGTTTATAGAAGAAAACATTTTAGATAAATAACACTACATCATAATTTTAAGTTTTTATTCTGTCTACGCACAACACTTAAGACATGTAGAGAGTGTAGCTAAGTTAGTAAGAAAATAATAGAATATACTTTATTACAGATTTAGATGTCCCCTATAATTATAGGGGACATAAATATTTTACAAATATATATTGAATTCAAAAATATTATTAAATTACTCAATATTTACTTTAAGGTTATTTTAAGGTTTAAAAAGTATTATAAAAATACTTAATTTAAACATAGAGGAGTAATCTGAGTATATGTCAAAAAGAAAAAATAAATTTGTATTAAAGTTTTTAACCGGATTTTTTTCAGTTTTATTGGTAATTAGTATTTATAATGTATTTTATAATTTTAATGTAAGAGAAAATTCTATAGAAAGTAAAGTTAAATCTGTATCAGAAGAGGATAAGGATGTTGTAGTTATAGATATAGGTCATGGAGGAAATGATCAAGGCACACAAAATTTATATAGTGGAGTAGTAGAGAAAGATATAACTTTAGAAATTGGGATGAAGATTGAACAAATATTAAAAGAAGATAGTAGCATAGAGGTTTTAACTACTAGAACAACAGATGTATATTTATCTTAAAAGGATAGAATTAATTTCTCAAATAATAAAAATGCTGATGTATTTGTATCAATACACTGCAATGCAGATCCTGCTGGAACCTCATCTATAAATGGCGTAGAAACCTTTTATTGGAAAGATGATACGCAGGAATCTAAAAATTTAGCTCAAGCAATTCAATCTAGTATAGTTAATAGTCTAGATGTTAAAGATAGAGGAATAAAAAAAGAAGAGTTTGCAGTTATAAAAAGTACAAAGTGCCCATCAGTGTTAGTAGAAACTGGTTTTTTAAGTAATAATATAGAAGCGAATAATTTATCTAACGATGATTATCAAGAAAAAATGGCAGAAGCTATAGTAGATGGAATTAAAGAGTATCTAACTGAAAATTAAATTTAATAAATATATTCAATATAAATGACCTATTTAATTTTGTTAAATAGGTCATTTATATTGAAGTAAGAATATTTAATAATTATATGAATCAAATTTATGATAAAATGCTTTAAATTAATTATAATATATTTTTTACTTTTGAATTGTAACTAAATGCTTGTATCTAATTATATAATAAACTAATGTGAAAATTACTAAAGTGTATAACTAAATTGTAAGAAAATTTGTAAGATAAACTTAAGATTTATAGTGTATACTTAGTTCAGAAGAAGTAAAATAATTATATTAAAAGATAATTTGGGGGATAAAAATGAAGAATAATATAAATAAATCAGTATTACAATATGGATTTTTAATTTTATTAATAGGAATAACTACGAGTATAGTTTTTAGAACTTTAGATGTCAGTTTATTATCAAGTATATTGAAAATGGTGGATGAAAAATATTTAGTAATTGGTGTAATAGCAATATTAATAAATATTGCTTTAGAAGGGTTAGTACTAAGGATATTAATTGATGGAATACATAAAGTTAACGTTAGATTTAGGGGATTAAAATTAGCTACTATCGGATTTTATTATAATTTAGTTACACCATTTGCTTCAGGTAGTCAACCAATGCAGATATATATACTAACTAAATATAAAATACCACTAAGCAAGGCTGGAGCAATAATAACTAATCAGTCTATGCTTTATCAACTTGTAATTACTATGTACTGTTCTATTTTGATTATATTTAATTTTAATCTTATAAGAACTCAAATGAGCAAAATGATGCTTTTAGTTGTATTAGGTATAGCTATGAATATATTTACTTTATTAATGTTACTACTTGTAATTCTTAATCCAGTAAAAGTTAAGGAGTTTTGTAGAATAGTTTTAAGATTTATGAGCAAATTTAAATTATTTAAAATATTAGAAAGTAAGTTAAGTAATTTTGAAAACTTTATAGATGATTATAGTGAATCTATACAGTTTTTTATGAAAAATAAAAAACTAATGATATCGAGTATAGTTCTTACAATAATTCAAATTAGTTTTTATTTTAGTATATCTTTTTGGATATATAAAGCATTTAACCTACAAGGTCACACTTATTTAAATATATTAACTCTACAAGTTCTTTTATATATGGCAATATCACCTATACCAACTCCAGGAAATGTTGGTGCTAATGAATTAGCATTTTTTACAATTTTTAAGGATGTATTTCCTTCACATCTAATAGGATATGCAGTATTCTTATATGGAGGATTTATGTATTATTTAATATTAATTGGAAGTGGAATATTTACTATAATTACACATCATAGAATGAAATATGTATCAATTTCAAATCCTAGTTTAGTTTCAAAGGAATAAATATTAATTAAAAAAGTCTTATTTATGCTAATTTAATTAGCATGAATAAGACTTTTTATTATATGTAAAATAAAACAGTAAAACTATACAAGGATTTATAGAAAGATTATTGAATTTAAATATAATTAGTCATTTCAAATCAATTCTATTAGAATATCCAAATTTTAATCTTTAAATTAATTAAGTTATATAAGTTTAAACATAGAAATTTAAATATTTATTCTATGAGATAGACTTAAATAAAAAAATATTCTAAGGGGGAGTTATATGGAGAAAAAAGTATTAACTGTATGTCCTTATTGTGGTGCAGGCTGCCAACTTTATCTTGTTGTAAAAGATAACAAAATTTTAAGAGCAGAACCTGCAAATGGAAGAACAAACGAAGGAAACTTATGTTTAAAAGGATATTATGGTTGGGATTTCTTAAATGACCCAAAGATTCTGACACCAAGATTGAAGAAACCTTTAATAAGAAAAAATGGGAACTTAGAAGAAGTAGAGTGGGAAGAAGCTATTACATATACGGCTTCAAGATTAAATGAAATAAAAGAGAAGTATGGACCAGATTCTATAATGGGTACAGGATCTGCCAGGGGGCCTGGGAATGAAGCAAATTATATAATGCAAAAATTCATGAGAGCTACAGTAGGAACTAATAATATAGACCACTGTGCTCGTGTTTGACATGCGCCATCTGTAGCCGGTCTGGCTTACTCACTAGGTAGTGGGGCGATGTCTAATTCTATACCAGAAATTGAAGATACAAATTTATTGCTTGTATTTGGATATAATGGGGCTGATTCTCATCCAATAGTAGCAAGAAGAATAGTTAGAGCAAAGGAAAAGGGTGCAAAAATAATTACAGTTGACCCTAGGGTTACTGAAACTGCAAGAGTATCAGATATGCATCTAGCATTAAAGGGTGGAACTAATATGATATTAGTTAATGCCTTTGGAAATGTGTTAATAGAAGAAAATCTATATAATAAACAGTTCGTAGAAGAGCATACTCAAGGGTTTGAAGAATATAAGAAAATAGTCAAAGATTATACTCCAGAATATGCAGAAAAACATACAGGGGTTCCAAAAGAAACTATAAGAAAAGCAATGAGAGAATATGCAAAAGCTAAAGATGCTATGATACTTTATGGAATGGGTGTATGCCAATTTGGTCAAGCAGTTGATGTTGTTAAAGGTCTTGCATCACTTGCACTTTTAACAGGAAACTTTGGTAGACCTAATGTTGGAATAGGTCCAGTGCGTGGACAAAATAATGTTCAAGGTGCCTGTGATATGGGAGCTCTTCCTAATGTTTATCCAGGATATCAAAGCGTAACAAATCCAGAAGTTAGAGAAAAGTTTGAAAATGCTTGGGGCGTTAAGTTATCAGAAAATAATGGATATAGTTTAACTGAGGTACCACATTTAGTTTTAAAAGATAAAAAACTAAAAGCATACTATATATTTGGTGAAGATCCAGTTCAAAGTGATCCAGATGCAGCTGAAGTAAGAGAAGCCCTTGATGAGTTAGAGTTTGTAATTGTACAAGATATATTTATGAATAAGACTGCACTTCATGCGGACGTGATACTGCCAGCAACTTCTTGGGGAGAACATGAGGGTGTTTATACTAGTGCCGATAGAGGGTTTCAAATAATGAGAAAGGCATTAGAACCTAAAGGAGATGTTAAAACTGATTGGCAAATAATATGCGAAATATCAACAGCAATGGGATATCCTATGAATTATAAAGATACTAAGGAAATTTGGGATGAAATGAGAAGTTTAACTCCAAGTTTTGCAGGTGCAACTTATGAAAAAATAGAAAAGCAAGGAAGTGTACAGTGGCCTTGTAGACATGAATCTCAAGAAGATATAGGTACTAAATATCTTCATAAAGATGGTGAATTTTCAACTCCTAATGGGAAAGGAAACCTGTTTGCAGCTGAATGGAGACCTCCAATGGAATTAGAAGATGAAGAGTATCCATTTAGCTTATGTACAGTTAGAGAAGTAGGTCATTACTCAGTTAGAACAATGACAGGTAACTGTAGAGCGCTTGCTAAACTTGAAGATGAACCTGGATACATTCAAATAAGTGAAATAGATGCTGAAAGGCTAGGAATAGAAGATTCTGAATTAGTTAGAGTAAGTTCAAGAAGAGGTAGTGTATTAACTAGAGCATTAGTTACAGATAGAGTAAAACAAGGAGCTACATACATGACATACCAATGGTGGGTAGGAGCTTGTAATGAACTTACAATAGCAAATTTAGATCCTGTATCAAAAACTCCAGAATATAAATATTGTGCTATAAAAATTGAAAAAATAGAAAATCAAGAGTGGGCAGAGCAACAGTTAAAAGTAGAATATGAAAGTATAAAATCAAAGATGTTAGCCAAAAACATATAAATGGGGAAGGGGATATTCTGATATGCAAGATGGAAATATACGAAGTAATACCACTAAGGTTTCAATAATAAAATTAGAAGAATTTAGCTATAAGTGTACAGAAGATAAAGTAATAACAGAATATCCTTTTAGTCTGATTATAAATGGAAAAGATAAAAAAACTTTTTTATGCACGCCTTATAAGTTAGAGGAGCTTACTGTAGGATATTTGACAACAAAGGGATATATAAGAGAGGAAAAAGATATTATTAGCTTAGAAATTGATGAGACTAGAAAAATTTCTAATGTTACTACAAAAAATATAGAAATGCCTTACGAAAATCAAATAATAGAGCTGAACGAAATGAATAACTTTAAATATGAAGTTATAGAAAGTGACACACACATTCATGTAGACACAGTCTATGAAATAATGAAATTTAACTTAAACTATTCTAGATTGTTTAAGGATACTGGTGGGGCTCATTGTGTTGCTATTTTTGAAAATGACAAAGAAATTGTTGTTTGTGAAGATGTGGCTAGACATAATGCAATGGATAAGGCAATTGGATATTGTATATTAAAAAACATAAATTTAGATAATAAGATAATAGTTGTAAGTGGAAGAATATCTTTTGAAATGTTGTCTAAAGCAGCAAAAGCTAAGATTCCAATTATTATATCAAAGTCAGCTCCAACTAACTTATCTATTGAATTAGCTAATAAATTAAATATAACTCTTATAGGATTTGTAAGGGGTCAAAAGATGAATATATATACTCATTCACATAGAGTAAAGGTATAAATCGATCGAATAATAAACTAAAAAGGTGGAGGGAATATGAAAAGTCAATTAGGTTCTTTTGTAATTGCAGATTCAAATAAATGTAGTGGATGTAGAGCCTGTGAAGTAGCTTGCTTTGCAAGGCATAATAAAGACAATAATGTAGGATATACAGTTGGAACTGTTGAAGTACCTGTAATACCAAGATTATATTTGGTAAAAGATGAATCTGTATGTATGCCTATACAATGTAGACACTGTGAAGATGCACCTTGTTTAAACACATGTCCTGTTAAAGCTATATCAAGAAATGATGGAGCTTTAATTGTAGATAATGATAAATGTATAGGATGTAAGACTTGCTTATTAGCTTGCCCATTTGGTGCAATAGATTTACAACCTCAGTATAAAAATGGAAAAGAAGTAGCACAAAGGTCAATAGATGAAAGTAATAAAATTGCATATAAATGTGACTTATGTAAAGGTGAAGACAAAATAGCGTGCATAAATGCTTGTCCTAATCAAGCTCTACAGCTAATATCACCTATAGAAGATAAGAAAAATAAAAATAGAAAAGCGGCTCTAAGTTTATTGTTAACAAATAAGTAAAGATGAAAGGGGGAGAAGGAAATGATAGTAAGTATAGATAAAGATTTATGTACAGGATGCCAAGAATGTATTAAAGTCTGTCCAGTAAATGCTATTGAAGGGGAAAAAAATAAACCTCAGGAAATTAATACAGATAAATGTGTGATTTGTGGTCAATGTGTTCAGGTATGTAAGTCTTATGCATCTATAATAGATAATGGATTTGATTTTGTAGATGAGAAAAGAAAAGAGAGAAATTTGCCTGACTCAATAAAAGAACCTGTATTTGCAGCATATAATATATGTGACGTAGAAAAAGTAAAACAAGCATTAAAAGACCCGAATAAATTTACTATGGTTCAGTGTGCACCTGCTGTAAGAGTAGCCCTAGGAGAAGAGTTTGGTCTTGAATTAGGAGCATTAACACCGGGTAAAATGGCGGCAGCATTAAAAGAACTTAATTTTGATAGGGTTTATGATACAAACTTTCCTGCTGATTTGACTATAATGGAAGAAGGAACAGAACTTATTAAAAGAGTAACAGAAGGTGGAACACTGCCTATGTTTACTTCTTGTTGCCCAGCTTGGGTTAAGTTTATGGAAGATAATTACCCTGAATTAACAGATCATTTATCGTCTTGTAAATCTCCTCAACAAATGGGAGGTGCAGTATTCAAAACTTATGGAGCCCAATTAAATAATATAGAAGCTTCTAGTATTTATAGTGTGTCTATAATGCCATGCACATGTAAAAAATTTGAAGCAGATAGACCAGAAATGAATTCTAGTGGATACAAAGATGTCGATGTAGTTTTAACTACTAGAGAGCTAGCATACTTAATAAAAGAAATGAACATAGATTTTAATAATTTAAAGGATGAAAAGTTTGAATCACCGTTAGGAACTTATACAGGTGCAGGAACTATATTTGGCGTAACAGGTGGAGTTATGGAAGCTGCATTAAGAACTGGATATGAGCTTATAACTAAAACTACTATACCAAATGTAGATATAACTGAAGTTAGAGGGAGCGAAGGTTTTAGAGTTTCTAGTGTAAAAGTTGGTGATTTATATTTAAAAGTAGGAGTAGTGACAGGTCTTAAAAATGTAGTACCAGTATTAGAAAGTTTAAAAGCTGGAAAATTAGATTTAGACTTTATAGAGGTTATGACTTGCCCAGTTGGATGTGTAAGTGGAGGAGGTCAGCCTAAATTATTATTGGAAGAATATAGAGAAATAGCTTATGAAAAACGAATAAAATCAACATATGAACACGATAAAAACTTACCTCTTAGAAAATCTCATGAAAATCCAGATATATTAAAAATATATGAAGAGTTTTTAGATGAACCTTTAGGAAGTATGTCGCATAATTTACTACACACAGAGTATTGCATAGGGAAGGAAGTGGCTAAGTAGATGAATTGTTTTGTTATAGCTAATCCAGACAAATGTATAGGTTGTAGAACTTGTATGATAGCATGTGTAGTTGCTCATAATGGAGAAGAAATGTTCTATGAAAAACATGAAGAAATAAATTTTAATCCAAAATTAGATGTAATTAAAACTGAAACTGTAAGTGCACCTATACAATGTAGACATTGTGAAGATGCGCCTTGTGTAAAAGCATGCCCTAATGGTGCTATAGGAAAAATAGATCATACTATAAAAATAAATATTAGTAAGTGTGTAGGATGCAAAACTTGTATGGTAGCATGTCCTATAGGAGCAATAGACTTATCTCCAATAAGTAATATTGATAAAGATAAGCTATGTTTTAGAGGTAATATGGTAGCCAATAAGTGTGATTTATGCATAGATACTGAAGATGGGCCTGCTTGTGCAAAGGTCTGTCCAACAAAAGCGTTTAGAATAATAAAAGAAGATGATATTAATAATGGAGTTAAAGATAAAAGAAAGTTAGCAACATCAATATAATTTAAAAATATAATGTATAAGAGTCCCTGTTATATAAAATTTTTGATAACAGGGACTTTTGAATTTAATTAATAGTTTTAAAATAGTATAATTGTGGTAATAGATAAGATATTAGAATGAGATAAGGAGTAGGATAAATGACATTTACGAAAATGAATAATATGGATAATAATATACACAGTAGAAGTTGTGTTATGATAATTAACTTCAATAAAAAAGAATCAGCTTTAATAAAAAATATATGCGGTTTTATAGGGATAAGAGATTGTATTTTTTTAGATAAAACTAATGGAAACTCATTGATTAAAGATATACTAGAAGGTAATATATCATCAGATTGCGAAGATGGATTAAATAGTAAATCTATTGTATTTAATAATGTACCAAGTGTAAAAATAAACTCATTTTTAGATAGTTTAAAGAAAATGAGAATAAATAGACCGCTTACAGCTATTGTTACAGAAACTACTGTAGAATGGACTTTAAATAACTTAATCTACAACCTAATGGAAGAAAGAAAATCACTATCTACAGGAAAAGAATTTAATCATAAAAAGAACTAAAGTATACAATAAAAGTTCCCTAGGTTTCATAGGGAACTTTTAAATTTTATGATTAGCAATCAATAGATTAATGATATACTAAAAAATATAAAAATTTACTTAAAAATTGGAAATACTACATAACAAATATATATAATTAGACTAAATGAGGAGGGATAGATTATGGATGCTAAATCTAGAATAGAAGAACTGCGTAAAGAAATAGAATATCATAATAATAGATATTATAATGAGGATTCACCTGAAATTTCAGATTATGAATATGATAAATTAACAATTGAATTGAGAAAATTAGAAGAAGAATATCCAGAGCTTAGTACGGAAGATTCTCCTACTAAAAAAGTTGGAGGTACAGTAAAAAGAGAATTAAGAAAAGTAGAACATGATGTACCGGTAATTAGTTTACAAGATGTTTTCAAAAAAGAAGAAGTATATGACTATGTAAATAAAATGGTCGTTGAACTAAATAATCCTAAATTTGTAGTTGAAAAGAAGATAGATGGTCTTTCAGTAGTTTTAAGATATCATAATGGAGAGCTAACAGAAGGTATAACCAGAGGTGATGGTGTTGTAGGTGAGTCTGTATATGAAAATTTACTTGAGATAAAAAATGTTCCTAAGACTATACCTGCAAAACTACCATACTTGGAAGTACGTGGAGAAGTATATATATCAAATCAAGCTTTTGAAGAAGCAAATAAAAAGCAAGAAGCTATCGGTGGTAAAAAGTATCAAAATCCTAGAAACCTTGCGGCAGGTACTTTAAGACAACTAGATCCATCAGTAGTTAGAGATAGAAATCTTGATATATTTGTATTCAACCTTGAAATATCTGAAGGTAAAGAATTTAAATCACACTCAGAAACTCTAGAGTGGTTAAAGGAACAAGGATTTAAAGTTAGTCCAGATTTTAAGGTATGTGAAACAGTAGATGAAGTATGGGATTACATATCTAAAGTTGGAGAAGAAAGATGGAATTTAGAATATGCTATAGATGGTGCAGTTGTAAAAGTGGATAATTTAGAAGATAGAAAAAAGTTAGGTATGACAAGTAAAGTTCCAAGATGGGCGGTTGCATATAAGTATCCACCAGAACAAAAAGAAACAATAGTAAAAGATATAATTATACAAGTAGGTCGTACAGGAAGATTAACACCTTTAGCTATTTTAGAACCAGTTAGATTAGCAGGAACAACAGTATCTAAGGCAACTTTACATAATCAAGATGTAATCAATGAAAAGGATGTAAGGATAGGAGATACAGTAATAGTTCAAAAAGCTGGAGATATAATACCAGAGGTTATAAAAAGTATACCAGAAAAAAGACCTGTAAATTCCAATCCTTATGTAATACCAAATGTGTGCCCAATTTGTGGTGAACCAACAGTTAGGGATGAAAATGGAGCAGATACTCGTTGTATAAATCCAGAATGTGATGCTCAAGCAACTAGAAGTATATCTTATTTTGTATCTAAAGACGCAATGAATATAGTAGGATTTGGTAAAAGTAAAGTTGAAGCCCTTATGGCTGAAGGTTATATAAAAGATATAGGTGATATATATCAACTTAAAAATTATAAAGATGAAATTTTAGAAAAAAATATTATAGGTAGAGATAAATCAGTAAATAATCTTCTTAACGCTATAGAGGAATCAAAAAATAATAATATAGATAAGTTGATAACAGGTCTTGGAATAAAAAATGTAGGGAAGCAATCAGCTAAAGTATTGGCAGAGAACTTTAATAATATGGACGAAGTTGCAAGTGCAGAGTATGATCAATTAATAAATTTACCAGACTTTGGAGATACAATGGTAAATGATATAATAAAATATTTTAGAAGTGAAAAATATCATACTATAATTTCTAAGTTAAAAGAGCATGGAGTTAATGTTATTTCAACATCTTCTGATACAAAAGAAGATAATAGATTTGAAGGAATGACTTTTGTAATAACAGGAACTTTACCAACAATGAAGAGAGATGAAGCATCTTCTATAATTCAATCGTTTGGTGGAAAAGTATCAGGTAGTGTTTCTAAAAAAACAAGCTATGTTTTGGCAGGAGAAGAAGCAGGAAGTAAGCTTACAAAAGCGCAAGCACTAGGTATAACTGTAATAGATGAAGATAAATTTAAAGAAATGATTAAGTAATATAAGAAAATTAAAATATATTATATTTAGAGTAAAATAAGTTTTGAGCAACGGACGAAGTCCTTGGCGACATGAACGAATCGAATTTTTTATAAAAGGATTTAGATTTTAATCTAATCCTTTTATTTTTTAGGTTAAAATCTATATAATTAATATCAAATTAATTTTAACCATAATTTATGATATAAGAATAAATATATTATGTTAAAATGTTAAATGTATGAGGGTAAGCCATTAATATTAGAGTTATAAATTTATATATACAAAAGTAAACTTATATTAAGTAAGACTTTGTAAGTTGTATAACCTTTACAATTTTAGAAAATAATAATTAAGTGAATAAAGTAAAATTACACATGTATTAAATGTAGTAAATTAGTATAAAGAGTGCTAGAATTATTTAATAAAGTGTTAAAATTTATGGTTGGAATCTTAGGCAGAATATTAAATTTGCCTTTTAGAAATAAATTAACAATGTAGATTTAAGAGAGGTAAAAAATGACTAGAATTGATAATAGAAAATATGATCAAATAAGAGATGTAAAGATAACTAGAAATTACACAAGATATGCAGAAGGTTCTGTACTTATTGAAATGGGTGAAACTAAAGTTATATGTACGGCTTCAGTTGAAGATAAGGTACCACCATTCTTAAGAAACTCAGGTACAGGATGGATAAATGCAGAATATTCAATGTTACCTAGATCTACTCAACAAAGAAAAGTAAGAGATGCATCTAGAGGAAAAATAGATGGAAGAACTCAAGAAATTCAAAGATTAATAGGAAGAGCTATAAGATCAGTTATAGATTTAGATAAAATAGGTGAAAGAACTATATGGATAGATTGTGATGTTATACAGGCTGATGGAGGAACTAGAACAGCTTCAATAACAGGTGCTTTTGTTGCAGTAGTAGATGCAATCTACAAGTTATATAAATCTAAGGCAATAAAACAAATTCCAATAAGAAATTTTGTATCAGCTATTAGTGTTGGTATAGTAGATCAACAACACATGCTAGATTTATGTTATGAAGAAGATTCAACAGCTCAAGTTGATATGAATATAATAATGACTGATACTGGTGAATTTGTGGAAATTCAAGGAACAGGAGAAGAAAGACCATTCTCAAGAAAAGACTTAAATGCTCTGTTAGAATTAGGTGAAAAAGGGAATAAAGAGTTAATAAAAAAACAAAGAGAAGTTCTTGGAGAAATAGCAGATGAAATTTTAGGCATGGAGTATGGTAATGATGTAGTAATTGCTACTAACAATGCCCATAAGCTAGAAGAAATAGGGGCTATATTAGAGGACTTTGATTATAATATACATTCTTTAAAAGATGTAAACCTAGATGGAATTGAAATAGTAGAAGATGGAAAAACATTTGAACACAATGCATTAATAAAAGCTAGAACAATAGCTAAGATGACTAATATGATATCAATATCAGATGATTCAGGATTAGAAGTCGATGCAATTGGAAAAAAACCTGGTGTATATTCTGCTAGATTTGCAGGAGAAAATGCTACAGATGCTGAGAACAGAGAAAAACTGTTGAAAATGATGAAAAATATTCCTGTAAGTCAAAGGGGGGCAAGGTTTGTTTCTGCCATAGCAGTTGTTTTCCCTGATGGAAAAGAATTTGTAGTTAGAGGAACATGTGAAGGTTCTATAGGATTTGAAGAAAAAGGTGAGAATGGATTCGGATATGATAATTTATTTATAGTAAATAAGTATAATAAGACTTTTGCAGAAATGCCATCTACAATAAAAAATGCTATAAGCCACAGAGCTAATGCTCTTGAAATTATGAAAAAGGAGTTTTCAAAAAGGGTAGTGAGATAATGAGGATAGGTATATTAAGCGATACACACAGGATGGAGACGTATATTGATAAAGCGATACCTTATTTATATAGTTGCGACTTGATAATACATGCAGGGGATAACTTTGCTGATTCTAAATACATACATAAAATTACGAATAAAGATATTATAGCAGTAAAAGGAAACTGTGATTTTATTGATGTAGAGGAAGAAATTGTATTCGAAATTCAAGGTAAAACAATTTTCTTATGTCATGGAGATATATATTCTGTAAAATATGGTCTAGATAAGATTGAAGAAAAAGCTAAAGAACTAGAAGCTGATATAGTAATATTTGGTCATACTCATGTACCATTAAGGATTGAAAAAGATAATATTTTATATTTAAATCCAGGAAGTATATCATTACCAAGAGAAGGCTCAAACAGACAGTTTATTTTAATGGACATAGAGGATGATAAAATTAGTTTAGAGGAAGTAATAATATAATATTATAAATAGATTTTCAAATAAAGGGAAGGCTTGTAAATAGTTGTAAATAAAAAAACTTATGTGATATAATTAAAGAGTTAAACCATAAGTATAATTAAATTACAAATCATTACATATATTTTAGGAGGAAAAAGTTAATGAAAGCAGAATTAATAAAAAAAGAAGGTAATAAGGTAACTTTTAACTTAACTGTAGATAATGATAAATTTGAATCAGCAGTTAATAAAGCTTACAATAAAAATAAAGGAAAGTTTAATATACAAGGATTTAGAAAAGGAAAAGCTCCAAGAAAGTTAATTGAAGCTCAATACGGTAAGGAAGTATTCTACAATGATGCTATAGACTTAGTATTACCAGAAGTTTATCCACAAGCAATAGATCAATTAAACATAGATCCAATAGATAGACCATCATTAGATGTTCAAGAAATAAGCAAAGACAACGGATTAGTAATGGTTGTAGAAGTTGAAGTTAAGCCTGAGTTTGAATTAGGAGCTTACAAAGGAATAGAAATATCTAAAGTTGATAATACTGTAAGTGAAGATGAAGTAGAATTAAGACTTCAAGAAATGGTAAATAGAAACGCTAGATTAGTAAGTGTTGAAGATAAGGCTATAGAAAGTGGAGATACTGCAGTTATAGACTTTGAAGGATTTGACAATGGTGTTGCTTTTGAAGGTGGAAAAGGTGAAAACCATAACTTAGTTATAGGTTCAAACTCTTTCATACCAGGATTTGAAGATCAATTAATAGGTAAAAAAGCTGGAGAAGAAGTAGAAGTTAATGTTACTTTCCCAGAGCAATATCATGCAGAGAACTTAGCTGGTAAGCCAGTAGTTTTCAAAGTAAAAGTTAATGATGTAAAAGTTAAAGAATTACCAGCTTTAGATGATGAGTTTGCTAAAGATACAACTGAGTTTGAAACTTTAGCTGAATTAAGAGCTGATGTTAGAGCTAAGGCAGAAGAAGAAGCTAAGAATAGAGCTGAAGTTGAAATGAGAAACTCTATAGTAGAAAAGGTAGCAGCTAATACAGAAGTTGAAGTTCCAAATGCTATGGTAGAACATCAAATAGACAACATGATAATGGAATTAAATTACCAATTACAATACCAAGGATTAAACTTACAACAATTATTACAAATGACTGGTAGAAGTATAGAAGAGTTAAGAAATGAAAGAAGAGAAGATGCACAAAAGCTAGTTAAATCATCATTAGTATTAGAAGCAATAGCAAAAGCTGAAGGAATAGATGCTTCTGAAGAAGATTTAACTGCAGAATTAGAAAAAATGGCTTCTATGTACAACATGGAAGTAGAAAAATTAAAATCTTCATTAAGAGAAACTGACTTAGAAGATATAAAAGGACAATTAAAAATAAGAAAAACAATAGATTTCTTAGTTGAAAATGCAAATATAGCTTAATTGTAGCTTGTTTTTTACAGTAGCCATTATTAGGCTACTGTAAATTATATATAGAATATAAAGGAAATAGAGGGGGTATAGTTATGGCATTAGTACCTACAGTCGTAGAGCAAACAGGTAGAGGAGAAAGAGCCTATGATATATATTCTAGATTGTTAAAAGACAGAATAATATTCTTAGGAGATGAAGTTAATGACGTGACAGCAGGGCTTGTAGTTGCACAGCTGTTATTCTTAGAAGCCGAAGACCCAGATAAAGATATACATTTATATATAAATTCACCAGGTGGTAGTGTTACAGCAGGTATGGCTATTTATGACACTATGCAATACATAAAGCCAGATGTAAGTACAATATGTATAGGAATGGCAGCATCAATGGGTGCATTTTTATTAAATGCAGGAGCAAAAGGAAAAAGATTTGCTTTACCAAATAGTGAGATCATGATACATCAACCATTAGGTGGTGCAAAAGGTCAAGCAACTGATATAGAGATTCATGCTAAGTGGATATTAAAAATCAAAGAAAAATTAAATAAAATACTTGCTGAAAGAACAGGTCAACCATTAGAAAAAATTCAAATGGATACTGAACGTGATAACTTTATGAGTGCAGACGAAGCTAAAGAATATGGTCTAATTGATGAAGTAATTACTAGCAAAGACAGACCGTAATGAAAAGAGGTGCTGGATATGTCTAAATACGAAGATAAAAGACAGTTAAAATGTTCATTCTGTGGAAAAAGCCAAGATCAAGTAAGAAGATTAATAGCAGGTCCAAATGTATATATTTGTGACGAGTGTGTAGAGCTTTGTGACGAAATAATTCAAGAAGAAATAGAAGAAACTATTGATGAAGATACAACATCTTTACCAAAGCCAAAAGAAATGATGGAAATTCTAAATGACTATGTAATTGGTCAAGAAAGAGCAAAAAAAGCCTTATCTGTTGCTGTATATAACCATTACAAAAGAATATATAGTAAGAAAGCTAGCAGTAAAGATGTAGAAATACAAAAGAGTAATATACTTTTACTAGGGCCAACTGGTTCAGGAAAAACGTTATTGGCTCAAACTTTAGCTAAAACTTTAAATGTTCCATTTGCAATGGCAGATGCAACATCTTTAACAGAAGCAGGATATGTTGGAGAAGATGTTGAAAATATACTTCTAAAACTTATTCAAGCTGCAGATTTTGATATGGAAAAAGCTGAAAGAGGTATAATATATATAGATGAGATAGATAAGATAGCTAGAAAATCTGAAAATCCGTCTATAACAAGAGATGTGAGTGGAGAAGGTGTTCAACAGGCACTTTTAAAAATATTAGAAGGAACTGTTGCTAATGTTCCGCCTCAAGGTGGAAGAAAACATCCGCATCAAGAATTCTTAAAAATTGACACTACAAATATATTATTTATATTAGGTGGAGCATTTGATGGTATAGAAAAGATAATCCAAAGACGTGGAGAGACTAAAACTCTAGGATTTGGGGCTAAAATAGAAAGTAAAAAAGAGTTAGACTTAGGTAAGATTTATGCTAAAGTTCTTCCTGAAGATTTATTAAAATTTGGTATAATACCGGAATTTATAGGAAGAGTACCAGTAGTAGCAACTCTTGATTTATTAGATGAAGATGCTTTAATGAGCATACTTAAAGAACCTAAAAATGCTCTTGTAAAACAATATAAAAAACTACTAGAACTTGATGATGTTGAACTAGAATTCGAAGAAGACGCCCTTCGTGCTATAGCTAAAAAAGCTATAGAAAGAAATACTGGTGCAAGAGGTCTTAGAAGTATAGTTGAAAATGTCATGATGGAAAGTATGTATGAAGTTCCATCTAGAACAGATATTAAAAAAGTTATAGTAACTGAAGATTCTGTTGAAGGAAAATCAAATCCTATCATGATACTTAAAGATCAAGAGGAAAGTGCATAGTTAATAAAGAGGAGCCTTAAAAAGCTCCTTTTTAAATTGTTGGATTTTATTAATATAAATAATGTTTTAAATTAAATGTTTTAGGTAAAATAATAGGGTATATTAATGTGATATAATTAAATTAGGAGACATTTAAAAATATTCATATAAATTGTATTAATCTTATATTATTACATAATAATAAAATAATGCTAAAATGTTTATTAGTACAAGTATTAATGTTGAAAATTCCCTTTTGTAAATATATAATATAAAAAGCAATAAAATACAGCACTTTAAGGAGTGATAAGCGTGGAAGAGAATTATACTAAGATAGATCGTGAATTACCGTTAATTCCTCTTAGAGGATTAGCAATTTTTCCATACATGATATTAAATTTTGACGTAGGAAGAGAAATATCGTTAAAAGCATTAGATGAAGCTATGTTAGGAGATGAATTAGTGTTTTTAACATCTCAAAAAGAAGTTGAAAAAGATGATCCTACAGAGGATGATTTTTATCATGTTGGTACAATATGTAAAGTAAAACAAATGATAAAATTACCTGGAGATACAGTTAGAGTATTAGTTGAGGGTATATCTAGAGGTAAAATAAAAGAATTAAACCAAGATGATGGTTTCTTCAAAGCTACAATAGAAGAAATTATATATGAAAAAGAAAATGCAGAAAATGATGTAGAGGTTGAGGCATTAGTAAGAAATGTATTTGATGCATTTGAAGAGTACATAAATATAGGGAATAGAGTATCACCAGAAATACTTATATCTTTATCTGAAACAGAAAATGTAGATAGATTTATAGATACAATAGCGTCTAACATATATTTAAAAAATAATCAAAAACAAGATGTATTAGAAGAATTTGATGTTAAGAAAAGATTAGAACTTGTATATACTATTTTATTAGAAGAAATTGATATATTAAAAATAGAAAAGAAAATAACTCTAAGAGTAAAAAAACAAATGAATAAAGTTCAAAAAGAGTATTATCTTAGAGAACAACTAAGAGCAATACAAAAGGAGTTAGGTGAAGAGGAAGATATAAACTCTGAAGCTGATGAATACAGGGAAAAACTAAAGAAAATAAAAGCTCCAAAAGAAACTAAAGAAAAAATAGGCAAAGAAATAGATAAGTTTTCTAAAATATCTCCAATGTCTCCAGATTTATCTGTTAGTAGAGCTTATTTAGATACAATATTTTCATTACCATGGAATAAAGAAACTAAAGATAAGCTAGATATATCAAAAGCAAAAGAAATATTAGATAAAGATCATTATGGATTAGAAAAAGTAAAAGAAAGAATTTTAGAATATTTAGCTATAAGAAAGTTATCTAAATCTATGAAAGGGCCTATAATATGTCTAGTAGGGCCTCCAGGTGTAGGTAAAACATCTATAGCAAAATCTATAGCAGAATCTTTAGGAAGAAATTTTGTTAGAATTTCTTTAGGTGGAGTTAGAGATGAAGCTGAAATAAGAGGTCATAGAAGAACTTATGTAGGTTCTATACCAGGTAGAATAATAAATGGATTAAAAGAAGCAAAAACTAAAAATCCGGTATTTTTATTGGATGAAATAGATAAAATGGCATCTGATTATAAAGGTGACCCAGCAGCAGCTATGTTAGAAGTATTAGATCCAGAACAAAACAAGACATTTGTAGATCATTACTTAGAAATACCATTTGATTTATCAAAAATATTATTTGTAACTACTGCAAATAGCCTAAGTACAATACCAGGTCCTTTATTAGATAGAATGGAAATAATAGAGGTATCAGGTTATATTGAAGAGGAAAAATTAAAAATAGCTGAAAAATATTTACTTCCAAAGCAAATAAAAGAACATGCTTTAAAAGAAGACTTTGTAAAGATGGATGAAGCTACTATAAGAGATATAATAAACTATTATACTAGAGAGGCTGGAGTTAGAACTCTAGAAAGAACTTTAGGCAAAATTTGTAGAAAAGTCGCTAAGAAATATGTTGAAAATCCAGACTTAGAAAGTATAGAAGTTAACCAAGATAATTTAGAAGAGTATTTAGGTAAAGATAAATATAGATATGACCTTGCAGGAACAAAACCTGAAGTGGGCTTAGTTACAGGATTAGCATGGACTTCAGTAGGAGGAGTTACACTTACTGTAGAAGTAAATGCACTACCTGGAAAAGGACAAATTGTCTTAACAGGTAAATTAGGAGATGTAATGAAAGAATCTGCTAGAACAGCAATATCTTATATAAGATCTATAGCAGATAGATTTGATATAGACCCAGCGTTCTATCAAAATAAAGATATACATATACATTTACCTGAAGGAGCAACTCCAAAAGATGGACCATCAGCAGGTATAACTATGGCACTTGCTGTAATATCTGCACTAACTAATATACCAGTTAGAAATGATGTTGCAATGACAGGAGAAATAACTCTAAGGGGTAGGGTATTAGCCGTTGGAGGAGTTAGAGAAAAATTATTAGCTGCTCATAGAGCTGGAATTAAAAAGGTATTACTACCTAAGGATTGTGAATCTGACCTAGATGAAATACCTGAAAATGTAAAAGAGCAAATGGAATTTGTTCTTGTAGAAAATATGGACCAAGTGCTAGAAGAAGCATTAGTAAGGAATGGTGACAAGTAATGAAGATTAGAAGCACAGAAATGGTTGTAAGTGCAGTAAATAGAAATCAATATCCATCAGAAGGAATACCTGAAATAGCATTAGTTGGGAGATCAAATGTAGGAAAATCTTCGACAATAAATACTTTATTAAATAGAAGAAATTTTGCTAGAACAAGTCAAACTCCAGGTAAAACTAGAACTATAAATTTCTTCCTTATAAATAATGAATTTTACTTTGTAGATCTTCCGGGATATGGTTATGCTAAAATTGCAAAGTCAGAAAAAGAAAAATGGGGAGTTATAATGGAAAGATATTTACAGGATAGAGATGAGCTTTGTGCAATATTCTTACTTGTAGATATAAGACATGAACCTACTAATGATGACGTTATGATGTATGAATGGATAAAGCACTTTGGATATAATTGTGTAGTAATAGCTACAAAAGCAGATAAAATATCTAGAGGGCAATATCAAAAACATTTTAGTATAATAAGAAAGAAATTACAGTTAGAAAAAGATGAAAAAATAATTCCTATATCTTCACTAAAGAAAACTGGAGTTGAAGAAGTATGGAATGAAATAATAAATCAATACAAAGAAGCTGGATATGAAATAACTGAAGATTAATCATATAAAAAATGCATGTGTTTAAACAAATACATGCATTTTTTTAGCTTAAGATAATTATACTAAATTAATAACTGTTAGAGGTTGAAATATTTCTACAAAGAAATGAGAAGATTTATAATAAAGTTATATATATAATATTTAATTACCAATATATATGTGGTAAAATGTGTAAACATAAGAATAATTTATGAAATTATATAAATTATAAGCGAGGAGAATAGTTTTATGAGTAATAATAATCAAACATTAAGAAAAACTATCGGACTTAGTGCAGCTCTTTCTACTGTAGTTGGAATACTAATAGGATCTGGAGTGTTTTTTAAACCTCAGGCTATATACACAGCTACAAATGGAGGTCCAGGATTAGGTATATTAGCTTGGGTAATTGGAGGTATTATAACTATTACAGCTGGACTTACTGCATCTGAAATATCTTCAAGTATAACTAAATCAGGTGGAATGATAGTTTACATGGAAGAAATATATGGTAAAAAAATTGGTTTTTTAACAGGTTGGGTTCAAGGTATGTTGTTTATACCAGCTATAGCTGGAGCTTTAGGAATTATATTTGCTCAAGAAGTTGTTTCTTTATTAGGAATACAAGATAAGATATATGTAATAATTATAGCAATATTAGTTATAGTATTTTTAGCATTATTAAATTCTTTAGGAGCTAAATTTGGTGGAGGAATACAGACTGCGTCAACTATATGTAAATTAATACCATTAGCAGTAATTATAATATTTGGATTTACAAAAGGAGATTCTACATCAGCAATTATTACGCCGATTGTAGGAGAAGGAACTAATACATTTTCTGCTATATCTCAGGTATTGCTAGCTACTTTATTTGCTTATGATGGTTGGATATTTGTAGGGGCTTTAGCTGGAGAAATGAAAAATCCATCTAAGCATTTACCGATAGCAATAGTTGGTGGTATATCAGTTGTCATGGCAGTATATTTATTAATAAATGTAGCATACTTATTTGTTGTTCCAGCTTCAGAACTAGCTATGTCAAACGCACCAGCTACTTTAGTAGCAAGTAAATTATTTGGAAGTATGGGATCTAAGGTAATAAGTGTAGGGATATTGATATCTGTATTTGGTACATTAAATGGATTTTTACTAACAGGTGGTAGAATTCCTTATACTATGGCATGTGAAGGAAAAATACCTTTCTCAAATGTATTTTCAAAGTTAAACAATAATGGAGTACCTATAAATGGAACTTGGTTAGTTGTTGGATTAGCAACATTATACTCTTTAACAGGTCAATTTAACTTATTATCTGATTTAGCAATGTTTACAATATGGATATTTTACACAATGTTATTTGTAGGAGTAATAAAACTTAGAAAAACTAGACCAGAAATGAGTAGACCATACAAAGTACCTTTATATCCTATAATACCTATAATAGCAACTATAGGAGGTATCTTCATAGTTATAAGTACCTTAATAAGCCAGCCTAAGAATGCTATATCAGGTATAATAATAACGCTTATAGGTTTACCAGTATATGAATTAACAATTAAAAGTAAAGAAAATAATAAGCGTAAATCTAATCAAACAGCTTAATATAAATTAAATATTATTTTACTTCCCCCTATAGTTTTCTATTTATAAATTTTTATACAGTAACAAATATTGTATAAAAGTAATATCTTAAAGTAGTAGAAATCTTAGGGGGTATTTATATGTCAGGAAAAGTTAGAAAAATATTTCCAGGGGGAAATACGTCAAATGGATCTAAGCCATTATTTGAGTATATAATACCTGAAAATGTAAATAGAATATTTTGTTTAAAAGGTGGTCCTGGAGTAGGCAAATCATCTATGATGAAAAAAATTGCCGCCGAATTTATTGAGAAAGGATATGATATTGAATTACATCATTGTCCATCTGATCCAAGTTCATTAGATGCTATTGTTATAAAAAAATTAGGTGTAGTATTTTTAGATGGAACATCTCCTCATATTGTAGATCCTAAAAATCCAGGTGCTATAGATGAAATAATAAATTTGGGAGAATATTGGAACACTGATGAATTAGAAAAAAATAAAAAAGAAATAATTGAATGTGGAAAAGAAATAAGTAGTTTCTTTAGAAGATGTTATAAGTATTTAAAAGCAGCAGAGCCTATATATTATGATATAGAAGAAAGATATTCAGATTGTATGGACTTTGGAAAAGTAAATGAAATGACTGAATATTTTATTGATAGTATTTTTAAAAATGTTTTAAATAAAGGTGAGTATAAAAAACCAAGACATTTATTTGGAACAGCAATAACTCCAATAGGACATATAGATTATTCAGATAGTTTACTAGGTGAAGTTGAAAAAATTTATTATTTAAGAGGTAATATTGGGTGTGGAAGAACTACATTCTTGAAAAAAGTATATGAAAAAGCAATTGATAAAGGTATGAAAGTAGAAGTTTATCATTATCCATTAATACCTGATAAAATTGAGGGTATATTGATTAATGATTTAAATATTGCTATAACTACAAGTAATATATATAGCGAAAAAGAATGTATAGATTTAACACAGTTTTTAGATAAAGAAAAGTTAATAAAATATGAAGGAGAAATAGAATTTGACAAGCACGTGTTTGATGAATTGATAAACTATGCTATTTCTAATTTAAAAAAAGCAAAAGCTAAACATGATGTAATTGAAGCTTACTATATTCCAAATATGTATTTTGATGAGATAGATAAATTAAAGGATGAGTTAATTCAAAGAATATTAAAATATGAAAAAAAATAAAAAATCTGCCTTTATAGGCAGATCTTTTTATATAATTATATATTTTTTTATAAATTTAATATTTAACTAAATAAAGTAAGTTTACAAAAGGGTAATGATATTTTTATGATATTAAAATAAAATATAAGATATAAAAGGAATAAAAATAAATGAAAAAATGTTTATATGTAAAAAATAATTTATTAGGAGTAGTTCTGTATGAAAAAAAAATATATGTTGATAATACTAGCGAGTACAGTTTTAGGTATATTAATTGGAAGTATAATAAAGGATTTTCAATCAAAAAAAGAATTATATATTAGTAA
Organism: Romboutsia sp. CE17; assembly: GCF_012317385.1. GTDB lineage: Bacteria > Bacillota > Clostridia > Peptostreptococcales > Peptostreptococcaceae > Romboutsia_E. The sequence goes on from NZ_CP051144.1 coordinate 3,030,713, forward strand.
AGATGATATAGTTAAAAAAGAAATAAAAGTAGCAAAAAAATCTATTAAAAACTTAAAAAAAGAAAAGATAGATTTAGATGAAGAATTAGATACTTTAAAAGAAAAATATATAGAAGAATCAGATATTAATCAGATTGAAGAACTAAAAGAGATATTATCTTATACAGATGTACAAGGTGATGGAATTACAATAAAAATAGATTCATTAAATGAGGATGTTGGAAATATAGCTAATTCAGTAGATTATAATAAGATATTAATAAATCTAGTAAATAATTTAAAAGTTAACGGAGGAAAATATATAAGTATAAATGGGCAAAGGTTAAATCAATATTCAGAGATTATATTAGCAGGAAGTCATATAAATATTAACTCTGTACCAATAGCGCAGCCTTATGAAGTTAAAGTTATAGGGGATTTAGAAAAATTATCTAGTTATATAAATGAAAATAATAATTATATAGAAAATATAGCAGAAAATTACCCTATGAAAGTAGAGTATAAGATAGAAAAAAATATAAGTTTACCTAAGATAGAAGTACCAAATAAACTAAAATATATAAAGGAGGGATAGTAGATATACTTAGATAACAATTTAGTAAATATAATACCTGAAAAGTTAGCTAAAAAATATAATTTATATCCTATTAAACTTGAAGAAAATAATCTTACAATAGGAATAGAGAAAGATAATATACAAGCAATTCAAGATTTAAAGATAGCTACAGGTATGAATATTATATTGCAAAAAGTAAATTCAAAACTAATCAAAGAAAATATGGACAGATATTATAGTGAGAATATTAAGTCTAGCGATGATTATGCAAAAAATTTATTTGAAGATATACTAGCTAGTGCTGTAAGAGAGAATGCTAGTGATATACATATAGAGCCTTTTAAAGACTATATGGTAATACGAAATAGGATAGATGGAGAATTAAAGGAAGTATCTAAGTTTAATATTGATTTATATCCAGCTTTAGCATCGGTTATTAAATTAGAAGCACATATGGATATTACAGAAAAGAGACTACCGCAGGATGGACGTGTAGATTTAGATATTAATGGGAGCATAATAGATGTAAGGGTTTCAACTATACCAACCATATATAAAGAAAAAATAGTGCTTAGAATTTTAAATAGAAATTCATTTTTAAAAACTACAGAAGAACTGGGTTTTTCAAAAGATGCAATAAAAATAATTGGCAATATAATAAACAAAAAATCGGGTATTTTACTAGTAACAGGACCAACTGGAAGCGGAAAAACAACAACTGTATACTCTATATTAAATGAATTATTAAATACAAGTAAAAATATTATGACTATAGAAAATCCAGTAGAATATAAAATGGATGGGATAAATCAGATACAGGTTAATTCTAAAATCGGATTAACGTTTGATAAAGGACTACGTGCTATTTTGAGGCAAGACCCAGATATTATTATGGTTGGAGAAATTAGAGATATAGAAACTGCAAAAATAGCTGTTAGAGCAGCTATAACAGGTCATTTAGTAATAAGTACAATGCATACTAATGATTCTATATCATCAATAGCTAGATTAATAGATATGCAAATTCCTACATATCTTATAAATTCATCTTTAATAGGGGTTATATCGCAACGATTAGTAAGAAAACTTTGTACTAAATGTAGTCATGACATATCAATAGTTGATAATGATGGAAATAAAGTAAATACAAAGGTTGCTATTGGGTGTGATGAATGTAATAACGGTTACATTGGAAGAGTTCCAATATATGAAATTTTAGAAATTAATGACGATATAAAATTATCTATAAGTAAAATGAAAGATTCTAAAGAAATAAAAGAAATAGCAATAAAAAATGGAATGATAACCTTTGAAGATACTTATAAAAAATTAGTAGAAGAAAAAATTATAACAATTGAAGAAGTTTTAATTTCAAATTATATAGAATCATAAGGAGATATATTTAGTGAATTCATATAAATGTGTTTTTTATAATGAAAATAATGAAAGAGAAGTTCAAAGGGTTATATTAGAAACAGAACAAGATGTGATTAAATATGCCACTAAAAATAATTATAGAATAGCATCTATAGAAAAAGAACTAAATTTATTGAGAGAAAGTAATATAACATACAAGGAATTACGCATACTTTGTAATGAGATGGGGATATTGCTTGAATCAGGATGTGAGATAACTAAGTTATTTGAAATGGTAAGGCTAAACTCTAATAAAAAAGTATCTAAAGTATTAGAACAAATTTCAAATTATATTCAAAAAGGAAATTCAATCAGTGAGGCATTTCAAAAAACAAATAAATTTTCAAAGTTTTTTACTAGTATGATTAAAGCAGGAGAAATAAGTGGAAACCTAGATATAGTAATGACTAGGTTATCACAATATTATGATAAGGAGTACAAGCTAAAATCTAAGATAAAATCCATGCTAATATATCCAGTTTTTCTAATAATATTAGCTATGATATCTTCGTTGTTTATATTTATATCAATAATACCTAATTTTCAAACTATATTTATTAACAATGGGCTGAATCCTCCTGTCTTTACAAAAATATTAATAAATTTATCAATATTTATAAAAAGTTATTTTACATACATATTAGTCTTAAATATATTTCTGATGTGTTTTATATTTTACAAAATAAAGACTAGTAATAAGGTAAAAGAATATATCGAAAAAATTCAGTTAAAAATTCCAATCATAAAAAATATAACTAAATTACTTATAACAACAAAGTTCTCTAGAGCATTTTATATTTTAAATAAAAGTGGCATAGAGATAATAGAGTCTATAGAAATATCATCTCAAGTTGTAGATAATCACATTTTATATAACGAAATTTTAAATTGTAAAGAAAATATAAGAAGAGGTAGTACTATAGGTGAATCTTTAAGTTTGGTTCAAGTATTCCCTGATTTATTTTTAAAAATGATAGGAATAGGAGAGGAAAGTGGAAGTTTAGATAAAACACTAAGTATGTTAAGTAAGTTTTATGAAGAAGAATTAGAAAATAAGATTGATCAAGGTATGAAGATAATAGAACCAATAATAATTGTAACAGTTTCAATAGTTATTGGAGCGGTAATTATAGCAATGTTATTGCCTATGTTTGATGCAATAACTGCAATTTAAAAACAATGAAAATATATTTTAAAATAGGAGAAAAAGTAAAATGAAAGTAAGAAACTTAAAAGGAAGAAGGAGAAAAGGTTTTACTCTGGTTGAAATGGTAATGGTAGTGGTTATCCTTGGAATATTATCTAGTACGGCATTAATGAAGTATGATGAAATTCAAAAAAATGCTAAGCTTAATGCTGATTACGCAAGTGCATCAACTATAGCAACTGCTACTACAATGGCTCTTAATGATGGGAAAATCACCTCAAGTACAGATGATAAGATGACAGCTCTCGTTAATGGAGGTTACTTACAGTCGAAGGTTAAGTGTAATACAACTAATTCAGACTTTGTAATAACTATAGATAACAATAACAATGTCATAGAAATCACTTCTGGAAGTGGAACTAGTGAAATGAAATTTTATCCTATTTCAAAGTAAAATTTCCTAGATATTAATATAAATATTTACAAATTATTTACTATTAAAGAGGTGATAATATAAAACATATTATAAATATAGAATTAAATAACTCTTGTATAAGGGTTATTTTTATAAGAAAAGGTATACGAAATATCTATATAGATGAAGAATTCTTTGAAATTTTAAATTTAAAATATGAAAATACTAACAATATAATATCAAAAGTAAATAGAATAATTAAAAATCATATATCTAATTTAGGAAAAATTAAAACTAATAATCTCACTATATTTTATAATCTACAAACAGAAGATATCATAGTAAGAAATATAGAAAAAGTAAATATAAAAAATAAGAAAGATATTTTAGGATTAATAAAATATGAAATAAATCAGTATATACCTATAAATATTGATGATTATAAAATTAGATATAAAATAATAGATGAAGTAGATAACATAGCAACGATTCAGGTTATACTATTTCCAAAATATATAATAGAGTTGTGTAAAAATATATCTAAATCAGTGAATATTAAAGCAAAAATAATAAATGTAAACTTTGATATTTTACAAAAGCTAATAGAGCATAGAATTATAAATATGAATAGTGATAAATGTATATTTTTAGAAATAAGAAAAGATGAATTATTATTGAATAAGGTCATCAATGGTAAAGTATATGAATCATATATATTACCTAAAAATAATTACTCTCGTGAGTATATAAATAAATTAGGATATACTATGAAAACTATATACTACTATGGAAAAGAAGGCTTAGCTTTAGATGATAAAGAGATATTCAAATTAGAAAATGTAGAGATAAATCCTGTAATTTTAAATATGAGTAATAAAAACATAAGCATATCAAAAGATTTGGATCAAGATGTAAGCAAGTATATAAATTCAATAGGTATTGTAATATAGGGATAGAGTATAAAAAATGAAAAACTATAAAAGTATTAATTTTATAAAAGATGATTTTAATAGAAAAAGATCTAAAAGAATAATATTGCTAATTAGTATTATTATATTTATGATAGTAATGCTAATTGGCAAAAATGGTATTTTAGATTATAAAAAGAATAAAGAGGTTATAGAAAAGAATGATAATCAAGAAATTGAAAGTAATAATGAAAATATTGAGAAGTATGTTAATTTTAAAGATATAAAATTAGCTTACAATTTAATTGGAAAAGAAAATATTAATAAAATATCATATGATAGTAATGATATAGAAATTGAGGGTATATGTATAGATTTAAATGTATTAGAAACTTTAAGGACTAAATCAAAATCTAATAATTTTTCTATAGATAGTATATCGAAAGAAGGTAGTAAGTATTTATTTAAAATAAGGCTATGTTTTAATACAGTGTTGATTTTAGAAAGAATTTTAATAACAAAAAAGTAGGAGTTATACCAAGCATATAACTCCTACTTTTTATTCGCATTATATTAAAATTGTAAACTTTAATTATATTATATATATAACTTATTAATTTTTAGTTACATTTACTTTCGTTGATTCAATCCATTTATACAAAGCATATCTGTAAAAAATAATTTTATCATCTATCTTAACATAAGATATATATTTAATACCTAAAAATGCTCTGTCTGAAAACACAATGATGTATTTTTATTTGATGTATTATAACTTATACAAATTATTAAAAAAATCAATTAAAAATGCATTATTTTTTTATTTTTTGAATATAACTCTTTTAGGAGGTGTTTTCGTGTCTAAGAAAACTTTTATGAAACTATCTTTATTTTTTAGTTTGATATTAATATCTTTTAGCTTGAATGGTTGTTCTACTTTAAAAGATAAGCCAATATTAAAAGAGGAAATAAAGAGTAAGGATGAAAAAGTTGAAACTCAAATTATGGTGGAGGAAGAAGAAATTTTAAGCACTATAGAAGACTTAGCTCTTCAAGTTAGAAAATTTGGAACAGAAGGAGAGAAAATTTCGGCAGATAAACTAAAATCAAAATTAGAATCATATGGGTATGATGTGGATTTTCAAGATTTTGAGGTATTTGATATGGGTGATAATGTTAGAGAGTATATTCATTCTAATGATGTGAATACTTTTTTTAATTTAAACCCTACAAATAGTACAAGTTCAATGGGCACTGCAAGAAATATAATTGTTAAATCTAAGAATTTTGATGTAAGTAAAAAAACACTTTATTTATCTGCTCATTATGATACTACAAGTGGTACTACAGGCGTGTATGATAATGCTACAGGCGTAAGTGCTGTTGTAGAGATTGCTAGAAATCTCCAAAATTATAAGAATGATGAAATTAATATAGTATATGCTATTTTTAGCGCTGAAGAATATTTTAAATCAGGTTCTAGATATTATCTTAGTCAATTAAGTAATACAGAAAGAGATAATATAATAGGAGCTATAAATATAGATATGATAGGATATGAAGGTTTTGAATATCCAGAATTAAAAACAGTTGGACCAATAGAAATTATTTTAATGCAAGAAGATAATAACACTTTAAGTGATGCATTTAATAATCAATTTAATGAAAAATATAATGTTAATAGAGAACTAGGTGGAATGTCTGATGATTTATCGTTTTCTAAGCTAGGTATACCAACAATATATTTTGCAGATGAAAATTTTATAACAGGAGCTAATATTGAAGAAGAAAGCACAGATATACAGTTAGAACCTGTAAAAGTAAATGCTATTTCTAGTTTTTGTGAGGATATTGTTGAGTTTGTAAAAAATTTATAATAAATATTAATATTTTATTCTTAGTTTATGTTATCTATCTTCGTGATAACTATATCATAAAAATAACCATACCTTAGGCTTTTCAATACATTGAATTCTAAGATGTGGTTGTTTCTATAATTTACTATAAATTGTTCGTAATATATTAATATTGCAAAATAAATTGTATAAAAAGAGATAGACAATAGAAATTCTACTATATCTATCTCTTTTTATTATTTACTTATCACACAATTTTAGACACAACCTATTTATTTAATTAGTTTTTAAAAGTTTAATATTTTTATTAGGTGAAACTTTAGTTCCATCTTTTAAATCTATATTAATATATGTTCCTTCATTTACATCTTCTTCAACTGCAATAAGAGTCTCTTTACTTCCGTCTTCATTTTGAATTTCCAATATTAATGAAGAATTATCTTCAGATAAAACCTTCGCACAGTAAATACCTGCAGGAATATCTATTCCAATAGTAACAAAATGTCTTTTTTTTAATGTGTATGAATTTGACTGATTATTAGAACTTAAATTATTACACCCAGATATAATAATTGTGAAAATAATTATTAAAATTAATCGCTTCATAAAAATCCTCCTATTATTTATTGTTTATTGTTTATATTAATTATTGATATAATAAACTCCTTTAAAATATATAATCTATTTTTTATTGATATCCTTATTGTGATAAACTACAATTATATTGATTATTATTTAAGGAGGGTATTATGGCTTTAAAAAAGAGATTAAAAAGTATAATAGCTATTGCTTTAATAGCATCAAGTATTGGTTTGATGACAACATCAATTCAAGTAAATGCAGAAAGTGGTGGTATAAGTTTTCAAAATAATAAATTAAAGGCAACTTATCCGAGTAATATTGTTGGATTTGAAGCAAATGGAATGAAGTTTACAGGTCAATCATTTCTTATAACAGATGGAGTAGGAAATGCTAGAGGGAAAGCTACTGTAACTGGTTCTGTACCAGTAGAAGCTGGTAAGATGGGTGTATCTGCAAGTATATTTGATTCTAAAGGAGTAATATTACATGGAACATTCTATTATTATAATGAATATAAAACACAAAGTTTTTCATATCAGACAAAGTCTTATTATGGTGGACCAACATATGCAGCTGGAGGGGCCGCAAGAGCTGTTACAGGGGCACAACAATATATAACGCAAACAATACCTAGGACATCTCAAAAAACACCTTTTAATTATGATGAATTTGATATATCAGATGAAATTCGCAAAGAGAGAGAATTTATGTTTGAAACTAAAAATATGATACCAGCGTTAGCAACAAATGGGAAAGAGGGTTATATATCTATTGATGAGTATATAGATGTTAATCCAAGTACTCCAGAAGAGGCTTTAGCTATTCAAAAAATTCGAAGTGATGATTACTTTGAACTTATAAATGTATATGATGCAGAAAATAATATTATCGGTAAGTTTAAAATAGAAACAGGACAAGCAATATATGAATAAAATAAAATACATAATAAAAGCATCTATATTAATAGGTGCTTTTATTATATATAGAAAAAGTAAATATTAATGATAAAATGTTGAAAATACTAAATTCTAAAATGTAGTTGTTTTTATAATTTACTATAATTTGTTTGTAATATATAACAATTGCGTACTTATTTTTATTATAGTATTCTTTTTACCAATTTATTAGCAGTTACATAAACTGTGGTGTTCTTAGTTTAAAATCCTTTATTCTAGTATAAGAATATGCCACATTACTTTGTACAATAAAATTCTTAGTTTTAATAGAATCTCTATCAGTTTCAAATATTCTTAACCACTTAAACCATTGCATATAGTTTGAGATATACTTACTTGCAACACCATTAAATCTCCCCATCCATTTCTTCAAATTACTATGTAAGCTATTGATGTGCTGGATGTGGTAGATACCTTCTTTATGTTTACCTGTTTTTATACGTTTGTGTTCTAAATTAAAGTCTGTCGCAAATTTAATATATGACTTATGGCTGTCTGTACATAATATAGAATTTTCTCCTATATGTCCTTTATAAAGCCTTTCAAGTTCTTTATGTGTCATCCTACCTTTACATAAAGGCTCTATTATTAAGTTTCCTTGTCTATCTAAAGCTGTAGCTACACAAATCTGCTCCTTAGATATACCTCTCTTTTTAATCTCTTTACCTCTTTTACGAGATTTTCTTGGCATATTATAAGTTTTTGTACCTTTAAAACTCTCGGCAAAAAACACTTCATCTGCTTCTATTACTCCATCTACATGCCCTGTACCTAAAAAGACACTGATACAATCAAGTATTTTATGTCTCCAGAAGAAACTCGTTGCTATATTATTAAATATAGTATTATAGATATAGGATAGTTAGTATAAATTACTACCAAATCCTATATCTTTTTTTATATAGATTAATTACTAAATATAGTCAGTATTATTAGTATATTAAGTATAGTATAATATGTGATGAATAAGTACAAACTAAGCAAGAAGAAGGTGAACTAAAGATGAAAGTACAAGAAGTAAAATTAGATAATAACCAAAGAAGATATTTATTACTTGACGATAATGGATTACCCATAATACCCGTAGCAAGATATTTGAAATATATAGATAATAGTGAAAAGAGTTTTAATACTCAAAAGACCTATGCTTACTCTTTGAAACTATACTTTGAATACCTTAAAGAAATAAATGTAGATTATAGAAATGTAAATATCAACATACTATCTAATTTTGTAGGATGGCTTAGAAATCCATATGAAAGTGGTAAGATAGTTAATATAAAGTCAACTAAAGCAAAGAGAACAGAAAAAACAGTCAATCTGACTATAACAGTTGTAACAAACTTCTATGACTATTTATATAGGACAGAAGAAATAAATAATGATATGGTCGATAAACTTATGAAACAAGTATTCACAGGAGGACATAAACATTATAAAGGATTTTTACACCATGTAAATAAAGATAAACCATCAAGTAAGAATATACTTAAAATAAAAGAACCAAGACGTAAGATTAAAGTTCTAACTAAAGAAGAAATGCAAAAGGTATATGACGCTACAACTAATATAAGAGATGAATTTTTAATTAAATTATTATACGAAACAGGACTTAGAATAGGCGAAGCCTTATCTTTATTCATTGAGGATATTGTATTTGACCATAACAAAGGTCATAGAATTAAATTAGTTGATAGAGGTGAACTTCCTAATTGTGCGATGTTAAAAACAGGAGAAAGAGAAATACATATATCACAAGAATTGATAGATTTATTTGATGACTATGCTTATGATATTTTAGATGAATTAGAAATAGATACTAATTTTGTTTTTGTAAAATTAAGAGGTAAAAATAAAGGGCAACCTTTAGAATATCAAGATGTTAGTGATTTGTTTAAGAGGCTTAAAAAGAAAATAGGAATAGATGTACATGCTCACCTCTTAAGGCATACTCACGCTACTATTTATTATCAGACTACAAAGGATATAAAACAGGTACAAGAGAGATTAGGACACTCACAAATACAAACGACTATGAATATGTATCTACACCCTTCTGACGAAGATATAAGGGCTAATTGGGAGATAGCACAACCATCATTTAAGATAACTAAGGGAGGTACTAATGACAACTAATACAACAAGTATTTTTAGACAAGGCACACTAAATAATTCTAATGATAAAATAACTGAAACTCTATCAAAGTACACTGAAAAGAAGATAAATAAAGATAAATCGGTAACATATACGGAAATACCTACCACTTATTTTTTAGAAAATAATACTTGGGATATAGATTTTTTTGGAAATATTGAACAATTTAAAGAACAAGTTGCGAATTATAAATATGACCATAAAAATATACATTTTTCTATTAACAATAAAAATTTAAATACAGAAATTAAGTTCATTATATATAATAAGCTATTTACCGATGAGTGGGGATTACAGTCAACATTAAAAGGACAATCTAATTACCTCCGACAGTTTTCAAAATTTATAAATGAGAAGTATCCAAATACTAATTCAATGCTTGAATTAAACTTTGATAAAGCTAACATTCAATGGATAGATTGGCTAAATAATAATGGCATAAAGATACTTGAAAAAAACAATACCAATTCAAAACTATATAATAAAGATTGTATGAAGAATACTGCTATAGCTAATTTTTTCAAATATATGGTTAATAGTTTTTGTAAAATTATAGATGAAAGAGATGAATGGGAAAAAGACAAATGGGATATTCGGAATTTAGAACGTTATGGAATAAACTATTCAGAATCTAGTGGTCGTTACTTTATAAATTTTAGCGAAATAGATAATATAGAAATTAGAAAAAGTTTAAAACAATATATAAAACTGAGATTACTTAATAATAATAAATTTTCATGGAATACAGCTATTAAATATTTAAATTATATTCCAAAATTTATTAACTTTATATTAAAATTAGAACCTACATGGAACGATTTAAAAAATTTAGATAGACAACATATATTAAAATATATCGAATGGCTGAATATCTATGCTACTGAAAGCTTAAATAATAGGAATTCCAATCCTAAACGATATATAGCCACATCTATATCGTGTGTAGCAAAATTTTTATCAGATATTCAAATCAGAGAATATGATATAGCTCCTAAGAAAGATGTTAGAACATTAATATTTACCGAGGATAAACCTAATATACCTAAAAAGTCACAAGACCAAATAGATTATATTCCTGATTATGTATTAGAACAACTATTTAATAATATAAATTACCTACATGAAGAAGTTATACCAATAGTTTATATTATGCTTAAAACAGGACTTAGGGTATCCGATGTATTAGGATTGAAACAAGATTGCTTAGTTAAATTAAATAATAAGTTTTGGATTGAAACTAATATAGAAAAAACCTATGTCGAAGGACATAGAATACCTATAGATGATGAACTTGCTAATATGTTGGCAGTATTAATTGATAATTCTAAACAGTATAGTAATGAAGATAATAACCCTAAAAATTATATATTTGTTAGATATAAGGGTTCTCGAAAAGGCAAACCATATAGTCAAGGTTGGATTAGAGAAAAACTTAATTTATTAGCAGTAGATTATAATATAACTGATGAACTTGGTAATAGGTATCATTTTAAAAATCACTCTTTTAGACACACCTATGCTATAAAAATGCTTAACGGTGGTGCTGATATACTTACAGTTCAAGAATTATTGGCTCATGCCTCACCAGAAATGACAATGAGATATGCCAAATTACTTGATGATACAAAAAGAAAAGTATTTGATAAAGCAATAAAACAAGGTATATTTAGTTTTGATGAAAGTGATAAATTAAAAGAAGAAAATGATGGGGAAATCCCATCTGATATTATAGATATGTTATATACAAACCATAAGTTAAATGCTATTAATACACCGTATGGTACTTGTATGCAAAGAGCAAATGGTAAATGTGATTATGCGAAGCATCCACCTTGCCTAACTTGTAATGGTGGAAGTCCTTGTAAAGACCTATGTGTTGGAGCATTTGAAGGTGATATTAATAAGTATGAAATACTAATAAATTCAACTAAAACTATGATTGAAAATGCTAAAATATATAATAGAACTGAAATTGTAAATGAAAATGAAGAATTATTAAAATTGTATGAAGATATTTATTCTAAAATATCACAAGGAAATATGATTTACAGTAGATTAGATAAGTTAAAAAGAAGGTGAATTAATGAGTAATTATAACCGTACAGAACATTTAAAAGAATTGCATAGTAAACGAAAGGCTATGACACAAGAAAAGGTTGATAAAGCAATACAAAGACTTATAAAAGCTCAAAAGGCTATTAATTTTAATAGTGTTGCAAATGAAAGTGGAGTTACCAAAAAGACTCTATATGATAATAACGATATTAGAGAACGGATTGAAACTCTTAGATATCAACAATCACAAGTACCTACTCCATCACAAGTTAAAAGAGAGATGAATGATAATAATAAAGATGCAATTATCGCAAGTTTAAAAAGAAAAATTAAAAGACTTGAAGAAGAAAACAAGGAACTTAGAGAACAGATTAAGATTAATTATGCTGATTTATATAAACAGTTATAATATAATTATATTATAACTGTTTACTTCGCAATTGTTATATATTGTGAACTTCGATATACTTTACAGTGAATATTATTTATGTTACTATTAAATTTAATAAAACAAGAAAGGAGTTAGATTTATGATAAATTTATATAGAATGATTAATAAATTAAAAATAATAGATACAACTCCTAAATATAATATTATATAACTATATTTAAGATATATCCACTGGTATACTAAAGTGGATTTTTTATTAACTAAAATAAGGAGGTAGCTATAATGCTTGCATATATCAGATTAAGAGGATAGCGCACGAGTTGTGGCTATCGTTAAACAAATTTAATAAAATGTCATAACTTCGTGCTATTTTATATGAATAATAGAAATAGGAAGGTTATGAACAATGAGAAAATTAAAAAAGATTGAAGTTTTAAGAGAATTACTTAATGAAAATATATCAATACTTAGATGTCCAGTGTGTAAAAAATCTATAAAATATATAAAAGAAAGTAGTGTATTATGTGAAAATAACCATTGCTTTAATATATCTAAAAAAGGATATGTTAATTTAGTAAAGAATAATGCGAAGACAATATATGATAAAAAATTATTTGAATCTAGAAGTAAAATATATGAATATGGTATATATGACGAGCTTTCTAAAGAGATAATAGATATAGTGGATAAATATACGTCAAAAAAGAATGTTAATTTTGTACTAGATGTTGGTTGCGGAGAAGGATATTATTTAAATCAACTATATTCAGATGAAAAAATAAATAGTAGGTGTAAATTGTTTGGAATAGATATATCAAGAGAAGGAATTTCACTTGCTACAAGATACGAAAATAGCATACTATGGAGTGTATCAGACTTATCAAATCTACCATTTAAAAATGATAAATTAGATATAATAATAGATATACTTTCACCATCGAATTATAGTGAATTTACTAGAGTTTTAAACAAAGGTGGAGTTGTAATAAAAGTAATTCCAGATGAACACTATTTAAAAGAGATAAGGTCTGAAATAAAAGGTAAAATAAAAAAAGATACTTATTCTAATAAAAATGTTATAAATTCATTTAAAGATAACTTGGAAATCATCTATGATAAAAGAATCACTTATAAAACAAATATATATAATTTAGAAGATTTTATAAAAATGACACCATTAACATCTGGTTTGAGCAAAGAACAAATAAATGAATTAAATAAATGTGATATAGAAAAAATAACGGTTGATTTAAAAATTATAGTCGGTAAAGTAAAGTAGATAAAGGTTAGGAGGTAATAAGATGAATATACGTGGATGTATACATTCAATAAGATTAAGAGGGTAAGTCACGGATTGTGGCTATTATCTTAATATAATTAAAAGTCATAATCCCGTGATATTTAAATATTAAAGTTTAAATATAAAATTATAGGAGATTATGAAAATGAGAAAAAGAGTAATAATTGTAGGAATTAATATAAATAACAAAAATAATTTTGAGGAATCTATAATAGAACTTAAGAATTTATGTATAGCCTGTGATATGGAAGTAGTTGGAAAAGTGGAGCAAAATTTAAAGAAGATAAATCCAACATTCTATATGGGTAGTGGTAAAATTGAAGAATTACAAGATTTAATCGAAAAAACGAACGCTGAAATAATAGTATTTAATAACGAACTATCTGCATCACAGATAAAAAATATTGAAGAAGAAGTAAAATGTAATGTCATAGATAGGACAGCTTTAATACTAGATATATTTGCAAATAGAGCAAAAACAAGAGAAGCTAAGTTGCAAGTAGAGGTTGCAAGACTTCAGTATGAACTTCCAAGGTTAATTGGTGCAAATGAAAACCTAGGTCGTCAAAGTGGTGGAGTTGGTACTAAAAATAGGGGAGCAGGAGAAACTAAGTTAGAACTAGACCGTAGACGTATAGAAGATAGAATAGCTAGTTTAAACAAGGAATTAGAAATACTGAAGTATCAAAGAAATACTCAAAAAAATAAAAGAAAAAAATCCAACATACCTAATGTAGCACTAGTAGGATATACTAATGCAGGTAAATCATCAGTTATGAATGTATTAGTTGAAAATTTTATCAATAAAGAAGATAAAAAAGTATTTGAAAAAAACATGCTATTTGCAACATTGGAGACTTATGTTAGAAATATTAAACTGCATAATAACAAATCTTTTTTACTGTATGATACAGTTGGATTTGTAGGCGATTTGCCTCATAACTTAGTTAAAGCTTTTAGATCGACACTGGAAGAGGTTTGCGATGCAGACTTATTAGTTCATATTATAGATATATCTAATCCTAATTATAAAAATCAGATAGATGTTACTAATGAAACATTAAGCCAAATAGGAGCTGATAATATTCCTATGATTTATGTATATAATAAGATTGATTTAATTGATTTAGATAAATTAGATAATAATAAAATATTAATTTCAGCTAAAAGAGATATAGGAATAGATAGATTAATAGAATCTATTTGTGAAAAAGTATTTGAAGATTATATAAGATTTAAGTTAAAAATTCCATATTCAGAAGGAAAGATGATATCTAATATAATGGAGAATGCAACTATCTTAGACTCTGAATATATAGAGGATGGAGTAATACTCAATATTGAATGTAGTGAAAAAGAGTATGTTCAATATAAACAATACATAATTTAGCATTAACTTAGATATATGATATAAAGTATATTACTATAGTTGAGAATTAATTAAATTACAAAATTAATATATTACGAACTTAAAAATTCATTTGATTATATATCGAATGGATTTTTTATATTAACATATTACACATATATAATATGTTGAAATCAAGTTTTTATAACATTTTTAAAAACTTACTCTTGATAAATATTAATGCCTACAATTTTAGCCGACTTTCTTATTGATAACCCCATAACCATACATTTAGCATATTTAAGCCACTTATCTAAAGACTTCTTACTTCTATATGTTGCAGAGTTTGTAAAATCAGTAAAAGTCTTTCTACAATCTTTACAGATATATCTTTGCTTACCGTTATATTTACCATTTCTTGAAATTGATTCAGAACTACAATGAGGGCATACTTTACCCTTAGAAAATCTAAACTCTTTAACTTCTTCGCATACTTGCCCTACTTGAGAACCTAATACAAGAAATTCTTCTAAATATGATAATAATTCCTCTACTTGATTTAATGGTAATGCTTGTATATCTGTTAATATAGACTTTATACTTGGCATACTATAACCTCCGAAACATTGATATATTTATATTATATCCTGCATACTAAAAAATATCCATTTTCAACATTGATTTAAAACATAGCCTAAAATAAAATATAGTGTAGGTGTATAAATTGAAAAGATCACTAAGTAGAAGAGAAAAAATTTTAAGTATTATATTTATTATAACTATAATATTTTCATCTTATAAAATATATAACAATAATGAAAAATACTACACAGCTACTGATAGTTTAAATGAAGTTAATAATAGTAAACCAATGACGAATGTAAAAACACAAGAAAAAGATATTATTTTAGAGATAGAAAATGAAATAAAGGATATTGTTGAAGTAAAATATATAAATAAAACATCATATTTGGATAACGATAATCAAGATATTGTAAATGTAGAATTACATATAAGAGGAAAAATAGATGATATTTTTAAGGTAGAAAGTTCATTAATCAACATAGGTTTAGAAAAAAACATCAAAAAACTAAATATTATAAGAAATATAAATAATATGAGTGATAATAAAAAAGAAGATATAAAAAATTATGTAGATTGTATTATGGAGATAAAGGTCATATAATGAATAATTGCAAAAGATAATTATGTAATATATATTATAATGTAATAAGATATCGTAAATAGTATTATGATAAAGCGTAAATCTTGAAGGTATATAAAAGAACAAGGTAGAAATTCTAAATTAAGACATAATTTAATCCCAAAAGTTAACAAGAAACAAGAAGGAATAAAATAATAAAGAATTGTAGAATGATTCGACAAAAAATGGTATAATATTAAATTGTGTACTTTAATTTAGAAATAAAGGAGTGAAGTCACCTTGTTAGGTAGAAATGATTTATGCCCATGCGGAAGTGGTAAAAAATATAAAAAATGTTGTTTAAATAAAGATGTTGCGTCAGAAAGATCAAGTAGAAAGATTGAATTTTCACAAAAGCAATATTATGAATTATATGCTAAATTATATGAATTCTCTAGAAATGAGAAGTTTAAAACTGAATATGAAAAGGCTAAAGAAACATTCTTTATAATGGAAAATGAAGAAATAAACTCTAAGTTCGAAAGATTCTTTAATACGTATTTTATACAAGATCATATAATGGAGAATAAAAAAGTTATAACAGTTGAATTCTTTGAAGAAAACAAAGATAACTTAGATATGGTGGAAAGAGATATATTAAAAAATCTATTTGAATCTTACGTAAGTGTGTATGAAGTAAAAGAAATAAGAGAAGACAAAATCTTATTGAAAGATTGTTTAAATGATGTTGAAATATATACAGAAGATATAAATCTATTAAAAGACTTTGAAATTGGAAGTCCTATAATAGCAAGAATTGTTAAAGTAGGAGATACAAATATACTAATAGATATAACTATAAGTATATCAGAGGCTATAAAAGATATAATAGTTAGTGATATAAAAACTTTATTTAGCCAATATGAAGATATATACAAGGATATGAATACATTCTTAATACATCATACACATATATTATACAAGTATATACAACAATTACTAGAGCCAAGTATAGCTGAATTTTTAAAGAATCAAAGAGCGGAAAAAGCTAGCAAGGCTGAAAGTGTTGAAGTATGTGAAAGTGATGATAAAGTAATTGCTATAATGAAGCAAAATGTAGAAGACGAGTTCTTACAAGGATGTATAGACTTCTGGAACGGATACAAAGCTGCTAATGGTGAAGTAAAAGGTGCAGAAAATGGATGGGCAGCAGGTGTAGAATATTATGTTAAAAAAGATGCTGGTCAATCTATAACTCAAGCTCAAATATCTAAAAAATATGAAATAAGTCCAAGTACTTTAGGGAAAAGATACAAAGATCTTAAATCAGAGTAATATTTATAATATTAGATTATTAAATAACAATTTATATATAGTAAAATTAGAGGGATTATATTAGTATAGTTCCTCTAATTTTGCGTTAAGATTTATCTTACAATGTAACAGTTTATTGAATAAAATACAGGGTATATTAAATTATATATAATTTTACATTTAAATTATAAAAAAAAGGTTTTAATATATAGAAATAATGTATAAAATAGAATTATATAATATACAGAAAGAGGTATAAATATGAGTCTTAGCTTAGGAAACGCAATTGCAGTATCAACAAACTTTATAAAATCTAACCCTGCGGTACCTGTATATAACGGAGAACAAACACCAGAAAATTTATATGCAGTTATATATCATATAGAAATAGGATATAATCAAGGAACTTCTCAAGAAGTTAAACAATACATAATAATAGATTACAAAGAATTTGATTTAGCAGAGAAATCAAAAAAAGAATTAATTGAAATTGCTAAACAATATTGTGCTTCAAAAAATATACCTGAAGATGATAATTTAGAAATTGAACTTTTAGATAATGAAGAAGCTGAAAATTTCTTAGAAAAAGTATTCAATAATATGAAAGTTATAAGAGGTCTTATAACAAAGAATGACTAGATAATATGAATTTTGCATAGGTATAGTGAACAACTTAACTTAAAGATTCATTAGATATTTTATATAGATAATCTAGAAAAGATAATGTCGATATTATACTTAAAAAAGGGGTTGTCTCAAAATAAGGGATTTTGAGGCATTCCCTTTTATGCTATTAAATAAAAAAAGAAAGGTGAAATTATGTTAAGAATATCTAATATAAAAATAAGTATAGATGAAAATCCATCAGATATAAAACAACTAGTACTTAAAAAACTAAAAATAAAGTCTAGCGATTTAATTAAGTACTATATTTATAAGGAATCTATAGATGCAAGAAAGGGAAAGGTAAACTTTGTATATACTATAGATGTAGATGTTAAAAATGAAGAAAAAATATTAGGAAAAAATATAAAAGATGTAGTTAAGATAAAAGAGTTAAAGTATGAAGATGTAGAATCTGGAACAAAAAAGCTTGATAAGAGACCAGTAATAATAGGAAGTGGACCAGCAGGATTATTTGCGGCACTATTATTAGCTCAAAGAGGATATAAACCAATATTATTAGAGAGAGGTTTAGATGTTGATCAGAGAACAGAAGATATAAATAATTTCTGGAAAGAACGAAAATTTAAAAATAATTCTAATGTACAGTTTGGAGAAGGTGGAGCAGGTACATTTTCAGATGGTAAACTTACGACTAGAATTAAAGATATTAGATGTAGAAAGGTATTAGAAGAGCTTGTTAATTTTGGATCTCCAGAGGAAATACTATATTCTCATAAGCCACATGTTGGGACTGATATATTAAAAGATGTAGTTAAAAATATACGTAATGAAATCATTAGGCTTGGAGGGGAAGTAAAATTTGATTCACAAGTAACTGATATAAGTAGAGTTAACGATAAGATAGAATCTATAACTATTAATAATAGTGAAGTAATAGAGGCGGATGTAGTTGTATTAGCTATTGGACATAGTGCAAGGGATACGTATGAGATGTTATACAATAGAGGAGTTAATATAATTCAAAAGCCTTTTGCAATAGGAGTTAGAATAGAACACCCTCAAGAACTAATTAATAAATCTCAATATAAAGAATTTCATGATCATCCGAGATTAGGAGCTGCAGATTATCGATTAATAGAACATACTTCTAATGGAAGAACTGCATATACATTCTGTATGTGCCCAGGAGGTAGCGTAATAGCATCTGCATCTTATGAAGGTCAAGTTGTTACTAATGGAATGAGTGAGCATGCTAGAGATAAAGATAATGCTAATAGTGGATTCTTAGTAAATGTAGTACCAGATGATTTTGGAAGTGATCATCCATTAGCTGGAATGTACTTCCAAGAAAAATATGAAAAATTAGCATATGAAATAGGTGGTAGAAATTATAATGCACCACTTCAATTAGTAGGAGATTTCTTAAATGATAGAGTATCAACTAAGATAGGGAGTGTAAAGCCGTCATATGAGCCAGGATATACTTTTGCAGATTTAAGGAGATGTTTACCTGAGTTTGTAACAGATACAATGAAAGAAGCTTTAATTGGATTTGATAGAAAAATAAAAGGATTTGCAATGGATGATGCAGTTTTAACAGGTGTAGAGACTAGATCTTCTGCTCCTATAAGAATAGTTAGAGATGAAAATACTTTAGAATCAACTAATACTAAAAATTTATATCCTTGTGGAGAAGGCGCAGGATATGCAGGAGGTATAGTTACTGCTGCAGTTGATGGAATTAAATGTGCAGAAAAAATAATAGGTAAGTACTCAATAAATTAAAATATAAAAATTATAAAAATATAAGTAGAATATAAAAAACAACTCGAATTTTAATGTAAATTAAACTTAAATTTAATAAAAAATTAATATTTAACATATATTTAACACTAACGTCCTATTGATTTTGATAAAATACAATAGGACATTAATTTTATACAATTATAATTATCCTTAAGGAGGAAAAAAAGTGGAAATTGCAGTAAGTCTTATGGGAGGTTTAGGGCTATTCTTATATGGTATGAACCTTATGGGAGAAGCTCTAGAAAAATCAGCAGGTTCTAGATTAAAAAAAATAATAGAACTATTAACAAGTAATATCATAATGGGTGTTTTAGTAGGTGCTTTAGTTACAGCTGTAATACAAAGTTCTAGTGCTACAACAGTTATGGTAGTTGGATTTGTAAATGCAGGAATAATGACTTTACCTCAAGCTGCAGGAGTTATAATGGGTGCAAATATAGGTACTACAATAACTGCACAGTTAGTATCTTTCGATTTAAATGGTCTTGCACCAGTAGCATTAGGTATAGGTATAGTAATGTACTTATTTAGTAGTAAACAAAAAGTAAAGCATATAGCTGAAATATTAATTGGATTTGGTATATTATTTACAGGTATGGACTTCATGAAAGATGCAGTAAAACCTTTAGCAGAATATAAAGGATTTACTGATTTATTATTAACATTTGGTACATATCCACTATTAGGTCTTTTATTAGGGTTTGGTATAACAGCAATAGTACAAAGTTCGAGTGCATCTATGGGTATGCTAGTAGCATTAGCATCACAAGGTTTAATACCATTATCATCAGCATTACCAATATTATATGGTCAAAATATAGGTACTTGTGTAACATCTTTAATATCAAGTATAGGTGCTAATAAAAATGCAAAACGAGCAGCAATGATACATTTAATATTTAATGTAGTTGGAACGATAGTATTCCTAATAGCATTAAATAAACCGGTAGTAAGTATAGTAACAGCTATGGATCCAACTAATATTGCTAGACAAATAGCTAATACTCATACATTATTTAATATAATATCAGTACTATTATTAATACCATTTAATAAGCTTATAATAAAACTAGCAGTTAAGTTAGTTCCAGATAAGAAAGATGAATCCGAAAATGATGAAGATAAAATCGTTAAATATATAGATGAAAGAATGATAGAAACACCATCAATAGCATTAGCCAATACAGTTAAGGAAACTATAAGAATGGGTGAAAAATCTAAGGAATCATTAGATTTAGCTATGAGTTCTATTATGGAAAATGTAACTGAAAATATAGAAAAATGTAAGAATAAAGAAAATCAAATTAATTTACTACAAAAATATATATTAGATTACTTATTAAAGCTTTCAAAAGCACCTTTAAATGAAGATTCAATAGAAGTCGTAGATTCTTTATTTAATACTGTTAATGATATAGAGAGAATAGGTGATCATGCAGATAATATATCTGAATTAGCAGAAACAGCAATAAATTGTAATGTAGTATTTTCAGATCAAGCTAAAGAAGAATTAAGTGAAATATATAATAAAGTTATATCTGCTTATACATATGCACTGGAATCTATGAAAATAAATGATATTGACTTAGCTTGCAAGGTTATAAAAATGGAAGAACAAGTTGATATTATGGAAAAGTCATGTAGAGTTAGTCATATGAGAAGATTAAATGAAAGCTCATGTAGCATAGATGGCGGTGTAATATACTTAGATATAATAACGAACTTAGAAAGAGTTTCTGATCATGCAGTAAATATTGCGCAACAAGTAATAGCTCGACAAGTTGGACATGATTAATAAAAAAGCTTTCTTAAAATTATAATTTTAAGAAAGCTTTTTTTGAGAATATACATTCTTAAATTATAATTAATAGGTACTTACATAAGATAATTTTACTAAAAATTACCATAAGATTGTGCTATAATTTGATTAGATTATTTTTTAGAAAGAGGTAAGTTTATGGGAAAAGTTAAGTTTGACTATAGCAATGCTATGAATTTTTTCAATGAAGATGAAATTATGTCTATGCAACAATTTGTTGATGTAGCACATAAGATGGTACATGAGAAAACTGGATTAGGCAATGATTTCTTAGGATGGGTAGATCTACCTAATGATTATGATAAAGAAGAATTTGTTAGAATAAAAGAAGCCGCAGAAAAAATTAAGTCAGACTCAGATGTGCTTTTAGTAATCGGTATAGGAGGATCCTATTTAGGAGCTAGAGCTGCCATAGAAATGTGTAGCCATTCTTTTAGGAATAATTTAAATAAAGAAGATAGAAAAGCTCCAGAAGTATATTTTGTAGGTAACAATATAAGTTCTACATATATGATGGATTTATTAGACATTATAAAAGATAAAGATGTTTCTATAAATGTTATATCTAAATCGGGTACTACTACAGAGCCTGCAATAGCATTTAGAATATTTAAAGATTTCTTAGAAAAGAAATATGGAAAAGAAGAGGCTGGAAAGAGAATATATGCTACTACAGACTCTAAAAAAGGAGCTCTTAAGCAGTTAGCTGATGAAGAAGGATATCAAACTTTTGTTATACCGGATGATGTTGGTGGAAGATTCTCAGTTCTAACTCCTGTTGGTTTATTACCAATAGCTGCAGCTGGTCTAGATATAGATGCTATGATGAATGGTGCAAAAGAAGCTTGTGAAGAATATAAAAATGCGGATTTAAAAGAAAATCAAAGTTACCAATATGCAGTAGTTAGAAACATATTACATAGAAAAGGAAAAGATATAGAGTTACTAGTAAATTATGAACCACAATTACACTATGTAAGTGAGTGGTGGAAGCAACTATATGGGGAAAGTGAAGGAAAAGATAATAAAGGTATATTCCCTGCATCTGTAGATTTCTCAACAGACTTGCATTCTATGGGACAATATATTCAAGAAGGAAAGAGAATATTATTTGAAACTGTTATAAATGTTGAAAATCCAAGAAGAGTTACTACTATAGAAAAAGAAGATATAGATTTAGATGGATTAAATTACTTAGCTGGAAAAACTGTAGATTTTGTAAATGAAAAAGCATTCCAGGGAACTTTACTTGCACATACAGACGGACAAGTTCCAAACTTATTATTAAACATAGAAAAATTAGATGAGTATAACTTTGGATATCTTGTTTATTTCTTTGAAAAAGCTTGTGCAATAAGTGGATATCTATTAGGTGTAAATCCATTTAATCAACCAGGTGTTGAAGCATATAAGAAAAATATGTTTGCTTTATTAGGTAAACCAGGATTTGAAAAAGAAAGAGAAGAATTAGAAAAAAGACTTAATAATTAAGGTTTAATTAAGTTATAAATTATATAATGAAATCATCATAAGGGGCATTAAATTTCCTGTGATGATTTCTTTTTTTATATACAGCAAGTATAGTATTAAAAGTAAAAAAGTGCAAACAATAAAAAATAGAATAATTTTAAATTTAACTAATAAAATTTGGAGGAGGGATATTATGTCACGTAAAAGAGGCATAGGATTGGTAGTAGTAGTAGCTATAATTAGTTCAGTATTAAGTTCATTATTAACAGTAGCGGTAGTGAAAAATAATTTACTAAGTGATACGTCAGGCACTAGTTCAAAGTCAGAAATAGTAGTAAATGATAGTGGAAAAACTCAAAATGTATATCATGCGGTAACAGAGAAGGCAATGCCATCTGTAGTAGGTATAACTACTACAACAATAAGTACAGATAATAGATTTGCCATACCTACGCAATCAGAAGGTGTTGGAACTGGTGTTATAGTAGATGCAGATGGATATATATTAACAAACTCTCATGTTATTTCAGATGGAAAAGCAAACACAGTAAATGTATTATTTAATGATGGTACAACAACAGAAGGTAGAGTAGCTTGGTATGATGCTCAATTAGATTTAGCTATAGTAAAAGTTGAAAAAACTGGATTAACACCAGCTGAATTTGGGGATAGTGATGAAGTTAGAACAGGTGATATAGCTATAGCAATAGGTAATCCTCTTGGATTAGATCTACAAAGAAGTGTTACTCAAGGTATAATAAGTGGACTAGATAGAACTATAGAGACAGAACAGGGTACTATGACTGGGCTTATGCAAACAGATGCAAGTATAAACTCTGGAAATAGTGGAGGGCCTTTATTAAATCAAAATGGTCAAGTAATTGGTATAAATACAGCAAAAGCATCTCAAGGTGAAGGTTTAGGATTTGCCATTCCAATAAATACAGCAAAACCTATAGTTGAATCTATAATAAAAAGTGGTAATTATGAAAAAGTAACTTTAGGAATAAAGGGAATTGACGTGTCAACATACGTATCTGCTACAAATCAAAATCTTGGTGTAGATGAAGGTATTTATGTAGCTGAAGTATTGGATGGTACATCTGCAAAAACAGCAGGAATACAAGATGGTGATATTATATTAAAAATAGGGGACTCTAATTTAACAGGTATGTCAGATTTAACGAAATCTCTATATACTTACTCTAAAGGAGATAGTACGAAAATAGTTGTATATAGAAATGGAAAAGAAGTTACATTAAATGTTAAGTTTTAAATAAATAAAAAAGGTGAAATTAAATTTCACCTTTTTTTATTTATATCATATTAAATTGTTTCTTTTATAGGCTTATCTTGTACATTTGTATTTTCATCAGAGCAGCAAGTAGAGTTTGATGAGCAAGATGAACAACTAGAGCAAGAACTACATCCACTAGATTTTTTTCTCATCATATTAACTAGTATAAGAACTGCTGATACTATTATAATTCCACCAATTAATAATTCTAATATTGATCCACTTGATTTTCCTAAAATAGCATTACCTATAATACTTACTAAGAAAGCTCCAATCCAAGCCACAGCAAATTGATAAGATAAAGAAATCATCATCATTTTATTACCATATTCTTTTCTCATAGTTGCAAGGGCAGCTATACAAGGTGTATATAGTGCTGAGAAAATTAAGAAAGCATAAGCACTAACCCCCGTAAATACTGTAGGTAAAACTGTATCTAAATCTCCGAAAAGAACACTTAAAGTATTTACAACTATTTCTTTTGCACCTAAACCAGTAAGTATAGAAACTGATATTCTCCAATCATTAAATCCTAATGGGGTAAATATTGGGGCTATTAACTTACCAAGTGATGCTAAGAAACTTTCATCTATGTTCTCAGTGAATCCTGAGAAATTGAATGATGAAAGAGACCATATAATAACAGACATAGCAAACATTACTGTAATAACTCTTATTAAGAAACCTTTTGATTTATTCCATGTATTTTTTAATAAAGCTTCTAACGTTGGAACTTTATACTCAGGAAGTTCTAATATAAATGGTTCAACTTGAGTTTTATAAGTTGTTTTATTTAAAATTAAGGCAATTAATATAGCCACTAATATTCCTGTTAAATATAAAGATGTAGTAACTAAAGCTTTATTTTTAGAGAAAAATATAGATACAAATAAAGCATATATTGGAAGCTTTGCACCGCATGTCATAAGAGGTGCTATTAAAGCTGTTATCTTTCTATCTTTTTCACTTTCTAATGTTCTAGTTGCCATTATAGCAGGAGAAGAACATCCAAGCCCCATTACCATAGGTATAAAAGCTTTACCAGATAGACCAACCTTAATCATTATTCTATCCATTAAAAATGCTGTTCTAGACATATAGCCACTATCCTCGAATATAGATATTCCAAAAAATAAAGTGAATATAAGAGGGAAGAATGGTAATGTTCCACCTATTCCACCTAATATGCCGTCTATTATAAGTGATTTAAACCAAGGACTTGAATTAGCAAGTAGCCCATCCATTGGATTCATTATGTATGTTTCAATAAGTCCTCCTAATCCTTCTTGAAGAGGTCCGCCAACCCAATCAAATGTAAATTTAAATAATAATAATAACAAACCTAGAAATATAGGATAAGCAAGTATTGGATTCAATACAATATCATCTATTTTTTCACTTATACTTTTTTTATTTTCTGAAGTAGATTTGCTACAATTAGAAAGAATACTATCTAATTTTTTATATGTTTCAGACTCACTTCCAAAGTCTAAGTTATAATTTATTTTTTTATCTACATTATTTTTTATTACACTTTCTAAAGAATCAAGATTAGACTTCTTTTTAGCTACAGTAGGAATTATCGTTATACTAAGCTCTTTGCTTAATTCTTCTATATTAATATTTATACCTCTTGACTTAGCAACATCCATCATATTCAATAAAATGATTATAGGCTTATTAAATTTCATAAGCTGAGTTGTTAAATAAAGGTTCCTAGCTAAATTTGATGCATCAACAACATTAACTATAACATCTACATTAGAGTTTTCTAAGTAGGATTTAGCTACTTTTTCTTCATTAGAGAAAGTATCCATTGCATATATTCCAGGTAAGTCAACTATTTTTATATCTTTTGTTAGAAATCCTTCTTTTTTTTCAATTGTAACCCCAGGCCAGTTACCAACATATTGATTTGAACCAGTGAGAGAGTTGAATATTGTAGTTTTTCCAACATTAGGATTACCTAGTAATGCTACATTAATCATAAGTAATCACCTCTTTTTATATTATGGAAATTAAAAAACTAAAGACGCTTAATTATAATAAGGGGATTTTATTATTTTAAAAAAATATTCTTTGCATCAGATCTTCTAAGTGCAATATCAAACCCTCTAAATCTTATAATTATAGGATCTCCAAAAGGAGCAATCTTTTTAACTTCTATTTCGGTATTATTTGTACATCCTAAGGCAAGTAGTCTTTTAACTAACTTGTCATTTCCATCTATGTTATCGATTAAACCTTTTTGGCCTACTTTTAAATCGTAAACAGTCATCTTTAATACCTCCTAATGAAATTCGTTATCAATGAAATTGTATCAATCAAGGTACAAAAAGTCAATATAGATGCCTAATAGGGAGGTGTAAGTAAATTATTATAAATTATTACTTTTTTATTTATAAAATGAGTTTTTAGTATTTTTTGAATTATAATTAATGTATAGATAGAGAAAGTATAAAAATTTGGGGATGAAATGTATGAAAACAAAAAGATTGACATTTTTAAGTCTAATGGTAGGATATAGTTTAATTTTATATATAATAGAAAGCTATATTCCAAATCCACTTATAGCTTTATTTCCTGGAGCAAAATTGGGTTTAACTAATATTATAACTTTAACTTCTTTAGTTATATTTGGATTAAAAGATACATTCATAATAATTACTGTAAGGGTTATATTATCTTCTATATTTTCTGGGCCACTATCTTACTTATTATTTAGCATGGGGGGTGCGTATTTAAGCTTAATACTAATGTATATAATCTATAAGTTTAATGGATTTTCAATAATCGGAATAAGTATAATAGGCGCTATTGGTCACAATATCGGCCAATTAATAGTAGCTAGTATGATAGTAGAAAATATTTTAACAGTAGGATATCTTCCTTTTATGTTAATAACATCTTTAATAACAGGATTTTTTGTAGGAATTGTAAGTAAATATTGTATTGTAATAATTAGAACTATAGTAAAAAAAATTGACAAATAATAGCAATATTTGATAAAATGTACACAAGAATATAAATTTATAATAGTGGTGATTATTATGGCGAATAGCGAGTTAGAAACACTAAAAAATGAGATAGAAGAATTAAGACAAGAAATAAATACTTACATACAATACCCAGAAATATTTAAGGATGAGCTATTAGAAGCTAGTCAAAAGATAGATATTTTAATAAACAAGTATATACTTTTAATTAAATAACCCCACGAAAGTGGGTTTTTTTATATTTAAAATTAGAATTCTAATTATATTCAAATTAAGTATAAATATAATTAAATAGCAAATATTAAATAATTAAGATAATATTTTTAATTAAAGGATGATTAATATGTTTATAAGTAAAATTATAAATACAATTATAATTATTATAATTTCGTATACATTAGTTAAGCTGATAGAATACCTTTTAAATAAACTATTTCAGTTCACAAAGTTTGATGTCAGATATGAAAATACTTTGTGTAGTGTATTATCATCTATATCTTATTATATAGTATTTGTTATATGCATAGTTTTGATTTTAAGAGAATTCAATATTGTAGATGCAACTAAGTTTGGTTCATTAGTAACAGGAGCAAGTATCATTGGATTAATTGCAGGATTTGCATCACAAAGTATACTAAAAGATATTTTTAATGGTTTTTTTATACTATTTGAAAAGCAGTTGCAAGTTGGTGATTTCGTAATTATAAACGAAGAATTTAGAGGAACTGTTGAAGAAATAGGGATTAGAAGCACTAGTTTAAGAGATTGGGATTTAAGAAGAATAACTATTCCAAATGGAAATATAGATAGTATAAGAAACTATAGCAAAAATAAAATGAGAGTTGTAGTTCATGTGAGGGTATCTTATGAAGAAGATCCAATGAAAGTAATACAATCCTTAGAAGAAGTTTGTGAAATTATGAATGATAAGTTTAGTGATTACCTATATAAACCTAACTCAAGTGAAGAATCTAAAAAATTCAGTGTATATGGAGTAACTGATATAGAAAAAAATACTGTAGGGCCTCAATATACTATAACAGGAGTAGTAAAATCATATAAATATTTTTTAGCCCTTAAAGAAACTAAATTACAAATTTTAATAGTATTTAACAAAAATAATATTAGAATAGCATACCCTAAGCATATAAATATTATAAGTTATGATAATAAAGACTCAGGAGATTTTGAATAGAAGCTATTTTAGAGTGGGGGAATTTTTATGGGCACAAGAGAAATCATAATTAAGTTGTTATTAGCGTTATTTATAGGTGGATTAACAGGGTTGGAAAGAGAAAAGTCACATCAATTTGCTGGATTTAGAACTCATATACTAGTATCAGTAGGATCTTGTATTACATCAATTACAGCTTTAAATTTATTTAATCAATATTATTTTTATGCAAATATTGATCCAGGAAGATTACCTGCTCAAGTATTATCAGGCATAGGTTTTTTAGGTGCAGGAGCCATACTTAAAACACGAAACGGTATTAAAGGATTAACTACAGCTGCAGGCATTTGGGCAACTGCATGTATAGGGATAGCAATTGGTTATGGACAATATGTACTTGCAATTTTAGCTTGGATATTTGTTATGGCAACATTATATATTTTAAAAAAAATAGATAAAGTTTTTTTTAAGAAGAGAGAAACTATTTTAAGCTTAAAAATCGATGATATTCACGTAATGTCAGATCTTTACGATAAATTTACTAAATCAAGTATAGTAATAAAGAATATAGGGATAGAGTATGGAGAAAATAATATATGGAAGATAAATTTCTATATTGTGTATGATAGAAGATTTATGATAGATGAATTTATCAAGGATTTAAAAAAAATAAATCATGTAATATTTGTAGATTTTTTATGTTAAATATATAAAAGGAGAGATAGATATGATAAAAGATAGAAGTTCAATTGAATCTATATATAAGTGGAATATAGATGAAATGTATAACAACAAGGAAGCTATTGATGTAGACATTAAAAAAGTAGAAAGTATATTAAAAGAAGTAAAAAATTATAAAGGAAAATTAGGAAGTAGTAAAGATAGTTTATATAAGGCTCTTAAGTTATCTGAAGATGCATCAAGAATAGTTCAAAATTTATATGTATATACTCATATGAAGCAACATGAGGATACTAGAATTAATGAAAATCAAGGTATGGCAACTAAAATAGATATGCTTTCAACTGAATTATCTATGGCAACGTCGTATATAGTTCCAGAAATAATATCTATAGATGATAAGATATTAAATGAATTCTTAGAATCTAAAGAGCTAAGTTTTTATAGAAAGTATATAGACGATATTTTAAGAGAAAAGCCACATACATTAAGTGAAAGAGAAGAAGAAATATTAGCTGCAACATCTGATATTTCTGGTGTAGCTGAAAATGTATATGATATGCTTTCATTTGCAGACTTAGAATTTCCAGAAATAGAAGATGAGGAAGGAAATAAAGTTAAACTAACTCATTCTAACTTTTCTGTATTCTTGAAGAGCAAGAATCAAAGAGTTAGAAAGGATGCATTTGAAGCTCTATATTCTGTATATGATAAATATAAAAATACATTTGCTTCTACATTATATGGAGGCATAAAATCTGAAATTTTCTATTCTAAAATGAGAAAGCATAAATCAGCACTAGAGGGCTCTTTATTTAATGATGATGTTAGCGTAGATGTGTATAATAATCTTATATTAGCAATAGATGAAAATTTAGATTCACTTAACAAGTATGTAGAACTAAAGAAAAGATTTTTAGGATTAGAAGAAATACATATGTATGACCTATATGTCCCACTAACAGATAAGTTTGATATGAAAATACCTTATGAAAAAGCACAAGAGATAATATTAGAAGCTCTAAGACCACTTGGAGAAGAGTATTTAAATATAATTAAAAAGGCATTTTCAGAAAGATGGATAGATGTATATGAGAATGAAGGAAAACAAGGAGGAGCATATTCTTGGGGAAGTTACGATTCTCATCCTTATATACTTATGAATTATCATGATGATTTAAATTCATTATTTACATTAATACATGAGCTAGGACATTCAGTTCATAGCTATTACTCTAGAACTAGCCAAGAATACTTATACTCTAATTATAAAATCTTCGTAGCAGAAGTAGCATCAACTTTAAATGAATTACTTTTAATAAACTATTTATTAGATAATTCTAGTTCAAGAGAGGAAACTATATATTTATTAAATTATTATCTAGAGCAATTTAGAACTACAGTGTATAGACAGACAATGTTTGCAGAGTTTGAAAAAATAACTCATGAAAAAGTGGAAGGAAAAGAGCCATTAACAGCTAAGGAGTTTACAGATATATATTATGGACTAAATGAAAAATACTACGGAAAGTCTTGTAATGTTGATAGACAAATTGGATTAGAGTGGGCAAGAATTCCTCATTTTTATTCAAACTTCTATGTTTATAAATATGCTACAGGTTTTTCAGCAGCTAGTGCATTAAGTCAGCAAATATTAAAAGAAGGAGAGCCTGCTGTTCAAAGATATATATCATTCTTAAAAAGTGGTGGATCTGAATATCCACTTGTTCAGTTAAAATCAGCAGGAGTTGATATGGAAAAGAAAGAATCAGTGGATTCTGCACTAAGCGTATTTAGTGAGTTAGTAGATAAATTAGAGAAAGAGTTATAATAATATAGGGCTGTCTAAATGAAGTAGTTTAACTTCTAGATAGCCCATTTTTAATTTTATTAATAAACATATAATGAGACTATGCTTTTATAATATTAAAAAGTAATATCATAATATTTAATTAAAAAATAATGATATAAAAATTAAAAGAAAGGTAGAGGCAATATGGATGAACTATTTGATTTATTTAAAACCTTTTGTAGAATAGGAGGATTAACATTTGGCGGAGGTTATGCAATGCTTCCTATGTTAGAAAAAGAGGTAGTAGAAAATAGAAATTGGGCAACTAGTGAGGAATTATTAGATTATTATGCTGTAGGTCAAACTACTCCAGGAATAATTGCCGTAAATACAGCCACATTTATAGGGTATAAAGTTAAAGGGATTACAGGAGCATTATTTGCTACTACAGGGGTTGTATTTCCATCACTAGTGATAATAATGCTTATAGCAACTTGCTTGGAGAGCTTCTCTAAATTTGAAATTGTACAGCATGCATTTTCAGGTATACGAGTTGTAGTAGCTGTACTTATATTAAATGCTATTATAAAGTTATGGAAAAACTCAGTAACAGATAAGTTTGGAATTATAATATTTATTACAACATTTATACTTGGAGCAATACTTAAAATTTCATCTATATACATAGTGATTTCAGCAGCTATATTAGGCTTAATAATTGGTTATGGGAGAAAAGAACAATGATAATGACATATATACAATTATTTTTTGAGTTTTTTAAAATAGGATTATTTGCCATAGGTGGAGGATTAGCGACTTTACCATTTTTATATGATATAGCAAGAAATTATCCTTGGTTTAATGAATCTACACTTGCAGACATGGTAGCTGTATCTCAGTCAACTCCAGGACCAATAGGAATAAATATGGCTACTTTTGCTGGATTTAAAGCTGGTGGAGTAATAGGTTCTATAATTGCTACAACTGCATTGGTTATGCCGGCATTTATAATAATTATAATAATAGCTCATTTTCTAAATAAGTTTAGAGAAAGTAAACAAGTAGAAGCTATATTTTATGGGTTAAGACCAACTGTTACGGGACTTATAGCGGTTGCTTGGTTTGAAGTTGTAAATATATCTATACTAATTTTAAATAAATTTATAAACTCTAAGAGTTTAGTTAATATGTTTGATTATAAGGCATTAATACTATTTATAGTAGTATTCTTACTATCAAGAAAATCTAAAAAGCATCCGGCATTATTTTTATTGATAGGAGCACTAGCTGGGATTGTACTAAAATTATAAGTATTTACATAGTCTTAACATTATTTACTTCCATTTAACTGTTTTATAATATTAAGTTAACAAAATATTTGTATTATTGAAGTGTAAAGAAAAGCAAATAAATCAAATTAAAAATATATCGGAGGGAATATAATGTTTAAGAAAAGAGTATTAGCATTATTATCAAGTACAATATTAGTTGCAGGATTGGCAGTAGGATGTTCATCAGGAGGATCATCTGATGTATCAAAAATAACTGTATCAGGATCTACTTCAGTAGGACCAACTATGGAAGTTTTAGCAGAAAAATTTAAAGAAAATAATCCAGATATTAAGGTTGAAATACAGCAAGTTGGATCTTCAGCAGGTATAAAAAGCACTATAGAAGGAACTTCAGAAATAGGTATGTCATCAAGAGACTTAAAAGATGAAGAAAAAAGTGAAGTAGAAGAAACTGAAATAGCATTAGATGGTATAGCAGTAATAACTAATAAGGCTAATGAAGTAAAAGAATTAACAGTTGAGCAAGTTAAGGACATATACACTGGAAAAATAACTAACTGGAAAGAAGTTGGAGGAAAAGATGCTCCAATAGTAGTTGTATCAAGAGAAGATGGTTCAGGAACAAGAGATGGGTTCCAAGAAAAAGTTGGATTCGAGTCAGGAGAGTTAGTAGCAGATGCTCAAATAACTGATGGTTCAGGAAATATAAAATCTACTGTTGGAGGAAATGAAAATGCAATAGGATATATATCATTTGGTTATGTTGATGAATCAGTAAGCACATTAGCAATAGATGGTGTAGAACCAACAACAGATAATGTAAAGAATGACACATATGCAATAGCTAGACCATTTATATTAGTTAATAAAGTTGATGGATTATCAGAAAATGGAAAAGCTTTAATAGACTTCATATTAAGTGATGAGGGACAAAGCATAGTAGAAAGCAAAGGGCTAATAAGTATAAATTAAGATAAATTTCCACTATAAAATAGTAAAAGAGCTGTATTAAGAAGAGCTGATTATTCTTAATACAGCTCTTTTACTACTTGAAAATAAAAATGTAAAAAATGTGTTAAAATAATGCAATATTTTTACCTTCACTTAACTTAGATATAATTTAGATTTAACTTTTCTTTTATATTATTAAATTAAGGATAAGCAAAACAAGACTTTTAATATGAGATTAGAAATTTATTTAAATAAAATGGGAGGGCATTGTATGTCAGTTAAATCTGAAATTATAGGCTTAAATGAAAAATATAAGGCTACTAATAATAAAGGAAAGTATATAGCAGAAAAAGTAGCAAAAAATATATTTTTTATTAGTGCATTAGTAGCAGTAGTAAGTTTACTACTAATAATAGGATTTGTATTTTATAAAGGGTTAACACCATTCATATCTAAAGGTTATTCTTTTACAGGATTTTTGACTGGAACTGAATGGTTACCTTCATCAGATAAATTTGGAATACTACCAATGATATTAGCATCAGTAATAGCAACACTAGGAGCTTTAATAATAGGTGTACCAATAGGTATATTAACATCAGTATTTATAGCAGAAATTGCTCCAAAGAAAGTGGCAAAGTTAATATCACCAGCAGTAGAACTTTTAGCTGGTATACCATCAGTATTATACGGTATATTTGGATTAGCATTTATAGTTCCAGGAATTCAAGATATATTTAACTTACCTAAAGGTCAAAGTTTATTAGCAGTAATAATTGTTTTAGCAATAATGATGTTACCAACAATTATATCTGTATCAGAGACAGCAATAAGATCAGTTCCTAAAGCTTATAAAGAAGGTTCATTAGCATTAGGTGCTTCTAAAATAGAAACTATATTTAAGGTTGTTTTACCAGCAGCTAAATCAGGAATATTAGCAGCAGTAGTATTAGGAATAGGTAGAGCTTTAGGAGAAACTATGGCTGTAATATTAGTTGCAGGTAACTCACCAGTAATGCCAAGTTCTTTAATGGATAGTGTAAGACCTCTTACAACAAATATAGCACTTGAAATGGGATATGCATTTGGTACTCATCAAGAAATGCTATTTGCAACAGGAGTAGTGTTATTCTCATTCATATTAATTTTAAATTTAGTATTAAACAAACTATCTAAGGGAGTAGATTAAGATGAGAAAATTAAAAGAAAATATATTAAAGTTATTAATCTATTTATCAGCAGCATTTACAGTTGGAACGTTAGCTATAATAGTTGGATTTATATTTATAAAAGGAATCGGAAAAATTAATTTACATTTCTTAATGAGTGATTATTCTGCTTCAGGAGATGGTGGAATATTACCGATGATAGTAAGTACGATATATATGGTTGGAGTTTCAATAGCATTAGCTACACCAATAGGTATATTATCAGCAATCTATATGCAAGAATACGCAAAACAAGGAAGATTAGTAAAATCAATAAGATTTGCAACAGAGAGTTTAGCAGGAATACCATCTATAATATATGGATTATTCGGAGGAATATTCTTTGTTACAGTATTAGGTCTTAAGTTTTCTATTTTATCAGGATCGCTTACAGTATCAATAATAATATTACCTTTAATAATAAGAACTACGGAAGAGGCTTTAAAAACTGTACCAAAATCTTATAGAGAAGCATCTTTAGCTCTTGGTTCAACACAGTTTCAAACTTTATATAAAGTAGTGCTTCCAAGTGCAGTGCCTGGTATACTATCTGGAATAATATTATCAGTAGGTCGTGTAATTGGTGAATCAGCGGCGATATTACTAACAGCTGGAACTGTTGCTCAAATGCCTTCAACTATATTTGATAGTGCAAGAACTTTAACTGTTCAAGCATATCTTTCAACTAAGGAGTCTGGAGATATAGAAACTGCAGCAGCTTTAGGAATAGTATTAATAGTTATAGTATTAGCCTTAAATACAATCGCAAAAACAATAGCAAAAAAATTAAATAAAGCAAACTACTAAAATTTATATAAATTCAAATATATCTAAGAGGTGAAGATATGAGTATAGTCAATAAAACAAAATTAAAGGTTAGTAATTTAGATTTATTCTATGGAAATAATCAGGCGTTAAAAAACATAAACATGGATATAAAGTCAAATAAAGTAACGGCTTTAATAGGTCCTTCTGGATGCGGAAAGTCGACATTTTTAAGAACATTAAATAGAATGAATGATTTAATAGATGGAGTTACTATAAAAGGTAAAGTAGAGGTTGATGGTGAAGATATATATACATCAGAAGATGTCATAAAATTAAGAACTAAAGTTGGTATGGTATTCCAAAAACCAAATCCATTCCCGATGAGTATTTATGACAATATAGCATATGGTCCTAGAATTCACGGAATAAAAGATAAGAAAGTATTAGATAAGATAGTAGAAGAAAGTTTAAAAGGAGCTGCAATTTGGGACGAAGTTAAAGATAGACTTAAGTCATCAGCACTAGGTCTATCTGGAGGTCAACAACAGCGTATATGCATAGCAAGAGCAATTGCTATGAAACCAGATGTTATACTTATGGATGAGCCTACATCTGCCCTAGATCCAATATCTACTTTAAAAGTAGAAGAACTTATTGAAAATCTTAAAAAACAATATACTATTATAATAGTAACACACAATATGCAGCAAGCAGCTCGTATCTCAGACGATACAGGATTTTTCTTAAATGGGGAATTAGTAGAGTTTAATGAAACAAAAACTATATTTACTAATCCATTTGATAAGCGCACAGAAGATTATATAACAGGAAGATTTGGGTAGAAAATATAAAAAGGAGTATAAATATGATTATAACAAGGTTAGAATTTAATATTAGCACTCTAAAAAGTTATACAATTAGAATGGTTGAAAAGTGTGAAGAGGCAGTTTCTCTATCTGTAAATAGTTTAGTAAAAAAAGATATAGATTTAGCTAAAAAAGTTGTTAAACTAGATGAGGATATAGATACATTAAGAGAATATATAAGAGATAGAAGTATAGAATTAATGGTGCTTAAACAACCTATGGCAAAAGATTTGAGATATATCTATGCATTAAGTAATATAGCTATAGAATTAGAGAGAATTGGTGATTATGCTGAAAATATAGCAGAAGAAACAATAGCTATAAATAAAGATGAGCATATAACAAGTCTAGACACTATAGTTGATATGTCAAATGTATGTTTAAGTATGCTTAACGATATAAAGGAAGCTTTAAATAAATGTGATGATAAACTTGCTTATGATATAGCAATGAGAGATGATAAAATAGATAGAGCATATGAAGATTCTAGACCTAATATTTTAAGTAAAATGTGTGAAGACGCTGATAATGTAGATCAAGGTACAAGAATTTTATTTGTAGAAAGATACCTTGAAAGAATAGGGGATCATATAACGAATATATGTGAAAATATAGTGTATATAGCAAATGGACAAATGATAGAGATTGGCTAAGATTAGTGTTAATTTAAATTAATTGTTTTATATAATGAATAATATATAAAGATTCCATGATATATAGCGATAAAAAGCTTTAAATATCATGGAATTTTTATATTAATTTTATTTTATATTTATTAATGCAGTAATTGAGATAAAAAGTAATATCACTTATGTATTAAATAATTTTAAGTAAATTTATTTAACAGATAAATAATTAAAAACATTTACAAAAAATTCTGATATTTATCAAAGGATTTTGTTGAAAGTATTGGAAAAATTATACTTAAAGTATAAAATAATAAGAAAGTTATGAAAAAATAATTAGGGGGGTTGAAATGAAAGTAGATTCAATAGATCCAATAGGAAAGTTAGAAGATAATAATATTTTTGAGACTAGTGTAACTCAATATGTAAATAGGGTAATTGAGGATGTTAAGAATAGAAATAAGGGAGATGAAGAATTTCATCAAGCTGTCGAAGAAGTTTTACATTCATTAGAGCCAGTATTAGTAAAGAAACCAGAATATATAAAAGAGAGAGTTTTGGACAGGCTTGTAGAACCTGAAAGACAAATAATATTTAGAGTACCTTGGGTTGATGATGAGGGAAATGTTCAAGTTAATAGAGGATTTAGAGTTCAATTTAATAGCTCGATAGGTCCTTATAAAGGTGGACTTAGATTTCACCCATCTGTAAACGATAGTATAGTTAAATTCTTAGGATTTGAACAAATTTTTAAGAATTCATTAACAGGGTTACCTATAGGTGGTGGAAAAGGTGGATCAGATTTTGATCCTAAAGGCAAATCAGACAGAGAGATAATGAGGTTTTGTCAAAGTTTTATGACAGAGTTATATAGATATATAGGACCTGATGTTGATGTACCTGCGGGAGATATAGGTGTCGGAGGAAGAGAAATAGGATATCTATTTGGGCAGTATAAAAGATTAAAAAATGCTAATGAACCAGGTGTTTTAACAGGAAAAGGTTTAAATTATGGAGGATCTTTAGTTAGAACAGAAGCTACAGGATATGGTTTAATATATTTTGTAGATGAGATGCTAAAGGCTCATGACTATGATTTAAACGGTAAGAAAATAGTTATATCAGGATCAGGTAATGTTGCTATATATGCAGCTGAAAAGGTTCAAGAATTAGGAGCATGTGTAATAGCTATGTGTGATTCTAATGGTTATATATTAGATGAGTCTGGAATAGATATTAGTTTAATTAAGAAAATAAAATTAGTAGAAAGAAAAAGAATAAAAGAATACGCGGACATAAAATCTAATTCAAAGTATTATGAAGGACAAAAAGGAATTTGGTCTATAAAATGTGATATAGCTTTACCTTGTGCAACTCAAAATGATATAGATATAGAATCTGCTAAATTACTTGTTGAAAATAAAGTGATTGCGGTAGGTGAAGGTGCAAACATGCCTTGTACTAATGAAGCTTTAAGTTATTTACTAGAAAATGGGATATTAGTAGCACCAGCAAAAGCAGCTAATGCAGGTGGAGTTGCTACTTCAGCTTTAGAAATGTCACAAAATAGCATGAGACTTTCTTGGTCATTTGAAGAAGTTGATGAAAAATTAAAAAATATAATGGTAAATATATTTAATGCATCTAAAGAAGCGGCTAAAGAATATGGAGCTGAAGGAAACTATGTTGTTGGAGCTAATATAGCAGGTTTCTTAAAAGTAGCAGATGTAATGATTAGCCAAGGGATAATCTAGAGACATATAATTTACAATTATTAAATCAATATGCTAAACTATATTAGTATAGAAGATATATAAAATCATATAATGTTGAATATTTTTGCCAACTGACATATCAGTTGATTATATGTTTTCCAGTAGGAAAACTGTATTTATATTGATATTTCAGTTGGTATTTTTATGTTTAATGAGATTATACTTTGAAAGGGAGACGATAACATGCCAAATAGTATTACAACATATTCAAAAGTAAATTTCACACCACTAGAGCCTAAGAAAGAAGATATTATGATAGATGATATAGCTCATGCCTTATCTCTTATGTCTAGAGCAAATGGTCATTTTCCGGAATTTTATTCAGTGGGGCAACATTGTATTTTCTGCTGTGAAGAAGCGATAAAAAGAGGATATAGTAATAAAGTAGCGCTTGCTTGTTTACTACATGATGCTAGCGAAGCTTATATAGCAGATATTACTAGACCAGTTAAAAAGAACCTTCATACTTATTTAGAAATAGAAGAATCTTTACAAAATGCAATATATGAAAAATACATTAAAGATGAGTTAACAAGTGAAGAACAAAGAATGATAGATTCTGTAGATAATACATTATTATATCATGAGTTTATTCACTATATGGGACATGAGTTACAAGTTGAAAAAGATGAACTAATAAGCAAGCCAGTATTTAAATTTGAAGAATTTAAATCAGTAGAAAATAAGTATAAAGATTTATTTAACCAATTAACAAATAATCATAAATTTTAAATATTTATAAGTAATTAAAAGTACCTAAATAAAATTTGGGTACTTTTAATTGTTTATAAATAGATAATAAGATTTAATATTATGTACAGTCTATTAATATATATTTTTTTCAATTATACTATATAAGTAAAATATATCAGTTGAGTTATAGCAGGAGGTTTTCAGTTGAAGATTAAACTAGGTATGAGAACTATTAAGACAGGTATAGCAGTTATGCTTTGTTGTACTTTAGGACAATTTGTAATTGAAAAATTATTTTTTGCAGTAGCAGCTTGTGCATTATCAGTTCAGGATACTGTAAGAGGATCACTAAAAGAAGGTCTTGGTAGGGTAAAGGGAACAATGCTTGGAGGGATAATAGGATACTTAATGGCTATTGTTAAACCAGAAGATCCAATTTTATGTGGATTAGGTGTAATGGCTGTTATATACGGATGTACTGCATTAAATACAGGTGGAGGAGTTGTATCAATAGTAACTTTTTCTGCTATATATTTAGGAAATATAACATCTGAGCCTGGATATTATGCAATACATAGAGTTATAGATACATCAATGGGGGTAGTTTTTGGAGTATTGGTTAATTATTTATTTCCAAGACCTAATTATTTAGAGAATACGATTAATGAATTTATAAACATGGAAAAATTATCAAAAGATTTTATAAAATTAAGAATAATAAATAAGGAACATTTTAATATAGAAAAATACAGAAATGCATTTAATAAACTAGAAGGAGTATACTCTAAGTTTTTAGATGAATTAGATTTTAGTAAAAATGATATAAATACGGATCAATTAGAAGAATCCATAGGTATATGTGAGCAAATATATTTCCATATGAAGTCTATAGAGTTACTAGAACAAAAGTTATATCTAAATAAGTCTAATTATAAAAGATTAAAAAAATTCTATAAAGGTGAAAAATTAGATTGGGAAGTTGACGATAATAAGAGCCCTGTATTTAACTTTCATTTAGAGAAAATAATAGAAAGTATTGATCGAATAAGCTATATAAATAATTTTAAATAACAAACCTAAAATAAAAAACATACAGTACCTCTCCATATATTAGATATATAAATACTTAGAAGGTACTGTATGAAACCTATCTATTTATAAAATCAAATACTGAACAAATACAAATCTAAAAAATTCATAGAGTTTACAAAAATAATAATTGAACTTAAGATTATAAAAAAATATTGAACATATATTTAAAGAAGCATTTAATTCAAAAAAGTAGATATACTCATAATTTTCATAATGCTTATGAATATGAATATCGTGAAAGTATTAAAGATGAATGTTTAATAAAAAACAAGCATATAAATTGTAATAAAGAAAATTAAAAGAAGCTATATAGAAAGTGATATTTTGTATTAACTTTACAAGAGATTGATGAAATATATAAAGCTTTAGACTTAAGCTTGTTATAAGCAAGGGAGGAGGTATGTAGCATTAAAAGAAATTGATGATACATTTATAGAAGGTATGGGATTCATTAGAGAATGTATGGCTTAAAAAATTAATGAAAGTGAGGTCGTAAAATATTTGGACAAATACTCTCTAGGAGTTAATATGAAGACGCCTTTTGATGATATAAATATTGTATAGCTTTTTAGGAAATAGAAATAAAAAAATAGAAGACATAGATTCTGAAGATAGAAAATACGAAAAGTTTTTAGTAGGAAAATATAAAATAACATAGGTTAATCTTTATAAATATAGGGGAGATCATAATATGGAGGATAATAAAAAGATACTAAAGATATTAGCATCTATGTTTTTAGTCATAATTTTTACAATAGGATTGATATTTTATAAAACGAAAAATATAGATCTCGAGGATAGTTCAAAATTAAGTGAAAGTATAATTGATACTACATATAAAACATCTAATGAAATAAATAAGGGATCAGAAGCTAGTGAAAATAAAATAGCATACATAACAATAGAT
This sequence comes from Romboutsia sp. CE17, assembly GCF_012317385.1. GTDB lineage: Bacteria > Bacillota > Clostridia > Peptostreptococcales > Peptostreptococcaceae > Romboutsia_E. The sequence continues at coordinate 3,072,096 of NZ_CP051144.1, forward strand.
GATGGACCGTCAAAGTACACAAGCCAAATATTAGATATATTAGATAAAAACAATGTAAAAGCAACATTTTTCATGTTGAATAATAATATGAAGTTGCATAGTGATGAAGTGAATAGAATGATAGAAGAAGGTCATGGTGTTGGATTTCATGGAGTAAGTCATGAAGTAGAAGAATTATATAAAACACCAACATCATCATTAGAAGAATTTGAAACATGTAATAAAACTTTATATGAATTAAGTGGTAAAACATCTAAATTAATACGCCTACCATATGGAAGTAAGCCTTATACTCCTGAGGAAAACTACAATAATTTAGTTGAAAAAGGATATTTAATTTGGGATTGGACTTTAGATACATTAGACTGGAAGTCATCTAAAGATCAGATAGTTAGTAATATATTATATTATGGTAGAGAGAAAGAAGAAATTGTAGTATTAATGCATGAAAAAGAACAAAGTGTAGAGGCATTAAGTGATACTATTAAAATTTTAAAAGAGAGAGGATATACACTAATTCCTATAACTGAAAAAACATATCCTAAAAATTTTTGGATTGGTAATACAGAGGGCTAAAAGTATGTATATTGTTATAAATAATTGACAATATTAAAGGTAATTAGATATAATTAATAAATAAAATAATATATAAAAACATTGAAGAAGAGGAGTATGTAAATACTACTTATAGAGAAGAAAACCCACAGGCTGAAAGGTTTTCTAAGTACAGATTTGCAGAAGGTAGCTTCGGAGTTTCTAAATTGAACTAATAGTAGGTTTAGACGGTGAAAGTCGTTAAAGTTTATTGAGAGCTAAAATTAGCTAAGTTAGTTATGTTATTAAATTAATTTGAGATAACATAACTGTTTATATTAGCGAGTTAAATTTTAGAATTAAGGTGGTAACGCGAGCTTTTCGTCCTTATTTATGGGATGAAAGGCTCTTTTTTATTAAAAAAATAGATTAATTAAACTAGGAGGAAATATCATGGAAAATACTAATTTATCAAAAACGTATAATCCAAAAGACTTTGAATCAAGACTATATTCAGAGTGGGTAGAAAAAGGATATTTTAAATCTAGCCCAAACCCAAATAAAAAGCCATTTACAATAGTGCTTCCGCCGCCTAATATAACTGGGCAACTACATATGGGACATGCTCTTGATCATACATTACAAGATATACTTATAAGATGGAAACGTATGGACGGATATGAGACTTTATGGCAACCAGGAACTGATCATGCTTCTATAGCAACAGAAGTTAAGGTTGTTGAAAGAATAAAAGAGCAAGAAGGAAAATCTAAGTACGATTTAGGAAGAGAAGAATTCTTAAAGAGAGCTATGGATTGGAGAAACGAATTTGGTAGAAAAATAGTAGACCAAATGAAGCAATTAGGAGATTCTTGTGACTGGGACAGAGAAAGATTTACAATGGATGAAGGATGTAACGAAGCTGTTACTGAGTTCTTTGTGAAACTTTATGAAAAAGGTCAAATATATAGAGGAAATAGAATAATAAACTGGTGCCCAGATTGTAAAACAACTTTATCTGATGCTGAGGTTGAACATGAAGAACATGATGGTAAATTCTATCATATAAAATACCCAATAGCAGGTAGTGATGAATTCTTAGAAATAGCTACAACTAGACCTGAAACAATGTTAGGAGATACAGGTATAGCTGTAAATCCAGAAGATGAAAGATACAAGCATTTAGTAGGAAAGCATGCAATACTTCCATTAGTAGGAAGAGAACTTATAATAGTTGCTGATGATTATGTTGATTTAGAGTTCGGTACAGGTGCAGTTAAAATGACTCCTGCTCATGATCCTAACGACTACGAAGTAGGTAAGAGACATAATCTAGAGCAAATAAACGTAATGAATGAAGATGGAACAATGAACAGCTTAGCTGGTAAATACGAAGGTATGGACAGATATGAGTGTAGAAAACAACTTATAGCTGATTTAGATGAAGCTGGATACTTAATAGCTATAAAAGATCATAACCACAATGTAGGTTCTTGTTACAGATGTCATACAGTAATAGAGCCAAGATTATCAGATCAATGGTTTGTTAAGATGGATGAACTTGCAAAACCTGCGATAGATATACTTAAGAAACAAGAATTAAAATTCGTACCAGATAAGTTTGATAAAACTTACTTACAATGGTTAGAAAATATAAGAGACTGGTGTATATCAAGACAGTTATGGTGGGGTCACCAAATACCAGCTTATTACTGCCAAGACTGTGGTGAAGTAATAGTTGCTAAGTCTATGCCAGAAGCTTGTAAGTGTGGATGCACTAATTTAAAACAAGATGAAGATGTACTAGATACTTGGTTCTCTTCAGCATTATGGCCTTTCTCAACATTAGGTTGGCCACATAACACAGAAGAATTAAATTACTATTATCCAACTAATGTACTTGTTACAGGATACGATATAATATTCTTCTGGGTAGTAAGAATGGCATTTGCAGGAATGTTCTGTATGAATGAAAAACCATTTGAACATGTATTAATACACGGACTTGTAAGAGATTCTCAAGGTAGAAAAATGAGTAAGTCTTTAGGAAATGGTATAGATCCGTTAGAAGTAATCGACCAATATGGTGCTGATGCTCTAAGATTCATGTTAGCAACAGGAAATTCCCCAGGAAATGATATGAGATTCTACATGGAAAGAGTAGAAGCTGCAAGAAACTTTGCTAATAAATTATGGAATGCGTCAAGATTTGTATTCATGAATATAGATGCAGAAATAATGGAAGGTGTAACTAGAGAGTCTGTAGAATCTAACTTAACTTTAGCTGATAAGTGGATAATATCAAGAGCAAATAATGTTGTTAAAGAAGTTACTGATAACATGGACAAGTTTGACCTTGGTATAGCTGCTCAAAAGATATATGATTTTGCATGGTCAGAATACTGTGACTGGTATATAGAAATAGTTAAACCAAGATTATATAGTGAAGATAAAGAAGCTAAGCAAGCTGCTTTATACACATTAACTTATGTATTAGAAAAAATATTAAAATTATTACATCCATACATGCCATTTATAACAGAAGAAATATATACTCATCTACCAACAGTAGAAGGAAGTATAGTTATAGCTCAATTCCCTCACTACACTGAAGCTGACAATATGGCTAAAGAAGAAGAAATGATGAGCTTAACAATGGATGGAATAAGAAACATAAGAAATGTAAGAGCTGAAATGAACGTTCCACCATCAAAGAAAGCTAAGGTAATAATAGTCCCAACAGAAGAAAAGAAAGAAGCAATGGAAGCTGGTAAAGATTACTTCGTAACATTAGCATCTGCATCTGAAGTTGAAATAGTAGCTGATGAAACTAATATACCAGAAGACGCTGTAAGTGTTGTTATAGATGGTGTTAAAATATTTATACCACTTGATGAATTAGTTGACTTCGCAAAGGAAATCGAAAGATTAAACAAAGAAAAAGCTAAGTTAGAAAGCGAAATAAAGAGAGTTAACGGAAAACTTTCTAATGAAGGATTTGTTTCTAAAGCTCCTCAAAGCTTAATAGATGCTGAAAAAGCTAAGAAAGAAAAGTTTGAAGAGATGATGAAATCAGTATTAGAAAGATTAGAAAATCTTGAATCAAAGATGAAATAGATAACCTAAGTTAGTTTATATATTATTATCTAATATGAATAGCCAGTACAAGTAGCTAGAAAAGCTACAAATGTACTGGCTATTTCATATTTACTTACTTATCTAATGAGTTATACTAATAGTATCTTATTTATTAAAGAGATAGCTATTGACATTAATATGAAAAGATTAAAGAATTAAATAAAATAGCAAAAAATCCTTATATAATTTAAACTATAATTATATAAGGATTTTTCTAATGTGAAGTAGGGGGGATATATGAGTAGTATAAAAAATATGATAAAGCAATCTACAGCCGTTATATTAGTTGGTGGAAAATCAAGTAGAATGGGATATAAAGATAAGTATAGTTTGAAGTTTAAAAATCAGAGGTTTATTGATTGTATAACAGAAAAATTAGATTGCTTTGAAAATATTATAATATCAGTGAACCAAAATCAAGATTTAGATAACTTTAAATATAAAAGCTTTGTAGATGAGATAAAAGAGATTGGACCTATAGGGGGAATATATACGGCTATGAATAATATTGAAAATGACATATTATTTATATGTACTTGTGATATGCCTAATATAAGTAAAGAACTAGTATATGAGCTGTATTCAAATTTTGATTATAAATATGATTGTATAATAGCAACAATAAATGGGAAAATTCAACCTTTATTTGGAATATACCAAAAAAGAATAAAAGATAAAGTAAAAGAAAATATTGATGAATCAAATTATAAAATAAAGAATTTATTAGATAAAGTTAACACTAAGTATATAGATTTTAGTGAAATATATTCTAGCCAATTTTTAAACATAAACACCATAGAAGAGTACAAAAATTATTGTAAAATTAAATAATTAATTAAAAATATTACTATAAGATTAAACTTATAGTAATATTTTTTGTAGTATATAAAGTAAATTTTTTTATATTAGTAAGAGTTATAATTCATAACAAAATATACTATAATTAACTTAGAAAATACAAAATATATAGATCATAAACAGCAAGTTTTAACGATATATAGATAATTTATTTAAGACATAACTATTACAAGGGGGAAAGTATGAATTATAAAGAATCATTGAAGTACATAGAAGATACACATAAATTTGGTATAAGATTAGGTTTAGACTCTACAGGAAAATTACTAGAACTTTTAGGCAATCCACAAGAAAACTTAAAAGTAGTTCATGTAGCAGGAACAAATGGAAAAGGTTCAGTTTGCTCATTTATAGCAAATATATTAAAAGAAGAAGGTTATAAGGTTGGACTTTATACATCACCATATTTAGAAACTTTTACAGAAAGAATAAGAGTAAATGGAGAAAATATACCTGAAGAAGATGTAGCAAGAATAATAACTATAATAAAAGATAAAATAGAAATAATGATTAATGAAGGTTATTCTGCTCCTACAGAATTTGAAATAGTAACAGCTATGGCATTTTATTATTATAATGAACAAAACATGGATTATGTAGTATTAGAAGTTGGTTTAGGTGGAAGATATGATTCAACAAATGTTATAAAAACTCCATTAGTAAGTGTAGTAGTATCAATAAGCTTAGATCATATAGGAGTACTTGGAGATACAATTGGAAAGATAGCATATGAGAAAGCTGGAATAATAAAAGAAAATGGGGCTGCAATAGTATATAAACAAGTTAAAGAAGCTGAAGATGTTATAAAACAGGTTTGTAAGGAAAAAAATGCAGAATATATAGAAGTAAACTTTAATGATATAGAAATTAAGAAATCTGATATTTATTCACAAGTATATAATTGCACAGTTATGGGAGAGAAATTTGATAACTTAGAAATAAGGTTAATAGGAGAACATCAAATAAATAACTCAATAGTGGCACTAAATGTAATTAAATTTTTGAGAGATAATAAAAATATTAAAGTTAGCAATGAATCTATAGAAAAAGGTCTCTTAAATACTAAGTGGCCAGGTAGAATAGAAAAAATAAAAGATAAACCAATGTTCATCATAGATGGAGCTCATAATGAAGATGGAGCGAAATCTCTAGCTAAAGCTTTAGAAAAGAACTTCCCAGATAAGAAATTAACTATGTTAATTGGAATGTTGGCTGATAAAGATGTAGATAGTGTTTTAAAAATATTAATGCCTAAATTTAACAAAGTAATTACAACGACTCCAGCTAACGATAGAGCAATAAGTTGTGAAGAATTAAAAAATAAAATATCTAAGTATATTGAAGATGTAACTGCAATTGAAAATATAGAAGAGGCAGTAAAATATACTTTAGATAATGCAAAAGAAGATGATGTTATAATTAGTGCTGGTTCATTATATATGATAGGAACAGTTAGAACATTAGTAAACGAAAAAGAATTAGTTATATAAAAATAAATATAAAATATAAAGGCTACCTTAGGATAATTGAAATTACCTTTAAAAGGTAGCTTTTATATTTATTAATTATAGATAAAATCTATAAATATATATCAAATATTGTATATTTCTATAAAACTTTACTAAAAAAATAGTATTTGATATAATTTAACATGGAATAATTGAATAATATGTAAATAAAAGTAAATGGGGGAGTAATAATGAAATTAAACAAAAGAATAAAAGTTTTATCAGTAGGGATGTTATTAGTATTAACACTAAGTAGTGTTGTTGGATGCTCATCTAATAATGGAGTTTCATCTTATAGTGATATAGACTCAACTAAAACATTAGAGTTAGTTGAAGAAAATGAAAAAACATTAGTTATAGATGTTAGAGATACAGATGCATATGCAAAAGGACATTTAGCTAATGCTATAAATATACCATTCGATGAATTTGAGAGTAAAATAGCTGATTTAGAGGGGTATAAAGACCAAGATATAATATTAATATGTAACACTGGAAATAAAAGTGGTAAAGCAGCTAAAATGTTAGTAGATAAAGGTTTTAGTAAGGTATATAATGCAGAAGATGGAATGGAAGAGTTTGATTATAAAACAGTTAAATACAACAATGTAACAGGTAGTGAATTTGAAAAATTAGTAGAAGAAAATAAAGATGCAGTTATATTAGATGTTAGAGATGCTAAAGATTATGATAAGAGTCATATAGAAAATGCTATAAATATACCAATAGATGAATTTGAATCAAGAATTAATGAGCTTAAAGACTATAAAGATAAAGAAATTTTAATTTATTGTTCAGTAGGAAGAAGAAGTGCTCAAGCTGCAGGAATATTAGAAAATAATGGGTATAATAATGTTTCTAATTCAGTAGATGGAGTAAAAGAATATGAATTTAAATTAGTTAAATAAGCTAAATTAAGAGGGGTATATAAATTTAACATTTTTATATACCCCTTTACTTAATAATAGAGAGGATTGATTAATATTAGTAATGTAAAAGAAAATAAAAGAAAGGGTTTAAATAAAACATTTTGGATTACTTTAGGAACTATAGTAGTACTAATTTTAGCTTATTTATTTATTCCTCAAGTAAATAGTGTTATAAATAAAATGACTTCTTATTTAGTAGCTCTTGATATGGAAGGACTAAAAGAATATATTTTATCCTTTGGAATGTGGGCTCCTATAATATCATTTTTACTTATGATACTTCAATCAGTAGCAGCACCATTGCCAGCGTTTGTTATAACTTTTGCCAATGCAGCTTTATTTGGATGGATAAAAGGAGCAATATTATCATGGTCAAGTGCAATGGTAGGGGCAGCACTATGTTTTTACATAGCTAAGTTTTTAGGTAGAAATACAGTAGAGAATCTTACAAGTAAATTTGCTCTTGATAATATAGATGATTTTTTTGAGAAATATGGGAAACATACTATTTTAATAGCAAGACTACTTCCATTTATGTCATTTGATTTAGTAAGTTACGCTGCAGGACTAACATCGATGAACTTTACATCATTTTTCATAGCTACAGGGTTAGGCCAATTACCAGCAACTATAGTTTACTCATATGTTGGCGGTATGTTGACTGGTGGAGCTAAACTAATGGTTACAGGATTATTTACATTGTTTGCTCTTAGTATACTTGCATATGTAATAAAAATGATATGGAATGAAAAAAATAATAAAAATTAGATTTATAAAGGGATGTTTGAAAATATTAATATTTTAAGACATCCCATTTATAAAGTGTAGGTGATTACTTATGAATAAGATAAATCTAGATAAAAAAACTATAGAATTAGTGAGAGAAAAACATAAAGAATGTATAAACTGTAAGTTATGTTTTGATGTATGTCCTATGATGAAAGAGTACAGCTCTTCTCCAAAAGAATTAATGATTGATATAGTCGAGAATAAAAATATAGATAAAAATATACCATACTCTTGTATGTTATGTAGTATTTGTAAAGTAAAATGTCCTAAAGATATTGATCTAAAAGAGATGTTTTATGACATACGAAGGGACATAATGAGTAGTAACTATAAAAATATAAAGAATTTAGGATATAATACAATAAAATTTCATCAGATAAATAGCTTTTCACCAATATTTTCAAGGAGTTATATAAATAATAAAACTAAGAAAATATTTTTACCTGGATGTAGCCTTTCAAGTTATAGTCCTGATATAGTTATAAAAACTTATGATTATTTAAAGAGTCATATAGATGATATTTCATTAGCAGTAGAGTGCTGTGGTAAACCTACACTTGCTATGGGAGATGAGAAGAAATTTAAAAAGTATTATTCTAAATTAGATAATATATTCAAAGAAAATAAAATAGAAGAAGTTATCGTAGCCTGTCCAAATTGTTTTGATACTATAAGAAATAGCAGTAAAGATATTAAGGTAACTTCATTATGGTCAGTAATTAATGAGTTTAAAATCCCTGATGAGCTAAAAAAACACTATGATGACATAGAGCAAGAATTTTCTCTTCACGATCCATGCCCTATAAGATATGAAAGTAAAATACATGATGATGTAAGAGATATTTTAAAAGATTTAGGTGTTAAAATAGTTGAGTTTGATAAAAATAGGGACAAAAGTGAATGCTGTGGTGCAGGAGCTATGGTTAGGGTAACTAATCCTGAGATTTCAATAAATCAAACTAATAAAAGAGCAAATGAAGCTAAAAGTGATACTGTAGTATCTTATTGTGAATCTTGTTGTGAGTCTATGATGTCTGTAGGGAAAAATTCTATACATATATTAGATTTTATTTTTAATGAAGATGTAATAAACAAGAAAAAATTTGCTCAGAATAGAACTTCTGTAATTTATAAATGGAAAATGAGATATAAGACAGTTCAAAAAGGAAAAAATAATAAATTTTAATGGAGATATTTATTGTGAAAAAGAATAAGCAAAAAATATTAAAAATAGCTTTAGGTATTTTATTTTTAGCTATTATATTAGTAGTTATTTATAAAATATATAGTTTAAATTTAGGTTCAGAAGAAATTAAGAACTATGTACAAGGATTTGGAAAAATTGGGCCATTAGTATATATTATAATGTTTTCATTAGTTCCGCTTACATTATTTCCAGATTCAGTCTTAGCAATAGCTGGAGGACTTATATTTGGTTTATTCAAAGGATATATATATACAACTATAGGTGCATTAATTGGAGGAACTATATCTTTTTATATATCTAGATATTGGGGAAGAGAAGTTGTAAAGAAGCTTACTAAAGAAAAATTAGATAAAGTAGAAGAAATGATTAATAATAGAGGATTTATAATAATTTTTATATTAAGGCTAATTCCACTATTACCATATGATGTTATAAGTTATGGTGCGGGACTTACAGCAGTTAAGTATAAGGATTTCTTATTAGCTACATTATTTGGAACTATACCAGGTATATTAGTATTTACTAACTTAGGAGCACAAACTGTTAATATTGGAAGTAATAGTTTTTATATATCAGTAGCTTTATTAATTCTTTTATTTATAATATCAATATTTTTTAAAAATAAGTTCATATCAAAGGAACTTAAAAATGACATAAAGTAAAATTAGGAGGCAATGATGCTAGATACACATGCGAGAAAATATATTAATCCGATTATTGACTTAGGAGCAAAATTCTTTTTAAATTTGGGATTGAAGCCAAATCATGTTACTATAATAGCTCTTTTAGTAGGGATATCTACTTCTATATTTTTATATTTTGATATGAAATTAATTGCTGTTGCAGTATTATGGTTTTCTGGATATTTAGATGCAGTAGATGGAGCTATGGCAAGAAATAGTAATCTAACATCATCTTTTGGAACATTACTAGACATAGTTTCTGATAGAATAGTTGAAGTAGGAATGATAATTGTATTCGGAATAAACTTTGTAGATGTTAGATTTAATTTATTAATATTAGCAATATCTATATTAATGTCTATGACCATATTTTTGACAGTTGGAGCATGCACAGAGAAAAAAGGTATGAAGTCATTTTATTATCAAGCAGGAGTTGCAGAAAGAAGTGAAGGATTTATATTGTTTTCATTAATGATTTTATTGCCGAATTATTTAGGAATAATAAGCAATATATTTTCTATATTAGTTTTATTTACAGCTGGGCAAAGATTCTTTGAAGCTAAAAGAATATTAGATTAGGAGTGAGATTATGAGAAAAAAATTATTAAGTATATTATGTGTAATATTATCAATATCTGTTGGATTAGTAGCATGTTCTAAAAAAACAGATACATCTAATGATATAAGTGTATTAGAAAGTAATTATGATGAAATATTAGAAAAGGCAAAAGGTACTACTGTAAACTTTTATGGATATGGTGGTAACGAAGTAATGAACAAATGGTTTGATACATATGTAGTGGATCAAATGAAAGAAAAATATGATATAACAGTAAAAAGAGTTGGTATGAATATAGATGAAATTTTAAATCAACTACTATCAGATAAACAAGCTGATAATAATAAAGGTTCTATAGATGTAGTTTGGATAAATGGAGAAAACTTTAAGACTGCAAAAGAAAGTAATTTATTATTAGGATCATTTGTAGAAAAACTTCCAAACTTTAATGACTATGTAGATGTTACATCTGAAGATATAACAGTTGATTTTGGAACAAGTGTTGATGGATTAGAAGCTCCTTGGGGAAAAGCTCAATTTGCATTAGCAGTTAATTCAGATAAAGTATCACAAGCAATAAATGATACGAAGTCGCTAAAAGAGGTGATAATGTCTAATCCAGGAAAATTTACATATCCAGCTTTACCAGATTTTACTGGAAGTGCATTTGTAAGAAATGTAATTTACGATATAGTAGGTTATGAAAATATAGCAAATTTACCAGAGGATAAAGAAGAAGTGAGAAAAGCTATACAACCTGCAATGGATTATTTAAATGAGATAAAACCTTACTTATGGAATGAAGGAAAAACTTATCCATCTACAACATCTCAATTAGATAACATGTATTCAGATAATGAAGTATATTTTACTATGACATATTCTCCAAACTCATTACAAGGAAGAATGGATAGTGGAGAACTAAGTAAAGCTACAAAAATAATAGAATTTAAAAATGGAAATTTAAGTAATACTCATTTCTTAACTATACCATTTAATTCTCAAAATCAAGCAGGGGCTATGGTTTTAATAGATTTCTTAATGAGTATAGATGCTCAGGGGTCAAAAACTTATAGTGAAAACTGGGGTGATACTACTATTTTAGATATGAATAAAGTCCCAGATGAAGATAAATCAAAATTTAGTGAAGATAGTATAGTAATAAAAAATTCAGTACCAGAACTAAGTGCAGGAATGGTTCCTATTATAGAAGAGATATGGACTGAAGAGGTGTTAGAAAGTGAATAAAAAGTTAAAGCCATATTTTCTAATATTACCTGTAACTATATTATTAGGTTCAATTATGTTTGTTGGTCTAGCTAATTGTATAGTGCAAAGTTTAGGATACTTTCCTCAAATAGGTATGGATAATATGACTTTAGATTATTATAGAGAGATTTTAGGTGAGGCAACTTTCTTAAAGTCTCTTCTATTTAGTATAAAAACATCTTTAATATCAGCATTAATTTCTATTTTTATAGGTGTAGTATTATCATATCTACTTTGCCAAGAAAAACATTCAAAGTTAAGAAATTCAATAATACATTTGCCAGTAATAGTACCGCATATAATAGTAGTTATACTGATGATATTTATATTTTCTCAGACTGGAATTATATCAAGAGTACTTTATAATTTAGGTATAGTAAGAGATTCTTCCCAATTTATGAATTTAATTTTAGATGATAAAGGTATAGGTATAATATTAGTATATATATGGAAGGGAGTGCCTTATGTAGCACTTACAACTTACAATATACTTAAAAGTGTAAATGAAAAGTTAGAAGCTGCGGCTTTGAACTTAGGTGCTACTAAAATTCAAAGTTTTATATATGTGATTTTGCCATTGGCAATTCCATCAATTATTTCATCTTTTATAGTATTATTTTCTTTTGCTTTTGGATCTTATGAGGTTCCATTTTTAATTGGTCCAAGTACACCAAAGGCATTGGCAGTGTATTCATATGTAAACTATATAAGTTCAGATTTAAGTAAGAGGTCTTTAGCTATGGTTATAAATACGATATTATCTATTGTAAGTTTTATTTTACTAATAATATATAATAAGGTATTTAGTAAAATGTATAAATATAAATTATAGGTGAATTTATGAAAAAGAATGTAAAAAAATTAATTTTAGGTATAATGTTAATATCTATTATAATTCCTATATTAATACTAATACTGTGGTGTTTTATAAATAGTTGGCCATATCCTGATCTACTTCCTAAAAATTACTCAACTAGAGGATTTGAATATATATTTAATATATCTAACTTAAAAATCTTAATTAATAGTATTTTTATATCTATGATTATAGTAATTATAACAATTTTAATAAGTGTTCCGGCAGCAAAAGCAGTAGCATTATATGAATTTAAAGGTAAAAAATTATTTGAGCTATTAGTTTTATCTCCAATAATAATACCAATGATTTCTATAGCAATGGGAATACATATAACTTTTATTAAACTAAAATTAGCAAATAATTTGCTTGGAGTAATAATTATTAATATAATTCCATGCATACCATATGCGGTAAGGATTATAGGTGATGTATACAAATTAGTAGGAGATAGGCTTGAGCTACAAGCGGAGATATTAGGTGCTAGTAAATTTAATATATTTAGATATATAACTTTGCCACTTATACTTCCTGGTATAATTGGAGCTAGCAGTATGTGTTTTATAATATCTTTTAGTCAATATTTTTTAACTATGCTAATAGGCGGAGGAAGAATTATTACTTATCCAATGATAATGTTTCCTTATATACAAAGTGGAGATAGAAACATATCAGCATTATACAGTATAGTTTTTTTAGTAGTAAGTATAATAGTATTAATATTAATAGAAGGTAAAATAAAAAAATACTATAAAAATAATGAAGAAACTTCATATTTAATATAAATAAAGATATATTTAAAAATGTGAGGAGATTAATATGTCACATGTAAAATTAGAAGGTTTAACTAAGAGTTTTAGCAATATAGAAGTATTGAAAAATATCAATTTAGAAATAAAAGAAGGTGAAATAATATCCTTATTAGGAGAGTCTGGATGTGGGAAAAGTACAACACTTAAAGTTATAGCAGGTATATTAACACCTGAGAATGGTGATATTTTATTTGATGGAGAGAGTGTTAAACACTTGCCCACTGGAAAAAGAGATGCAGCTATAGTATTTCAAGATTATTTATTGTTTCCGCATATGAACGTTTTTGAAAATATAGAGTTCGGTTTAAAGATGAAAAAAATCAAAAAAGATTTAAGATATAAAAAAGTAAAAGAGCTAATAGAATTAGTGAAATTAGATAAATATGAAAGTAAGTATCCTTTTGAACTATCGGGAGGTCAACAACAAAGGGTGGCTATAGCAAGGACATTGGCTATAAATCCGAAGGTTTTATTATTAGATGAACCATTTTCTAATTTAGATATAAACTTAAGAAATGAAATGAGAGAATTTGTTTTAGAACTGCAAAAAAAACTAAAGATAACAACTGTATTAGTGACTCATGATAAAGAAGAAGCCTTGATAATGAGTGATAGAATAGCAGTTATGGTTGATGGTGAGATAGTTCAGTACGATACTCCTAAAAACCTTTACGAAAAACCAAACAGTAAATCTGTAGCTAATATTTTTGGTGAACGAAATTATATATTAGGAAAAATAAAAAATAATAGATTTATAAGTAATATAATAGAAATTAATTTAGAAGATAGTGAAATATATTCACAAAATGAGGATTTTATAGAAGTAATGATTCCTAAAGAAAGTATATATATAGGAGATAAAGGTTTACAAGGAAGAATAATAAAAAGAAAGTATGCAGGGGAAAATACCTATTATGAAATTGAATTAGGAAATCAAACATTAAAATGTAGTAGTTGCAATCATGACTATAATGTTGGAGACTGTGTGAAAGTATCTATAGATAACAGTAAGTTAGTATATTTTAAAAATAATAGAGTGATCTAAATATTTATATGGAAAAAGTGCTATTAAGTTATTGAATAGCACTTTTTTATTTTATAAAGCATAAAACTTTATTTAAGAGCTTCTCTTAAAGCTTTAGATAATTGGTCTGGACAAGATGTAGACTTACCACCACAAGTTATGTTTTCAAGTCTATTAGCAATATCAGTAGCATCTCCACCGATAACTAATTGTTTGATTCCGATTAAATTACCAGGACAACCACCGATGAAGTCAACGTCAATTATTTTATTGTTGTCATCTAATTCAAAAACCATTTCTCTACAACATACACCATTTGGTTTAAACGAAAATCTCATAATAATGTCTCCTTATTTTATTCATTTAAAAATAATGATACCAATTTAAGTAAAAGAAAGCAATGAATAATCTTAGAAAAATCATAATATATTATTATATAATATGCAGACTATGGAAGGGAGGGGATTCTTTGAAGGTATATATATCTAACTATCTATCAAAGAGTATAAGTATAATAGATTATTATACTCTTAAAGTAGAAAAAGTAATAAATCTAGATGACAGTATATGTCCACATCATTTTTGTGTAGACAAAGAAAAAAATCTGATTTATCTACCTAGCTCGAGTGATGGAATGATTTATATTTATGATATGAAAACAGATAAAATTCTAGACACTGTTTCAGCTGGAGGTAATCTTAGTCAAATAGTTTTATGTAATGGAGAATTGTTTATAGCAAATGAAGACTCTGATAGTATATATATTTTAGATAGAGAAACCTTAACGCCAATAGGAATTATAGGATTAGATTATACACCTCATGGATTAGATTTTGATAAAAGTCTAAATAAATTATATGTATCGTGTATAAATTCAATTGTATGTATCGACGTAGATAAAAAGAAAATAGAAAAACAGATGAAAATAGATTTTAAAGGGTGGCATTTAAAAATAAATAAAGAAAATGAAGAAATATATATATCTACATTAGATGGTAAGGTGGTAATAGTAGATATGAAGAATATGAAAATTAAGGAAGTTTTAGAGTATTTTTTATTGCCATTAGAAATTAGATTTAATTATCAAAATAAAGTAGTCTATATTGCTGATCTAGGATATAAAAATATAAAAATATTAGATAGTAATACAGGTAAGTATATTGCTAATATAAAAGTAAATGGAATACCGCAAGGTTTAGAAATTTCTAGTGATGGGAATTTTTTATTTGTTTCTGATACTCAAAATAATTCTATAAAGGTATATAATTGTATAACAAACCAATTAATAAAAGAAATTAAAGTTGGAAAAGAGCCTACCACTATAGTGTGTATGTAGGCTTAATGATTGTTACGTATTAGTAAATCTATAACTTCTGCATACATATCTGATGCATTATTCTTCCAATTATTACAGATAAGTTGAGCTTGTTTCTCAGAAGAAACATTTAAATTTAAATCTATTAAATTACACTGATTTTCAATTACCCTTAAATTAACTATAAACTCATTATCACTTTGTTTGACAAAGCTAGATTTAACTTGAGTATCAGCTAATAAATTTTCTCTATTAGAAAGTATATACTCATCAACTTTTTTAGTAGAATTCTCTGGTATTCTAGATAAAAAATATTCTAAAGTTTCAACCCCTTTTTGTGTAAGAGAATAGTATTCTCTATCAGAGTCTTTGTATGTAATTAAAAACTTAGATTCCATAAGTTGAGATAAAAGTTGTTGCAATGAAAAATAATTCATCATTTCAGTTTCTAAAACAACTTGTGTTATTTGAGAATTAGTTAAATCCATATTAATTTTATCTAATATGTATAAAATTAATAGCTTATGATAAGCTAACTCTTCAGATGAGTTTTCAAACATATTATCATCCTCCGTAAAACTATTTCTATATATTATATTAAACCAAAATATATAAAAATAAAAGTAGAATTTATTTAATATTCGATTTTAAATAAAGATAAAGAATAAATCACAGAAAAAGGCTACCGGTTAATTGGTAGCCTTACTTTGCCCAAGTCTAAAAATTTACTCACTATTGGCTATTTACCAGCCATTTGTTGTTCTGCCATTTCTACTAATCTTTTAGTCATGTATCCACCTACGTAACCGTTTTGTCTAGCTGTTAGGTTACCTTTATCTATATTTTCATAGTTAGATAAACCTATTTCATTAGCTATTTCTAGCTTCATTTGATTTAAAGCAGCTTTAGCTTCTGGTACGACTGTTCTGTTATTAGAGTTTGACATAGTAAATTTCCTCCTTAGTTGTCATTTACAACACTTTTGTTTGTGTTGTTAATAGTATTTTTACCGAATTTAAAGTTTATATTCTGAAAAAAATAGGTAATTTTGTAATATTAAACTAGTTAAAAGTTTTACGATTCATTTTTATCTTTTTATCTTTTCTAATTCCTTCATATATACCGTGAGGTTCACGGTTATAATGTAATTCATTCTGTGCTAAAGTATTAACTGTTTGATTTAATTTTGATTTTGATTGAATATTTTTAAGTGAATTTTTAATGTCAGACATTACTACACCACCTTTTATTTTTATTATTAATTTTAAATTGCCCAAATAAGAAATTTATCTTTATAGTAATTTTTTGAAATAAAAAAAAATAAGTTTTAAATATAGGGACTATACATTAAAGGGGGTGTAAAATGAGTTTAAAAAATAAAAGGGCTAAAGCCTTTTTTCTAAGCATAACTTTTTTCATAGTTGCACTACTATTAGTATTCGCCTTAGTTTATGGAATAAAGTACATATGCTCTATAAACGATAATGCAAATATACCTATATATAGGGTTGATACAGATGATAAGAGAATAGCTATAACATTTGATGTGGCATGGGGAACAGAAAATATAGATGATATAGTAGAAATACTAGAAAAACATAATATCAAAGCAACATTTTTCTTAGTTGGTAGCTGGATAGATGATAACAAAGAAATAGTCAAAATGTTAAATGAAAAAGGTCATGAGATTGGCAACCATTCAAATACTCATCCTAATATGAATAATCTTTCAGATGAAGAAATTATGAATGAAATAGAGATTACCTCAGAAAAAATTTCAAACATAACAGGGAAGGAGACAATTTTATTTAGGCCACCATTTGGTGAAGTAAATGATGAAGTTATGGGAGTTTGTAAAGCATTAGATTATACAGTTATAAAATGGGATGTGGACTCTTTAGATTGGAAGGATATAGGTCCTGTACATATAATAGATAGAGTTTCTAAAAACGTTCAACCGGGTTCTATAGTATTATTTCATGCAAGTTCAAGCAATGTGAAAGAATATTTAGATACAATACTTACACAGATAGAAAGTAAAGGATATAGCATAGGAACAGTTTCAGACTTAATTTATAAAGATAATTACAATATAAATTCATCTGGAGTACAAAAACTAAAAGAAGATTAATCTATCAAGATTAAAATTATATTTAAATGTGTAATAAATTTAAGTTGTAATAAATATATTTGTTATATAGATTTAGATAAAATAATGGAATTAACAATTTTGGGGGGATAAAGGTTATGATAGATATAAAAGATGACACAAATGTAGTATACTTAAGAGGAGAATTAAGTGAAAATATGGATTTTAGCCATGAAATTTTTGGAGAGAAGTTTTTTAATACAAAAATAAAAATAAATAGACTAAGTGAATCTTATGACATACTTCCATTAACTATATCAGAGCGTTTGCTACAAGAAGTTGATATTAAGGCTAATAATTTAGTTAATGTAATTGGACAGCTTAGATCTTATAATAAGAACATAGATAATAAAAATAGATTAGTGTTGACTGTTTTTGCAAGAGAAATAAAAAACACTGAAGAGAATAATAAAGATCCAAATAGCATATTCCTAGACGGATATATATGTAAAAATCCTATATACAGAAAGACGCCTTTAGGAAGAGAAATAACAGATCTATTAGTTGCAATAAATAGACCATATAATAAATCTGACTATATTCCATCTATTGTTTGGGGAAGAAACGCAAAGTTTGCAAAGACTTTAAAGGTAGGGGATAGAGTTCAAATGTGGGGAAGAGTACAAAGTAGAGAATATGAAAAAAAGACTGAAAATGGAGATGTAATAAATAAGGTAGCTTACGAAGTCTCTATATCTAAAATTAAAAAACTATCTGAAAATAATAGCCAAATATAAATACTTTGATTTATCTATTGAATAGTTGGTCGTGATTTATTATAATCTATTTTATGATAAATTATAATTAGATGTAAGAGGGGGAGCACAGTGAAGAGCGCAGTATATCATAATTATGAATTAAACGCTGGCGACAGTGAAGATTCAGATGATTTGAAAAATTTATTGGATACTATTAAGTATGATATAGGAGACAAGATATTACTTGTTGGAGATATAGGTAATTTAGGAAAAAGGCTTAGGATGCTTGGGGTTAATGTAACAATATTAGAACATAAAGACTACCAAGATGTATGTCCATCTTTAATAAACAATGAAAACTGTACTGTTGTTAGAGGAGCATTAGAATATATGCCTTTTGATGATAGCTTTTTTGATAAAGTGATAGTATTAGATCATTTTAATCACACATGTAATTGTAAGAAAGCTTCAAGTGAAATACGTAGGGTCTTAAAGCATAAAGGTGAACTTATACTAGAAGACCGTAATTTAAAAAATTTAAAGGTGAAATTAAAGTACCTTAAGCATAGACTTCTAGGAGAACACGTACATTATAATTATCCGCAGGAAATATTTAGCTTATTTTCAAATTTAAATTTTGAAGGTGCTCTCAAAGAAATAGAAAATGAAAGATACATTTATGTAGGAAAAATAAAATAAATGAATTAAAATATAATTATAGATAAAAATATTTAAAGACTAGGATATCCTGGTCTTTTATTATAGGAGAGGAAAAATTAGAATGAATATTAATTTTACCTTAATAGCTGTAGTAATGTTATTTGTAATACTTATGTCAATTCAATTAACGTTAAATAAGATTTACGTAGTTTTAAAAGAGATGAAAGAGCTGATGAAGCTAAAGAAGAATAAGGAATGATAACTATGAATAGTTTAGAATATATAAAAGAAGATATTCAAAATATTGCAGAGGCCATATTAGCCGTTCTTGATATAGATGTAACTATAGTTGATGATAAATTAATAAGGATAGCTGGTACAGGTAGATATATAGATAAAATAGGTGAAAAGTTAGATGGATATTCTGCATTTAAAAAATCTTTACAAGAACAGGTATCTATAATTATTGACGACCCCCATGTTAGTACAATATGTAAAGAATGTGATAACAAACTTTACTGTAAAGAACATGCAGAAGTTTGTTGTCCTATTATGCTAGATGGTTACACTTATGGGGTTATTGGATTAATTGCATTTACAGAATCTCAAAGAAATATTATAAAAAACAACAAAGATGGACTTTTGAATTTCTTAGGTAAAATGGCAGATTTGATATCTAATAAATTAAAGGCGCAAATAAAAGCTGATGAACTTGAGTTTGAGAAGAAAAAGCTTGAAATACTTATAGATAGTATGGATAAGGCTATAGTATCTATTGATGTTAATGGCTATATAGATAGATACAACTCTAAGTTTAAAAAAATGTTCAGCTTAAATAATATAGATATAGAGAATAAAAGTATAGTAAATGTTTTAGATTTTATAAATGAGCCTCTTAATAAGGATTTTAAAAAATATAAATCAGGTATGTTCTTTTATAGAAAAGGATCTTATGAAATAAAGGGAATTTATAATATAAACAAAATCATAGTAAAAGATAAATTAAAAGGTTATGTAATTGACTTTATAGATAAGAGAGAAGCAATTAAAAACTACAATAGAATAAATAAGGACTATAAAATAATATTAGATAATATTATTGGTGAAAGTAATTTAATAAAAAGTATAAAAAAAGAAGCTTTTATAGCTTCAAAATCTAGTTCAACAGTTTTAATAAGCGGAGAAAGTGGTACAGGAAAAGAGTTATTTGCAAGAGCAATTCATAATCATAGTAATAGAGTAGATAATCCTTTTATAGCTGTAAATTGTGCAGCAATACCAGATAACCTTTTGGAAAGTGAATTATTTGGATACGAAGAGGGAGCATTTACAGGAGCTAAAAAAGGTGGAAAACTAGGTAAATTTGAATTAGCTCATAAAGGGACCATATTTTTAGATGAAATAGGCGATATGAGCCTTCATCTTCAAGCAAAATTACTTAGAGTATTACAAGAAAAAGAGCTTGATAAAATAGGTGGAAAAACAAATGTATCTATAGATGTAAGAATTATTGCAGCTACTAATAAGGATTTAGAAGATATGGTATCTAAAGGAAACTTTAGGGAAGATCTATATTATAGATTAAATGTTATTCCAATACATTTACCAAGTTTAAGAGAGCGAAAAGAGGATATACCATTATTAATAGATTTTACAATAAAAGAGTATTCGAAGAAATTAGGAAAAAATGTAGAGTATGTAGATAAAGATGTTTTAAAAGTGATGATAAATTATAAGTGGCCAGGGAATATAAGAGAGCTTCAAAATATAATTGAATATAGTATTAATATGTCTTCATCATCTGTAATAACTTTAGACGTTATTCCTCAAAAATTAAAAAATAATAGCTGCCATGAAGCTATTGAAAAGTCTGGTGAAATTAGAACTTTAGATAATTTAGAAAAAGAAGAAATTATAAAAGCTTTAAATAAATTTAAAGATTATAAAAAAGATAAAGAATTAGCGGCAAAGGCTCTAGGTATATCAAGGGCAACTTTATATAGAAAATTAGAAAAATATAAAATAGTCTCAAAGTGATACTAAATCTCATTTTGAGACTATTTTATATTAGATTGAGATTTTACATAGTTAAAAAATAGTTTTCATAAAAAAATAATAGTATATTCTCCTATGAGAATGAAGTAAATTACACGTTTGATAAAAAAAATAATTTTATATGAAAAATGGCATAGATTTTGCTATATTTATATATGAAATTAAATTTAGATTAAAGAAAGTATGAATAAGTAATTTAAATAAAATTCTTTAGGAGGATATTATTATGAGAGATATAAGATCAAACTTAATAAATATATTAAAGGAAGAAGTTAAACCAGCTTTAGGATGTACAGAGCCAGTAGCAGTAGCATTAGCATGCGCAAAGGCAAAAGAGTTATTGGGAGAAGAAGTTTTAAAGAATAAAATATTATTAAGCCCAAATGTATATAAGAATGGTATGTGTGTTGGAATACCAGGTACAGATAGATTAGGATTAAAAATAGCTGCTGCTATGGGTATTTTAGGTGGTCATTCAGAAAATGGATTACAAGTATTAGAAACTTTAGATGAAAATCAAGTTAAATGTGCTGAAAACTATATGGATAATAATCATATAGATATATCACCATTAGATACAACTGAAAAAGTATATATAGAAGTAAGTTTAAAAGGCGCAAATCATAGTTCAAAAGTCATAATAAGAACTAAACATGACAACTTTGTTTATTTAGAAAAAGATGGAGAAGTTATATTAAACAAAGAAGAAGAAAATACGAATACTCAGACAACTGAAAAGCAAGAAAATATAATGGATAGTATAACTATAAAGGAATTGGTTGAAAATATTGAAAAGCTTAATTTTGAAGATATTAAATTTTTATTAGATGGTATATCTATGAATGAAGAGATAGCTGAAGTTGGATTAAAAGAAAAAGTAGGAATTGGTGTAGGTTATGGAATAAAAAAATCTATGGAAGAGGGTCTTCTAGGTGATGATTTAATGAATCAAGCTATGATGATAACAGCAGCTGCATCTGATGCTAGGATGGCTGGAATAAAAATGCCAGTCATGAGTTCTAATGGAAGTGGTAATCATGGATTAACAGCTATACTACCAATAGTAGCTTATAATAAAAAATTCCCTCAAAGTGAAGAAAAACTTGCTAGATCTCTAGCTATATCTCATTTAATTACAGCTTATGTTAAAAACTTTACAGGAAGATTATCTGCGGTATGCGGTTGCGGTGTTGCAGCTTCAACTGGAGCAACAGCAGGAATATCTTGGCTAATGAGTGGAGATATAAAGCAAATAGAAAGCTCTATAGAAAATATGGTAGCTAATTTAAGCGGAATGATTTGTGACGGAGCTAAAGCAGGATGTGCTTTAAAATTAGCGTCAGCAGCATCAGCAGCAGTACAAAGTGCTATAATAGCTAAGCAAGGATGTCATGTTCCAGCGATGAATGGAATTGTTGGATCAAAAGTAGAAGAAAGTATACAAAACTTAGGAAAAATAAGTGATAAAGGAATGTCAGTTACTGATAAAGTTATAATAAATGTAATGGATGAGATGAATAAAGTAAATTAAATCCTCCTTGCAAAAGATACTAATCTCTTATAAAATGGATTTATCATCATTAGAAGTGGAGGTTACATTATGGATATAGAAACTAAAAAATGGGAAGTTTTATGCTCTAAAGAACAAATAGATGAAAGATTAAAAGAGTTAGGTGCACAAATATCAGAAGATTATAAGGATAAAAACTTATTAGTAGTATCTTTACTAAAAGGAAGCTTTATATTCTGTGCGGATTTAGTTAGACAAATAAACGTTCCAGTTAGAATAGAGTTTATGACAACTGCAAGCTATGGACATGGAGAAGAAAGTAGTGGAACAGTAAAAGTAGTATCTGATATAAATACAGATTTAAATGGATTTGATGTACTAGTTGTAGATGATATAACTGATAGTGCTCTTACTATGGATTTTGTAATGAAACATTTAAAAGCTAAGAATCCAGCTAGTATAAAATCTTGTGTGTTATTAGATAAGCCAAGTAGAAGAAAGGTTGAATTAGTACCTGACTACTGTGGATTCACAATAGAAGATAAGTTCGTTGTTGGATATGGACTAAATTATGGTGATTACTATAGAAATGTTCCATATGTATTCAATGTAACAAATGAAGATAGATAGTATTTAATTAGAGGTTTTTTAAGGAGTGATTTCACTTCTCAAAATAACCTCTTTTTAAATTAAAAAATATAAATATAAAGCAAGATAAAAAATTAAAGGAGATATATCTATGAGTAAAAAATTTATGCATCATGTTTGTATTCAAACTGATAAATATGAGGAGTCTTTAGCTTTTTATAGGGATATCATGGAGTTTGAAGTTGTTAAGGAGACTGTTGGTTTTCATG
Organism: Romboutsia sp. CE17; assembly: GCF_012317385.1. Classification (GTDB taxonomy): domain Bacteria; phylum Bacillota; class Clostridia; order Peptostreptococcales; family Peptostreptococcaceae; genus Romboutsia_E. The sequence goes on from NZ_CP051144.1 coordinate 3,095,506, forward strand.
GTAGAGATTTTAATACATGGCTAAAACTTGATGATTTTATGATTGAACTTCAGACAGCTAAAAAAGGAAATACTTTTAATAAATGGAGCTCTTTAAATGAAGGGATTGTTCATATGTGCTTTTTAGTAGAGGATATAGATGCTGAATATAAAAGGATAATAGAGTTGGGTTATAATAAATTTAAGATTAAAAATGGCGTAGTTATTTACGATGTAGAAGATGGTAGATTATTTAAGATTAAGGCTCCTGAAGGTACAGAAATCGAGATTAGAGATACAAATATATAATTAAAAAAAATAGCCTCTTATAGATTAGCTAGATTCTAATATTTAGTTGATTAATGAGAGGCATTTGTTGTATCAAAATCATTATAAAATCAATATTATGATAGTAGTATTACATGAATAGGGGGTAGTATTGTGAGAAATTGGAATGGAAAATATTCTTTAGTTAGATTTCTTCATGCAGTACCAGATGGTGAAGAAGTAGATATTTATATAAATGGTACTCCATTTTATAAGGGATTAGAATTTACAGAGTTTAGTCCTTATGTTTATATACCAGAAGGAAATTATACAGTTACGGTGTATTTAGAGGATACTAGAGAAAATCCTATAGTGACTCAAAGTATAAATGTAAAAGTTAATGAGTTAGTTACAATTGCAATAGTAGGTGATGGTAAAAATATAGAGTTAATACCAGTAGTTGAGGAAACAGAAATCGTTAGTGGAAATAATTCTAAAGTTAGAGTAGTACATCTATCACCAAATGCACCTGCAGTAAATATAGCTGTGGATGGTCAAGAAATATTTAGTAATGTAAAATATAAAGATATAACGGAATATATACCATTACCTGCAAGAACTTATGCAGTAAATGTAAATGAAGCTGTTACTAATAAGCAACTTCTTCAAAATCAAGTGACAATAAACCCAGGTAGAATATACACATTTTATGCAGTTGGAAATATGCCAAATGCAGAAGTTATCCAATCTTTAGATGGAGCAACATTCATGAAGTAAATTATATATATAAAGCCGATTAATTCAAGTTTGAATTAATCGGCTTTTTTAACTAATCAAGTTCTCTAAGATCATTCATTATTATAGTTTTAGAAGTCGTTTTTTCGTCTTTAAACTTAATTACCTTAGCAGGAGACCCCGCTACTACAGCATTTGGTTCAACATCTTTAGTTACTACTGATCCAGCTGCTACAACAGCACCTTTTCCAACTTTAACTCCTTCTAAAATAACACAATTTGCTCCTATCATAACGTCATCTTCTATGACAACAGGAGTAGCAGAAGGTGGCTCTAAAACACCAGCAATAACAGAACAAGCTCCTAAGTGAACATTTTTACCTATTATTCCTCGAGCTCCTATTACTGCATTCATATCCACCATAGATCCTTCACCAATAACAGCACCGATATTAACGATAGCTCCCATCATAATTACAGCATTTTTACCAATAGTAACCATATCTCTTATTATGGCACCAGGTTCTATTCTTGCATCTTCATGTAAGTAGTTATATAGAGGAATTGCTGAGTTTCTTCTATCATAGTCAATATGAATATCGTCAATATGATTTTGTTTTGGTTCAAGTTCTTTCATTATTGTTTTGTAATCTCCAATTAAAGTATATGAACCATTAGATCCAAATACCTTAAATTTATCATTTTTCTTAAAATTTAAAAGCTTTCCAGATACATAAATCTTAACTGGTGTTTGTTTGTCAGCTTCTTTTATAAATCTAGCTATTTCATAAGCATCATTTAAATTTATCATAAGTTGAATCCCCCTTAGTAATGCCTTAATTAAAACATATTATCCATATTATAGTATCCAGGCTTTTGTGAAACTAAGAACTTAGCAGCAACAATAGAGCCTTTAGCAAATATATCTTTAGATTGAGCAGTATGTTTAATTTCAACTATCTCATCATGACCTGCAAAAATAACATCATGTTCACCGACTATAGTGCCACCTCTTATAGCATGGATACCTATTTCATTTTCTTTTCTTTTAGCCTCACGACCATATCTACCATAATTGTTTTCAACATTAGGTAGAACTTCTTTAATAGCATTAGCTATCATAACAGCAGTGCCACTTGGTGCATCTACTTTTTTATTGTGATGTTTTTCTATAACCTCTATATCAAAATCATTTAATACTTTAGCTGCTTGTTTTACTAATCTTAATAAAATATTTACTCCTAAAGACATATTATAAGAATGGAATAGAGGTATAACTTTAGAAGCTTCATAAATTTTATTTAATTCATCATCATTATATCCAGTTGTAGCTATAACTAATGGAGTTTTAGTATCCACACTATATCTTAAAACTTCATTTAAAGCTGAATGATGAGAAAAATCTATAATTACATCAGCAACTTCTTTTATATCATTAAAATTGGTATAAGTTTTAAAGTTTAAATCATCAGTGTTATTAGAAGAAACACCGCAAATTAATTCTAATTCTGGATCTTCAATAACACACTTAGCTAAAACTCTACCCATTTTTCCACTACATCCATTTATTATAACTTTTAACATGTTCCCTCCTGTACCTTTAAACCCCAGTTGATCAATTCTCTTTGCAGAACTTCTATATTTTTAGAATCCATTTCAGCTAATGGTAACCTTAAATTTCCAACATCAAAACCTAATAAATTAGCAGCAGTTTTTACAGGGACTGGGTTTACTTCTATAAATAAAGCATCTATTAAAGGTTTCATTTCAAGTTGTAACTTTCTAGAAATTTCTAAATCACCTTCAAAGAATTTATATACTAAATCATGAGTTTCTTTCGGACAAATATTAGCAAGAACAGAGATTACTCCATGGCCTCCTAGTGATAATAAAGGGAGTATGCTATCATCATTACCTGAATAAATAGCAAAATCATCTGGAACTAATCTAGCTATCTCTGCAACTTGGGCTAAATCCCCACTTGCCTCTTTTATAGCAACTATATTATCTAGTTTTGCAAGTTCAGCTACTAGTGAAGGTGACATATTTACACAAGTTCTTCCAGGAACGTTATACATTATTATAGGTATTTTGACACTAGCAGCTATAGCTTCAAAGTGTTTTTTTATGCCTGATTTATTACCCTTATTATAATAAGGAGTTATAACTAATAGTGCATCTGTTCCAAGTTTCTCAGCTTGTTGACTCATATAAATAGAGTGGTTAGTGTCATTACCACCAGTACCAGCTATAACTGGTATTCTTTTGTTAACTTTATCTATAACATATTTAATAACAGCAAGATGCTCTTCGTCATCAAGAGTACTAGCCTCACCAGTAGTGCCACAAGCGATTATAGCGTCTGTATTATTTTCTATATGAAACTCAACTAATTCACCTAATTTTTCAAAATTAACTTTACCATCTTCATTAAATGGAGTTATTAATGCAACACCAGACCCTTTAAATATCATAAAGATTCCCCCTAAACTAAATTATATTTTAATACTAACTCAGCTATCTGAACTGCATTAGTTGCAGCACCCTTTCTTATGTTATCCGCAACACACCAGAAGTTTATTCCATTATCTACACTAAAATCTCTTCTTATTCTTCCTACAAAAACTTCATTATGACCGTTAGTATCAACTGCTGTAGGATATTCAAGTTTATCAGGGTTATCTACAACTACAACACCATCCATATTTTTTAAATCATTAACAATAGATGAAAGTTCAAATGGTTTTTCAAGCTCAACATTTATAGATTCACTATGACAGTTTTTGACTGGAACCCTAACTGTAGTAGCAGTAACTTTTATATCATAGTCATTGAAAATTTTCATAGTTTCATTTATCATTTTTATTTCTTCCTTTGTATAACCATTATCGGTAAATACATCTATATGAGGTAGACAGTTATATGCAATAGGATGAGGATAGAAGTTGTTAGGTTCACCTTTTATGCCATCTTCTAAGTCTTTAACTCCTTTAAGACCAGATCCTGAAACAGCTTGGTACGTAGAATATATAACTCTTTTTATTTTATATTTCTCATGAAGTGGTTTTAATGGAACTACGGCTTGAATTGTAGAACAATTTGGGTTGGCTATAATTCCTTTATGTTCTTTAATTGCATCGGGATTAACCTCTGGAACAACTAATGGAACGTTAGGATCCATTCTCCATTGGCTAGAATTATCGATAACTAATACTCCTTTAGATGCTGCAATAGGAGCGAATTTTTCACTTATAGAACCTCCTGCAGAGAATAGCGCTATTTGTATATCTCTATCAAATGAGTTTTCTGTTAACTCTTCTATTACACAATCTTTTCCTGCAAACTTTACTACAGAACCTGCTGATCTAGCAGAAGAGAATAAATAAAGATTTTCTATTGGAAAGTTTCTTTCTTCTAATACTTTTAAAAAAGTTCTCCCAACCATGCCAGTAGCACCAACTATTGCTAAATTTATTTTTTTCATTTTAATCACCCCAGTAATATATATTTATTAAAGCTATATAAAATACATACAATTAAAAAACGTACAAAGGAATACCTTGTACGTTTTTTTATAACACAAAGTAAACCTTGTAGCCCAACACTTAAAAAATAAGTGACAGTATTGTATATATTCTATACAATCCCAGAAAATACCTTTGCCAAGATATATCTTCGGCTATAATTCCTTTCTCTAATTATCTACACTTGCCAGCTACAATTAGATAATAATAATTACAGCACCTCTACTATAGGTTAATAGATCGTTAAATTTAGTATAATTCTAGTAGATAAAATTAAAAAAAGCAACTGAAAATTTTATTAAGAATATATATCTAAGCATACTATAAAAAGATATAATTAATTTGAAGCATAAGTTTTTTACAATAAAAGGGGGAATTCTAATGGATACTTTAAAGGAACTATATAAAATTGGTTGTGGACCATCAAGCTCTCATACTATGGGTCCTCAACGAGCTGCAACAAAATTTAAGGAAAAAAATCCTAACGCAGCTAGCTTTAGAGTTGAATTATATGGTAGTTTAGCAGCAACAGGGGAAGGACATTTAACTGATTATATTATAAAGAAAACTTTAGAACCAAAAGAAGTTGAATTTATTTGGGAACCAGATACAATTAAAGAATTTCATCCAAATGGGATGACGTTTAAAGCATTAGATGAAAATAAAAATATAGTTGATGAATACACAGTATTTTCTATAGGTGGAGGAACTATTAAAGAAGAAAATGAAAAAAATATAGATGAGAGTCAAACTTATCCAATAACATCAATGGCGGAAATAATTAATTGGTGTAAAGAAAATAATAAAACTATATTAGATTATATTTTAGATCATGAAGATGAAGACATTTTAGATTATATAGATAATATAAGATTAGTTATGAAAAAATCAATAAAAGAAGGATTAGAAGCTACAGAGGTTATACCAGGAAAATTAAAATTAAAAAGAAGAGCAAAAGATTTTTATGAAAAATACTTAGAATCAAATAAATTTACTACTATGCTATTTTCATATGCTTTAGCGGTATCTGAACAAAATGCATCAGGGAATATAATTGTTACAGCTCCAACATGTGGATCAGCAGGAGTTGTGCCAGGTGTTCTTTTAAGCTTACAAGAACATAGTTCGTATACAGATACAGAGATAAATGAAGCTTTATTAGTAGGTGGATTAATAGGAAATCTTATAAAACATAACGCATCTATTTCAGGAGCTGAGGTTGGATGTCAAGGTGAAGTAGGAGCAGCTTGCTCAATGGCAGCAGCAGCTATTGCATACCTAAAAGGTGGAACTATAGAACAAATAGAATATGCTGCAGAAATAGCTTTAGAACATCATTTGGGCATGACTTGTGACCCAGTTTATGGTTATGTACAGATACCTTGTATAGAAAGAAATGCAATTGGAGCTGAAAGAGCATTAGACTCAGCAAATTATGCACTACTAACTGATGGAAGCCACTTTATAACATTAGATCAAGTTATAGAAACTATGAAAGAAACAGGAATTGATTTGATGGATAAATATAAAGAAACAGCAAAAGGTGGATTAGCTAAGCACTTCTTCTCTTGCTAGGTGATTATAGGTAACATATTATATATTTAAAATATTCATTAAATTAATATATTATACTTAGGGGAGAGATTTAAAATGGGAGAAGTAAAATATTTGTTTAATCGAGTTAAAGAGCATAGATATAAATTGCATGATATTGGAGAGATAGGAAAAGAAGAATACAAAACATCAAAGTATATTAGAGATTATTTAAATAAATTAGGAATAAAATATAATACTTATTTAGAAACAGGTGTAGTAGGTATAATAAAAGGAAAAAATCCTAAAAAAACAATAGCATTTAGATCTGATATAGATGCTTTAAGTACGGATGATGGTGTAAAACACCTTTGTGGCCATGATGGACATATGAGTATATTATTAGGATTGATAGAATACTTAAATGATAATAAAAGTAAGCTAAATGATAATATAGTTTTTATATTTCAACCGGCAGAAGAAGGTCCTGGTGGAGCAGAAGAATTAATTAAACTAGGTGTATTAAAAGATTATAATGTAGACGAGATATATGGACTACATATATATCCAGAAATTCTAGAAGGATATGTCGGAGTTAGAGATGGATATTTTCTTGCACAAGCGGGAGAGTTTGATGTAGATATATATGCAAAGAGTGCTCATGGTGCAATGCCTCAAAATGGTATAGATGCTATAGTGATCGCATCAAGTATAATTAATAGCATGCAAACTATAGTATCAAGAAATATAAGCCCTATAGATAACGCAGTAGTAACTGTAGGTAAAATGAGTGCAGGTACTGTGAGAAATATAATAGCAGAAACTGCAAGACTTGAAGGTACTATGAGAACATTTGAACCTAAAACATATAGTATTATGAAAGAAAGGCTAAAGGAAATAATATCAGGATATGAAACAACATATAATTGCAAAATAAATTTAGAAATAAGAGATTTTTATCCAGCTGTTAATAATGACCAAGATTTATATGAAGAGTTTATAAATATTATAGATTCAGATAAAATTATAAAACTAGATCCTTTAATGATTTCAGAAGATTTTTCATATTATCAAAAAGAAGTACCAGGTTTATTTTTTATGCTAGGATCTAAGAATGAAGAAAAAGGATTTGTGAATGGTCTTCACAATGTTAAATTTAACTTTGATGAGAAGATATTCTTAGATGCTTTAGAAATATATATAAACTTATTAAGATACAAAAAGTCGATAGATTAAAAAAAGTAACCCCTTTATTTTGTATAAATTTCGTCTATATGACAAAAATACAAAAAAGAAGGGGTGTTTTTATGGATAATAATAAATTAACTAAAGAATTAATAGAAAAGTGTGAGAAAACTAAAAAAGGAGCTAAAAAGAATCCTAAGCCATTGACAGATAATGATATAATGAAATATGAGATAGCATCAGAATTGGGTTTACTAGATAAGGTCAGTGAACGTGGATGGGCTGGTCTTACAGCAAAAGAAGCAGGTAGAATTGGTGGAATACTTACATCACGAAAAAAGCAAAAGAAAAAGATGATGGAGGACAAAAACAAAGAGGATGAATCAATATAAAGATTTTGCATTTGTCTATGATGAACTTATGAATGAAGTTGATTATGATGGATGGGTTGACTATATAGAAAATATAATAAAAAGTGAAGGGTCAAAAGTTAAAAATATATTAGAATTAGCTTGTGGTACAGGTAATTTAACTATACCTTTAACTAAGAAAAATTATGATATAGCAGGCATAGATATATCTGAAGAAATGCTTAGCGTAGCTAGAGAAAAAGGCGAAGAAGAAGGTGTGGAATTAGTACTTCTTCAACAAGATATAGCAGAGTTAGATTTTGATGTACCAAATTTAGATTGTATATTATGTGCTTGTGATGGATTTAATTATATAACTTATGATGAAGACTTAGAAAATGTATTTGCCAAATCACATGAGTTATTAAAGGAAGATGGACTATTTATATTCGACATAAGCTCATTCTATAAACTATCGACTGTATTAGGTAACAACATGTATGGTGAAAATAGAGAAGATATAGCATATATGTGGCAAAATTACTTTGATGAAGTAGATAACTTAGTTGAGATGGAACTAGCATTCTTTATAAGAGATGAAGATGACGAAAGATTTGATAGATTCGAAGAAACTCATTTACAGAGAGCTTATAAAGAAGAAGAAATAATAAGTTTACTTAAGAAAGTAGGGTTCAATAAAATTAAAACATATGGAGATTTTACTTTCGAAAGTCCTAAAAATGACAGTGAAAGAATATTCTTTGTATGCAAAAAATAATTAGGATTTTTATCGGAGGAATACAAAATGAAAGACTATGTAATTAGAGCAACAGCTGGAAATGGTCAAATAAGAGCATTTGTAGCGACAACTAGAAACTTAGTAGAAGAGGCTAGAAGTTTACATGAAACTAGTAAGGTTGCAACGGCTGCATTAGGAAGAACTTTAACAGCAACATCAATGATGGGATTAATGATGAAAAACGAAAATGATAAAGTAACTGTTATCATAAAAGGTGGAGGTCCAATAGGAACTATATTAGTTACATCTGATTCAAAAGGTCATGTAAAAGGTTATGTAACTAACCCATATGTAGAAGTTGAAAATTATCCAAATGGAAAATTAAATGTGGCAGGTGCAGTAGGTACTAATGGACATGTTAAAGTGATAAAAGATATAGGTCTTAGAGAACCTTATAATGGATCATATCCATTAGTTAGTGGTGAAATTGCAGAAGATTTTACTCACTATTTTGCATTATCTGAACAAACTCCATCAGTAGTATCTTTAGGGGTACTTACAAGAAGTGATGAAGTTGAACATGCAGGTGGATTTATCATTCAATTAATGCCAGATGCAGAAGAAGAAAATATAGCAAAATTAGAACAAAACATAGGAAAATTATCTTCAATAACTAATATGTTAAGGGAAGGTAATACTCCTGAAGACATATTAAAAATTGTATTAGATGGATTAGACCCTAAAATACTAGATAAATGTGAAGTTAAGTTTGAATGTGAATGTTCAAAAGAAAAGGTAAAAAATGCATTAGTTGCGATAGGTAAAAAAGCTCTAGCAGAAATAATAGAAGAAGATAAAAAGGCAGAGGTTGGATGTCAGTTCTGTAATAGAAAATATAATTATACGGAAGAAGAATTAATAGAAGTATTACAAAATATGTAAGGTATATAATAGAAATATATAAGTTAATAAATTAGGTTTGTCTTAGAATATTAAATTATAAGATAAGCCTAATTTTATCTAAGTCAATTTTATAGAATGTATATTAAATATGATTATAGATCTTTAAATATAAAGTGGAATAATTTTACTACCTGATCAAATGGTAATATAGGGGGATAAAGTATGGAGAGTAAGTTAAAACCATTTCAAAATTACTTAGAAAAGCACACCAAAATCATATCAAGCATACTAAATATAGATATAGAAATAGTAGATGACAAATTAATTAGATTAAATGGAAGTGGGATTTATAAGAATAAAGTTAATGAAAGCGTTATTTCAGGAGGAAATATATATAGCCAAGTTCTTGAAACTGGAAGAGAGGTTGTCGTTTTAGATATAGAAAGCAACTCAATTTGTAATAGATGTAATAATATACAAAAATGTTTGAATAAAGTTATTATAGCTGTTCCTATAAAATATAAAGGTCAAACTCTAGGTGTAATAGGCGCTATAACTACTGATCCACAGAAGAAAATAGATATAAAAGAAAAAATAGATTCTTATTTACCTTTTATAGGAAATATATGTGATTTAATTTCTTTAAAAATAGAGGAAGTTGAAGTTAATAAAAATAATAATAAAAAAATGGTATTGCTACATGAGATTATTAATAATGTGGATAAAAGTATAGTTATCTTAGATAGTCAAAATAAAATTTCTTATATAAATAATAAAGCAAATACATCTTTTGATTTAAAAAATAATGGTATTGGATTAGAGTTAAACATAGTTAACTATGAAAAATCAACTAATAATAAGGAAGTAATTAACATAGATATAAATAACAAAATATATAACACAATCGCAAAGATAATACCTGTATATCCTTACATAAAGAATTATGATAAGATTATAATTTTTGACAAGATTTTAAAAGATAGAAATGAGAAAAAAGACTATGCAAATTCTATGTGGGGAGTAAGTAAATGTGATTCTATAATTGGAAATTCCGAAATTATGTGCAAGGTCAAAAATAGAATTAAAAAATTAGCAAAATCAAATTCCACAGTATTGATTACTGGAGAAAGTGGAACTGGAAAAGAATTAATTGCTAGAGCTATACATGCTGAAGGAAATAGAAGTGATAAACCTTTTATAGCAATAAATTGTGCTGCTATTCCTGAAAACTTATTAGAAAGTGAGCTTTTTGGATATGTAAAAGGAGCATTTAGTGGTGCTAGTAGTAGTGGTAAGATAGGGAAATTTGAGTTAGCCAATGAAGGTATAATTTTTTTAGATGAAATAGGTGATTTATCAATACACTTACAAGCAAAATTATTAAGGGTATTACAAGAAAGAAAATTTGCAAGGGTAGGGTCTAATAAACTTATAGATTTAGATATAAAGGTTATATCTGCTACTAATAAAGATTTATTAAAATTAGTTAATGAAGGCAAATACAGAGAAGATTTATATTACAGACTAAACGTTATACCAATAAATCTTCCTCCATTAAGAGAGAGAGTAGATGATATAGATGATATAATGAATTCATTTATATCTAAATACTCTAAAGAATTAGGAATTTCTAATGTAAGAATTGATAAAAAAGTCATAGAAATGATAAAAAATTACAATTGGCCGGGAAATATAAGGGAATTAGAAAATGCAGTTGAGTATATGATGAATTTAGTCGGAGAAGATGGAATTATAATAGAAGATATGCTTCCAGTAGATATATTAAATTATTACAAAAATAACAAACTTAAAGAATCTAAGAACGAAAATTATAGTGATATGTGTATAAATATAGAGGAACAGATTGATTTAAATAATGGTAAAATATTATCTCTTAAAGACTTAGAATTAATATATATAAATAAATTATTAGACAGATATGGTAGAGATACCAAGACAAAAAAAGATATAGCTAAAAATCTTGGAATAGGATTAGCAACTTTATATAGAAAGTTAGAAGAAGGTTAAAATTATAAAATTCTCAAAAAATAATTCTCAAATTGGGAAAGTTTCCCAGATTGAGAATTATTTTTTGTTATTTTTTTATCATCGATATAAATATAAATGAGATATAATTTCTTAAAATGTTTCAAATATAGTAATTACAACGAAATAATTTTTATTAATTAAAAATATTAATTTTGGCACACAAATTGCTTTAATTAAAAATGTATAAAAATAAATAAAAACTTTCAAAAGGAGATATTGTATGGAGCAAATAAAATGGAAATTAAACACACTGCCAAAAGCAGATGATAATGAAAAACAAAAAGGAATAGAATTTTTAAATGATAATGAAATATCTAAAGTAAAGGGATTTCATGAGAGTATTCCTCAATATGAAAAAACTCCACTAGTTAATTTAGAAAATTTAGCGAATTTATTAGGTGTAGGAGGAGTATATTTAAAAGACGAGTCATATAGATTTGGATTAAATGCATTTAAGGTTCTTGGAGGATCTTTTGCGATGGCTAAGTATATGGCAGATAAATTAGGAAAGGACATATCAGAACTTCCATATGAAAAATTAATATCTGATGAAGTAAGAAATGAACTTGGAGATATAACTTTCTTTACCGCAACAGATGGTAATCATGGTAGAGGCGTTGCATGGACAGCAAATAAATTAAAACAAAAATCTGTAGTATATATGCCAAAAGGATCTTCATTAATAAGATTAAATAATATCAAAGCTGAAGGTGCGGATGCTAGTATAACTGATCTAAACTATGATGATGCAGTAAGACTTGCAACTGAAGAAGCTGCAAAAATAGGAGGATTAGTAGTTCAAGATACTGCTTGGGAAGGTTATGAAGATATTCCAGCATGGATAATGCAAGGATATGGAACTATGGTTAAGGAAGCGGTAGAACAATTAGCAGAATATGGAGTAGATAGACCTACTCATGTATTTGTTCAAGCTGGAGTTGGATCTTTAGCAGGTGCTGTTCAAGGATATATGGCAGCAAAATTTGAAGATTGTCCAATAACAGTAGTAGTAGAAGCTGATAAGGCTGACTGTTTCTATAAATCTGCAGAGGCAGGAGATGGAAAGCCAAGATTTGTAGGTGGAGATATGCAAACTATAATGGCAGGTCTTGCTTGTGGAGAGCCAAATACTATAGGATTTGAAATACTTAAGAATTATTCAAAAGCCTTTATATCTGCACCAGACTGGGTATCTGCAAAAGGTATGAGAATTTTAGGAAATCCATTAAGAGGCGATGAAAAAGTAATATCAGGTGAATCAGGAGCAGTTACTACAGGTATTTTAGCATGTATAATGCAAGATGAAAATTTAGCTGATTTAAGAAAAGAGTTAAAGTTAGATGAAAATTCTAAGGTTTTATTAATAAGTACTGAAGGAGACACTGACCCAGATAAATACAAGAGTATAGTTTGGGATGGAGAATGTCCAAGTATATAAATAAATTTATATAGAAGTAATTTTAAATATCAAAAAAATAGGGGGTAGCTAAATATGTTAAATGAAGCTAGAAAACAAGAGTTAATAGGAATTTGCCAAGACTTAATTAAGAATCCTAGTTACTCAGGTCAAGAAGAAGATGTAGTTAAAGCTATAGAAAAGAATTTTGAAAAATTAGGTTTTGATAGTTGGTTTAGAGATGAATATGGAAATATAATAGGTTGTATAAAAGGAAATAAACCAGGTAAAAAGATCTTATTTGATGGACATATAGATACAGTTCCAGTTCCTGATGAAAGTAAATGGAGTGTTCCACCTTTTGAAGGATTAATAAAAGATGGAAAGATTTATGGAAGAGGAACTTCTGATATGAAGGGTCAAGTAAGTGCTATGATGGCTGCAGTATCATATTTTGCAAAAGATACTAACAAAGATTTTGAAGGAGAGCTTTATGTAGCAGGTGTTGTTCATGAAGAAATATTTGAAGGGGTAGCAGCAAGAAAAATAAGTGAAGCTGTAAAACCTGATTATGTTGTAATAGGTGAATCTTCAGAATTAAACTTAAAAATAGGTCAAAGAGGTAGGGGGGAAATAGTAGTTGAGACTTTTGGAAAGCCAGCTCATTCAGCTAATCCTCATAAGGGTATAAATGCAGTTTATAAGATGAGTAAAATAATAGATAGAATTCAAAAATTAGTGCCTCCAACTCATCCAGTATTAGGTGAAGGAATATTAGTTTTAACTGATATAAAATCATCTCCATATCCAGGGGCATCGGTTGTGCCTGATTACTGTAAGGCAACTTTTGATAGAAGATTATTAGTTGGAGAAACAAAAGAATCTGTCATAGCTCCAATACAGGATTTATTAGATGAAATGATGAAAGAAGATCCAGAATTACAAGCTAAGGTTTCTTATGCAATAGGAAAAGAAATGTGCTACACAGGCAATGTAATAGAAGGTGAAAGATTCTTCCCAGGATGGTTATATGATGAAAATGATGAATTTGTGCAAGCTGCATATAAAGGGTTAAAAAATGCAGGAATAGATCCAGAGATAACTCAATATTCATTCTGTACAAATGGAAGTCACTATGCAGGTGAAGCAGGTATAAAAACTATAGGATTTGGTCCTTCTAGAGAAAATTTAGCTCATACAATAGATGAATATATAGAAATAGATCAGTTAGCAATAGGTGCTAAAGGATATTATGAAATACTAAAATCAGTTTATAAAAAATAGGAGATGGTTTTTTGAGAACTTTAATAAAACATGGACTTATAGTTGATGGAAATAAAACTAAAGCATTTAAGGGAGATTTATTAATTGAAGATGATAAAATAGCGAAAATATCACCTGAAATTAATGAAGATGCAGACAAAATAATAGATGCAAAAGATAGAGTTGTATGTCCAGGGTTCATCGATACTCATAGCCACTCAGATTTAGTAATATTAGTTAATCCTTATAACGAAGTAAAAATAAGACAGGGAATAACGACTGAAGTATTGGGTCAGGATGGAATATCTATGGCCCCACTTCCTAAAGAATACATCTCACCATGGAGAAAAAATTTGGCTGGATTAGATGGGGAGAGCGATGAAATAAACTGGGAATATGAAACCACTAATAACTATTTATCGATGATGGAAGATAATGGAGTTGGACTGAATGAAACATATTTAGTTCCTCACGGAAATATAAGAATGGAAGCTATGGGACTAGAAGATAGACCAGCTACTAAGGAAGAAATTCAAAAAATGTGTGAAATCACAGAAAGAGAGTTAAAGTCTGGAGCAATAGGTTTATCTACAGGTCTTATATATATACCATGCGCTTATTCACTTACTGAAGAGATTATAGAAATGTGTAAGGTTGTAGCTAAATATGATGGAGTATTTGTAGTGCATCAAAGAAGTGAGGCTGATACTATCCTAGATTCTATGGAAGAAATAATAGAAATAGGAAAAAAATCAGGTGTAAAAGTACACTTCTCACACTTTAAAGTATGTGGAAAGCAAAATTGGAAGTATATACCACAGGTTATAGAGTTATTAGAAAAAGCAAAATCTGAAGGAATAAGAGTATCTTTTGACCAATATCCATATGCAGCAGGAAGTACAATGTTAGGTGTAATCTTGCCTCCATGGGCTCACTCTGGCGGAACAGATAAGTTATTAGAAAGGCTTAGAGATAAAGAGCAAAGACAAAAAATGAAAGATGATATAGCAAATGGAATTGATGGATGGGATAACTTTGTACAGTTTGCAGGTATAGATCAGATATTTGTAACTAGTGTTAAAAATAAAAAGAATGAATTTGCAATAGGCAAGAGCTTATTAGAGTTAGGTCAAATAAGAGGTATAGATCCATTAGATGCAACTTTTGATTTATTATTAGAAGAAGAAAATGCAGTCGGAATGGTAGATTTCTATGGATTAGAAGAGCATATTATAGGATTTATGAAAAGAGAAGAACAAAATGTTTGTACAGATGGTCTTCTTGCAGGAAAACCTCATCCAAGAGCATACGGATCTTTCCCTAAAATATTAGGACGATATGTAAGAGATCTAGGAGTACTAGAACTTGAAGAAGCTGTTAGTAAAATGACTAAAAAAGCAGCGACTAGTTTTAATATAAAAAATAGAGGAGAGCTTAAAGAAGGATATTATGCAGATATAGTTATTTTTGATAAGGATACTGTAAGTGGATGTGATGACTTTATAAATTCAATGCAATATCCAACAGGAATAGATTATGTAATCATAAATGGAAACTGCGTAATAGAAGAAGGTAAATATAGCCATATAAAAGCAGGAAAAGTTTTAAGGGGGTAAAAATCTATGCTGCTAATTGGAAACGGTAGATTAATAACTCACGACAGCCTAAATCCTTATATTGAGGATGGCTGTGTGGTTATTAATGGCAATATAATAGAGGACTTAGGTACGACTGATGATATGAAGGCTAAGTACCATGATTATGAATATATAGATGCTAATGGAAAAGTAATAATGCCAGGATTTATAAACTCACATATGCATATATATAGCTCATTTGCAAGAGGTATGGCAGTTCCAGGAAAACCATCGGAAAATTTTATGGAAATACTAGAAAATTTATGGTGGACATTAGATAAAAAACTTACATTAGAAGATGTGAAATATAGTGCTTACTCTACTTATATAGAGTGTATAAAGAATGGAGTTACAACAGTATTTGATCATCATGCAAGCCCTAATGCAATTGAAGGTAGCTTATTTACAATCAATGATGTAGCTAAAGACCTAGGAATTAGAACTTGCCTTTGTTATGAAGTATCAGACAGAGATGGGAAGTTAATTGCTGACAAAGGTATAGAAGAAAACGTTAACTTCATAAAGTATGCTTCTAAAGATGACAGCGATATGTTCAAAGGTATGTTTGGTCTTCATGCGGCCTTTACTTTATCTAATGAAACTTTAGATAAATGTGCAAAAGAGATGCAAGGCTTAGATAGTGGATATCACGTTCATGTAGCAGAAGGAATAGATGATCTTAAATATAATCTAGGCAAATATGGAAAAAGAGTAGTTGAAAGATTAAATGATTTCAATGTACTTGGAGATAAAACTATTGCAGTTCACTGTATACATGTAAATCATGCAGAAATGAATTTATTAAAAGATAGCAATACTTTTGTTGTCCATAATCCAGAGTCTAATATGGGAAATGCTGTAGGGTGTTCTCCTGTAATTGAATTCTTAAATAGAGGAATAAATGTAGGACTTGGAACAGATGGATACACAAGTGATATGCTTGAATCTTTAAAAGTTGCAAATATAATACACAAGCATCATTTATGTGATCCAAGATATGGATTTATGGAAAGTCAAAAAATGTTAATAGATAACAATCAAAAAATAGCCAAAGCTTACTTTAAAAATGACTTAGGAATTATAAGAAAAGGTTCCTATGCAGATGTAATAGTTGTAGATTATAAACCACATACACCAATGAATGAAAATACTTTAGGTGGACATATGATATTTGGATTAAGTGGAAGAAGTGTAGATACAACTATTATAAATGGTAAAGTTGTTATGAAAGATAGAAAGCTAGTAAATGTTGATGAAGATGAAATATTAGAGCAAAGTAGAATATTCAGTAGTAAATTATGGAATAGAGTTCAAAAAAATTAAAAAAGGGGGACTAAAAAATGTCTCAAGAAAAAAGCCCTATAATAGCTCCAGTAGATGAGAGGTTACCGATATCTAAGTCATGGATATTCTCACTACAGCACGTGATGGCAATGTGTGCAGGAGCAGTAGCAGTTCCTATGATGGTAGGAACTGCTGCAGGACTAGACCACAGTAGTATAGTTTTCTTAATTAGTGCATGTGTTTTTATGGCAGGGGTAGGAACATTGATACAAACTTTAGGTTTAGGAAATATTGCAGGTGCTAAGATTCCGGTAATCGAGGGAACTAGCTTTGCAGCTGTTGCAGCAATGACATCAATTGCATCATCACAAGCAGATCCTAGTATAGCAATGAAAATGGTATTTGGAGCAGTAATTGCAGGAGGTATTTTCTGTATGTTACTAGCACCTATATTTGAAAAATTGATAAGATTTTTCCCAAAAGTTGTTACAGGAACAGTAGTTTTAATAATAGGAGTATCTTTACTTCCAGTAGGAATAAAATGGATAACTGATAATAAGGTTCAAGCAGCAGAACCAAAAAATTTAGCTTTAGCATTAGTTGTTTTAGCAATTACACTTTTACTATTTAAGTACTTAAAAGGTATATGGAATAGTGCAGCTATATTATTAGGAATTGTAATAGGAACAGCTGTTGCAGGTGTATTTGGAATGGTTGACTTTACATCAGTTAAAGAAGCTAGCTGGTTCAGTTTAAATGTACCATTAAAATTTGGTATGCCAATATTTGATCCATCAGCAGTATTATCATTATGTTTAATAATGTTAGTTTTGATGACAGAATCATTAGGCAATATGATAGCAATTCACGAGATGGTAGATAAAGAAGTAACAGGAAAAAATATAAAAAGAGCTTTATTAGGTGATGGAATATCAACAACTATATCAGGAATATTTAACTCTTTCCCAATAACTCCATTTGCACAAAACACAGGTCTTGTAGGTCTTATGGGAATGAAGTCTAGATATGTAGGTATATATGCAGGATTAATGCTATTAGTACTAGGGTTTATACCGAAGTTTGCTGCTTTAGTTGGAGCAATACCAAAGCCAGTACTTGGTGGAGTTGGTTTTGCAATGTTTGGTATGGTTTCAGTTGGAGGAATAAGAACTTTAAGTAAAGTTCAATATGACGGTACAAAAAATGGTGTAATAGTTGCAGTTAGTTTAGGTTTAGCTATGATACCTTTAGCAAACCCAGACTTTTATAATAATTTCCCTTCTTGGGTACAGACAATATTCCATAGTGGAATAACAACAGGAAGTTTATCAGCAGTTTTATTAAATATATTCTTTAATGAAATTGGTAAGAAAAAATTATCTAACAATGATGAAAAAGTAACTCAAAAAAACTAAAATAATGAAAATTAGGGGGATTTAAAAAATGGCAAATCTTAAAATAAAAATATATGATATGGAATTTAGTAATCCAATAATGACGGCAGCAGGACCAGGAGCAAAAGATGGAGATTTATGTGTAGAAGCTGTAAAAGGTGGAGCTGGAGGTATATGTACAAAAACAATATCAGTACTTCCTGCAGATGTACCAAGACCATGTATGGGAATTACAAATAGTGGATTTTTAAATACAGAATTATGGTCAGAACTTCCTAAAGAGCAATGGATAAAGGAAGAATATCAAAAAGCTAAGAGTGCTGGTGTTCCAGTAATAGTAAGTATGGGTTATACAGCAGAAGATATAGAGAAAGTTGCACCTCTTGTAAAACCTTACGCTGATGCAGTTGAATTATCAACTCACTATGTAGGGACAGATGTAGCACCAATAGTAAATGCATTAAAAGCTGCTAAAGCTGCTTTAGATGTTCCTGTATTTATGAAAATGAGTCCTCATACTGATATACAAACAATAGCTAAGGCAGTAGAAGAAGCAGGAGCAGATGGTCTTGTTATGATAAACTCATTTGGACCATGTATGGCAATAGATGTAGATAGTGGATATCCAATAATGGGAAGTAAAACAGGCTACGGATGGTTATCAGGTGCGCCTATAAGACCATTAGCTATAAGATGTATATATGAGGCATCTCAAGTTGTTAATATACCAATAATAGGTGTTGGTGGAGTAACTTGTGGAAGAGATGTAGCTGAAATGATGATGGCAGGAGCAAGTGCAGTTCAAGTCTGTACAGAGGCAATATTAAGAGGTCCAGGGGTATATGGAAAAATAGCAGCTGAATTAAATGAATTCTTAGATTCTCATGGATATTCAGATGTAAATGAAATAAAAGGATTAGCTCATAAGACTGTAAAAGAAAGAGAGTTTAGAACACACGCAGTAGTTCCAGAAGTAGATCAAGATAAGTGTATAAAATGTAAGAAGTGTAAAGCTAGCTGTGTATATGAAGCAATAGAAGTAGGCGAAACTTTAGAAATAGATAAAGATAAGTGTTTTGGATGTGGTTTATGTGTAACTAGATGTCCAAAAAAAGCATTAGAGTTAAGCTATAAAGCATTAGAGTTAAGCTGTAAATAAGGTGGAGATTGTATGAGTCTAGTATTAAAAGGTGGGAGAATAGTTAATGATAAAATAACTTATTTCTCAGATATAAAAGTAGAAGATGGAAAAATCGTTGAAATAGGTGAAAATCTAAATACAGAAAACTGTGAAGTTGTTGACGTAAAAGGGTCATATATAATACCAGGAGGTATAGACACTCACACACATTTTGATTTAGATACAGGAGCAACTATAACTGCTGACGATTTTGCAACAGGAACAAAAGCAGCAATAGCAGGAGGAACTACTACTATATTAGACTTTGCAACTCAAAGTAAAGGTAAAAGCTTAAAAGAAGGTTTAGAAGAATGGCACCAAAAGGCTAAGGATAAGGCTTTTTGTGACTATGGATTCCATATGGCAATCACAGACTGGAGCGATTCAGTCTGTGATGAAATGGATGAAATGGTAGAGTTGGGAGTATCTTCATTTAAACTTTATATGGCATATAAAGGTAGCCTTCAAGTTGACGATAGTGTTATTTACAAAGCATTAGAAAAATCTAAAAGTATAGGCGGGATAATAGGTTTTCATTGTGAAAATGGGGATCTTGTATGTGAACTTATAGATAAACTTCTAAAAGAAAACAAAACATCCCCACAATACCACTGTGAATCAAGACCACCAATTTTAGAGTTAGAAGCTACTTCTAGGCTTATGAAAATAGCAGAAGTTACAAAAGCTAAAGTATGTGTAGTTCACTTAAGTTGTAAAGAATCATTAGAAGAAGTACTTAAAGCTAGACAAAGAGGAGTAGACGTAGTAGTTGAAACTTGTCCACAATATCTACTTTTAGATGAAGATAAGTATAAGCTAGAAGGGTTTGAAGGAGCGAAATATGTAATGTCTCCTCCACTTAGAAATGTGGAAAACAACTCAATATTGTGGAAAGCTTTACAAGAAAATCAAATTGATACTATAGGAACAGATCATTGTTCTTTTAATTATAAGGGTCAAAAAGAGCTTGGAATCAATGACTTTAGCAAGATACCAAATGGTTCACCTGGGGTAGAACATAGAATAGGACTTTTATACACATATGGAGTATCCACAAATAAGATTTCTATCAACAAGATGGTAGAGGTTTTATCTACAAATCCAGCAAAAATATATGGGCTTTATCCACAAAAAGGAACTATAGAAGTTGGAAGTGATGCCGATTTAGTTGTATTAAACCCTAACAAAACTAAGGTAATAAAAGCAAGTGAACAAGTTCAAAATGTGGATTATACGCCTTATGAGAATTATAGATTAAATTGCGAAATAGATAGAGTGTATTTAAGAGGAAATGAAGTTAGTAGAAATGGAAAAATAATTTGTGAATCACCAAAAGGAAAATACCTAAAAAGGTCATCTAATTAAGGGGGATAACTTATATGTTTGAGTTTACATTAAATAATAAAAAAGTTATTGCTAAAGAAAATAAAAAACTATTACCATTTTTAAGAGAAGATATGAATATAACTTCTGTAAAAAATGGTTGCTCAGAGGGTGCATGCGGAACTTGTATGGTGATAGTTGATGGTCAAGCGAAAAAAGCTTGTGTACTAACTACTGCAAAGTTAGTTGGTAAAAATATAATAACTATAGAAGGTTTGAGTGAAAGAGAAAGAGATGTTTATGCATATGCTTTTTCAAGCCAAGGTGCTGTTCAGTGTGGATTCTGTATTCCAGGAATGGTAATAAGCGCAAAAGCTTTACTTGATGTTAATAATGATCCTAGTGAAGATGAGATAAAGAAGGCTTTAAGAGGAAATATATG